>JALSHE010000106.1 GCA_026982415.1 Robiginitomaculum sp.
TCGCCCTTTTCGACCACGGCAAAACAGTCTTCTTCGCTCTCAAACACCCTTGCAGGCCCTTGGAATTGCAAATCACCGTGCCCGGCCAATTTAGCCACACAGCCCTCTGGTGCCATGTCGCCGTAAAGAATACCAAAACCACCCCGCGATTTAACCGGGTCGGCGAATGTACGCACAACTTTTTGACCCGCAGCTTCTACTGCGTCGTCAACTTCTTCAAACATAGTGCGCCCGGTAATGGTCGGTGCGTCGTTTAGACGTCCATCGTCTTTCAAGCGCTTGCCGACCAAGGCCGACCCGCCTGCTTCGTATAAATCAAAAGCCATATATTGTCCGCCGGGTTTCAAGTCGCCGATAACAGGTGTGGTGCGGGAAATTTCGTCGAACACATCAATGTCAAAGGCTACCCCGGCTTCGCGGGCAATGGCCAGCAAATGTAAAATCGCATTGGTCGATGCCGCCGTGGCCGTCATGGCCGTCACCGCGTTGCGCAAGCTTGCCTCACAGATCATGTCCTGAGGTAGGCGGTTTTCGCGCACGGCTTCCATCAATACTTCGCCGCACTTGAACGCGGTTTCGTTTTTGGCGTCTACGGTCGCAGGCACATCATTGACCCCCATGGGAGATAGACCCAGAAACGTCATGGCCATAGCCATGGAATTAGCGGTGAACTGACCGCCGCACGCACCCGCACCGGGGCAAGCGGCTTTTTCGATTTGCTCTAATTCCGCATCATCAATTATATTGGATGCATGGGCGCCCACGGCCTCGAATACGTCTTGAACGGATAAGTCCTTGCCCTTGTGATGCCCCGGCTTGATAGAGCCGCCGTACAGCACAACACCCGGAATGTTCATCCGCGCCAAGGCCATAGCCGCCGCCGGAAGGGTTTTATCACAGGCCACCAGGACAATAACACCGTCGAGGGAGTGCCCGCGCACGGCCAGTTCGATACTGTCGGCAATAACTTCGCGCGACATCAAACTGGCGCGCATACCCTCACTGCCCATAGTGATGCCGTCGGAGATGGCAATAGCGTTAAAATCTACAGGCCAGCCCCCACCTGCCCTTATGCCTGCCCGAACAGGCACGGCCAATTTATCCAAATCCATATTGCACGGCCCCATATTGGTCCATGTGTTGAACACGGCAATCACAGGCTTGTCAAAATCCTCCGTGGTCATGCCCGCCGCCCGCATCATGGCGCGGGCAGGGGCGCGGGCGCTGCCTTTGAATATGTGGTCACTATTTTTTGTCATGTATTTGTCTCTTGTTTTACGTATAAAAAAACCCGCTCTGGCTGGGAGCGGGTGCTTAAAAATCCATGTTTAACTTTTAAAACCCGCTCATACTTTTTATGCCAATAATCAGCACCACCAGACCACCGAGGAGGACGAGGGTGTTGAGCGTAGCCGATTTGTCAGACTTAGCCTCTACTACCAGTACTTTAGGGTTTGATGTTAAATTGTGGGTCATGTTTTTCTATAAATTGTTTATTTGAAAGCCTTGTAGCCAAACCACGTCCGTAAAACAAGAATTATTTTCCAATAAACCCTTGTTTTATGTGGGTGTGTAAATTATTTCCCAAAAAAACACATGTTTCGGCATAAAATTGCCTGGAATGCCTGTTGCCTAGGTCGAGTTTCGTTTATTCACAAAAACTTAGCTGTTCTGTGCCAAAAAAGCCCAAAGCGAATGTACGGGCTTCACAATTAACCGCCCGAATGTGGTGTCACAGCAATGTGCGCGCCCAACAGATGTTTTTAATTGTATTTGGCGAGGGTTTTGCGTACAGTTGCTGACAAGTAGGATATGGGCGGTATTAATACTAAAGGATTATGGACATGCGTTTTTTCTCACAGACTGATTTGACAACAAATTCTGAAATGGATTTTTCAACGGTTGAATGGAGGGACAATGCTTCTTCCAACTCTCCTGCAAACAATAATTTTGATGCAGGGATTGTCGTAAACACAAATTATTCCGTGGCATTCAGCCAGTGGGCTCTGGAGCCTATAAGTTTTGATTTTGAGGAGTTTTTTGTCGAATTTAATTTATCATCCGTGGTCGTGGACAAACCTTTGTTTGTTGACATTCCTGGCGATTTATCGACTACGGCTGTGTTGACTGTGGGTGGGTCTGTTTCGGACACATTAGAGGTTTCAGCCGACCAAGACTGGTTTGCCATTACCTTGGTTGCAGGGCAAAGGTATTCATTTGCCCTGGACGGTTCCGGCGCCAGTCCTTTGTCAGACCCGTTGGTGCGGATATTGGACAATGCAGGGCTTGAATTACAAACCAATGATGATGGCGGGACGGGGCTAAACTCGTTGTTAACATATACGGCGACGTATTCAGGTACTTACTACATATCGGCTCAGGCCTATAATGATGGCACGAACCCCACCTCTACTGGTGACTATACCTTAACATCCGCAGAGCTTCCGCCGCTTGCAGAGCGCGACATTGACGGTATCGCAAATTTTTTAACCGACGAGTTCAGTACGCGCGCCTCCTATAATACGGGCGGTGGTGGTGCCACGACGATTAATTTCAGTTTTGCCAGCGGCGCTAATTCTTTGTCAGCTGGCGCTGAAGCGTTGGCGCGCCGGGCTTTGGATGCATGGTCTGAGGTTGCCAATATTATTTTTGTTGAGGGTCCTGGTGATATTGTGTTTCGCGATAATGGTAGCGGCGCGTCTAACTCTAACACAAGAAGCGGTAGCACGATCCTAAGTTCGGATTTGAATATTAGTTCCACCTGGAACGGCGGCAATCTAAATGTTGATAGCTATACCTACCAAACTTTCTTGCATGAAATTGGCCATTCTCTTGGTCTCGGTCATGCGGGGCCGTATAATGGTGCGGCGACTTACGGTATTGACAATGTCTATTTAAATGACAGTTGGGCTTATACGATCATGTCGTATTTTGATCAAAATGATGGCGCTTATTTTGGTGATTTCCGTTTTGTGCTTGGTCCGCAAATCGCTGATATTATTGCGCTTGAGGATTTATATGGTGCCAATACAACAACGCGTTCTGGGGATACGACCTACGGGTATAATTCGACCGAAACCGATGTGCATGATTTTAGTCAATTTACTCGGGCGCCATCCCTGAGTATATTGGATACTGGCGGTATTGATACGCTAGATTTTTCCGGTTATTCTGCAGATGCAAGAATTGATCTGAATGCAGAAGCGTTTTCCGATGTAGACGGCATACGTGGTGTGATTTCTATTGCTCGTAATACCGTCATTGAAAATGCAATTGGTGGTACAGGCAATGACGATATTACTGGTAACAGTGTCGACAATGTTCTGACGGGCGGTGTGGGTGATGACATTCTGGACGGCGGCGCTGGCACTGATTATGCTGCTTTTAGTGGTGTTGCGGCGGACTATACAATAGTTGACAATGGTGGTGGCACTTGGACTGTTAGCCAAAATGGAGGCGGTGCAGATGGTTCTGATACACTGAGCAATATTGAATTTGCCCGTTTTTCTGACGGGGATGTGGCGCTAGTAGCTGCTTCTCCATTTTCTGAAAACGCGGATAATTTCACAGGAAATGCTACAAGCGAAACCCTTGATGCTCTTGGCGGTGACGATGTTGTAAACGGTGCAGGTGGTAATGATGTGATTAATGGTGGCAATGGTGCCGACACTCTCAATGGAGATGCAGGTAACGATACTCTTAGCGGAGATGCTGGCAATGATACATTGAACGGTGGAGCGGGCGATGATGTTCTGAGCGGTGGGGATAATGACGATTTCCTCGTTGGCGGTACAGGTGCAGATGTTTTAAATGGTGGCAATGGAACCGATACAGTTTCTTATGCGCTGGCAAGTTCTGCTGTAACCCTGTCTTTGGTTTCTGGTGGCACATTAGGCGATGCTGCGGGCGATAGTTATATTTCGATCGAACGTGTTCTTGGTAGTAATTATAACGATACAATTTCGGGGAGCGGTCTGGCGGACACCTTGTTTGGCCGTGCTGGTGCAGATACTATTTCAGGCGGATTAGGGAATGACTTAATTTATGGCAATCTCGGAAATGATGTGCTGAATGGAAATGGTGGCGACGATCAACTTTGGGGCGGTAGTGGAGCTGACCACATTTTGGGTGGTGCTGGTAATGACATCATGTATGGGGAAGATGGAGATGATCTGATCAATAGCGGTGCCGGGAATGATACTGTTAATGGCGGCAATGGAAGTGATCGTATATTTGGTCTTGCAGGCGATGATATGCTTAACGGCGATGCGGGAGATGACCAACTGTTTGGTGGCGATGGCGATGATACGTTAATCGGTGGCGCGGGAGCAGATTTGCTGAATGGGGGTACAGGTACGGATACTGTATCTTATTTGTTAGCTGTCACAGCTATTGCCTTGAATTTAAATTCTGGAGGTACGCTTGGCGATGCAGCGGGCGATAACTATATTTCCATTGAGCAGGTTTTTGGCAGTAACTTCAACGATTCAATTATTGGAAGCAGTACTGGCGATATTCTGTACGGCGAAGGTGGTGTAGATACTATTCTCGGTGGTAGCGGCAATGATTTCGTATATGGCGGGACTGGTAATGATGTCCTCAAGGGTAATTCCGGAGACGACCAAATCTGGGGTGGTAGTGGCGCCGACCACATTTTGGGTGGTGATGGCGATGATACTATGTACGGGGAAGATGGAGATGACCTCATCAATAGTGGTGCCGGTAGCGATACTATTGACGGCGGGACTGGCAATGATCGTTTGTTTGGCCTTGACGGCAACGATACATTGATTGGCGGCATAGGCGATGATATTCTCAATGGTGGCAACAACAACGATATTCTTTTTGGTGGTGCGGGCGCTGATATTTTGAACGGCGGTGCGGGCACAGATACCGCGTCCTACGCGCTTGCCACCAACGCAGTCACCTTGAGCCTGACATCCGGAGGAACTGCCGGAGATGCGGCAGGGGACAGCTATATTTCTATTGAAAGAGTTCTTGGCAGTAATTACGACGATATCATATTTGGTAGCAGTGTTACGGACAGACTATATGGCCGCGCCGGGGCAGACACGCTTTCTGGCGGTGCCGGAAATGATTTCCTCTATGGCAATTTGGGTGATGATGTCTTGCGGGGGAATACCGGAAGTGACCAGATTTGGGGTGGAGCAGGATTAGACCACATTTTAGGTGGCGCTGGAGATGATATCCTGCACGGTGAAGGTGGAGATGATTTGTTGAATGGGGGCGCTGGCGCTGATATTATTGACGGCGGAAGTGGCAATGATCGTCTTTTTGGGCTTGACGGAAATGATAGGCTTATTGGCGGCGCGGGTAATGACAGCATGACGGGTGGTGGTCAGCTTGATACATTCGTGTTCGACTTCACCGGAGTTGGCACCGACCTTGATACCATCCAGGACTTTGCGGTTGGTGTGGATACTATTGAGATCAATGGCGGCTTCGTATTTGCTGATCTGGACATTATCCAAAGCGGCGTCAATGTTCTGGTGCGTCTAAATGGCCACCGGATATTGGTGCGTAACACAACCGTAGCGGACATGGACGCAGCCCAGTTCGATTTCCCACCCCTAGGCGAGGCTCCAGACGGGGATAAATCTACGGCGGCGGAAGATTTTACGGTGGTTGATGATGCGGTTGTCGCAGATGCCCTTATTGTTAGCGACAAGCTGGTTGTTTCTGAAAGCGACGGCTTTGTCTTCACAGATAAAGCGGCAGTCGCTGATGACAGCGTATTTGGTCTTGATGATTTATCTGCGGCAAAAGATGCGTTCGCGCAATATCTGGCCCAAGCCGAACTTGAGGGGGACACCTATATTAGCAGTGCAGAAGCCGCAGAGCTTGGCATTGACTTTGGAGATGTCTTGTACGACGGCCTGTTCGATTTTGGGTAATATAGTAGAACAACGCCACAAAAAAATATGGATAGTTTTAGAAGATTTATTGGGTGCCCCCTATAGACCTTCCTTGGTACGGGCATACACTATTCCTTAGTGCTCGCGTATAAGGCTAAAATATTTTGCGCTTGTTTGAGATGCGGGATGTCAGCCATTTTGCCGTTAACCTGCACGGCTCCGGCGCCGGGACTATCTTTGAAAGCTTGAATAACCGCTTCGGCGTGGCGCAATTGGGCTTCGGTCGGGGTGAAGCTTTTATTGATGATGTGGACTTGTGCAGGGTGGATAGCCAACATGCCTGTGAAGCCTTCGGAGAAGGCGCAACCAGCACGTTTGCGCAGGCCGTCTTTGTCGCGAAAGTTATCATAAAGCGTGTCGATAGCCTGCACCCCGGCGGCCTTGGCGGCGAGCAAAGTTTGGCTGCGGACCATCCGGTAAGTCAGGGCGAAATTACCGTCTTCATCCTTGTTGGTGAGAGCGCCTATGTCGGTTGCTAAGTCTTCTGCGCCCCAAGTCAGGCCGAGCAAGCGCGGCAAATGGGTCCGCGGATACAGGCCAAGGCTCATGACGGCGCGGGCGGTTTCGGTGGCGACTGGTAGGATTTTAATGCCGCCTTCGGGCAAGTCGTGCTTAGCTTCCAATCGGTCTATATGGCGGCTTAGGGTTTCTATATCCACAGGGCCGTCGGGCTTGGGTAGCATGATGCCGTCCGGGGCGAGCGGAATGATTGCGGCTAAGTCGTCATTAACAAATTCGCTGTCGAGGGGGTTGATCCGCACCCAAATTTGGGATTTGGTTTTTGCATTATGCAAAAATTCACAGGCCAAGTCGCGGCCTTTATCTTTGTTGGCCGGGAGGACGGCATCTTCCAAATCAAGTATCAAAGCATCGGCTTCGAGCCCGCCTGCTTTGGATAGTTTTTTTTCGCTATCGGCTGGGACGAACAACCATGACCGCAATATTTTTGACATAATAATCTCTCTTTTGTGCAATTGCTTCTAGCCTAGCAGATGAGGCGCGTATAGGGAATTGCTATGATGAATAGCGCATATGTATTTTTTGAAGACCAATTGGAGGGGCGGCGCAGGCTGTACCAAAACCCGCACGAAGTCATCACGGCACATACGCCGGATGACGTTGAAGATGCACTCGCGCGCATGGAGGCTTGCCGGGCGCAAGGTTTATATTTGGCCGGATATTGCGCCTATGAATTGGGTTATATTTTCGAGGATAAATTGCGGGGGCTTTTGCCGGAAAACAGAGATGACCCGCTCTTGCAATTCGGTGTGTTTGATGGTTTCACAGATGCAGACCTACCCGTTGAAACAATGAGCCAGATTAATGATTTGAGGCCAATCTGGGATTTCAAAAACTATAAAAAGCGGTTCGATAAAGTCATGGCGTGGATACGTGCAGGCGATGTCTATCAGGTTAATCTGACCTTCCCCATGAACGCTACATATCAAGGGAATGCGGCAGCGATTTACGGCATGTTGAAAACTGCCCAGCCTGTTAAATACGGCGGGGTCATAAGTTTGGCCGAAAATCAAGATGGGGCGGAGATTGTGTCTCTATCGCCTGAATTATTTTTTGAACAGGACGGCGCAAAAATTTCCATGCGCCCTATGAAAGGCACGGTCAAGCGCGGGGAAACGGCTGGGCAAGACAAATTGTTGGCTAAGGCACTTCAGCAGGACACCAAAAACCGCGCTGAAAATTTGATGATTGTGGATTTACTCCGCAATGATTTATCACGTATCGCCGAGGCGGGTTCGGTATCGGTTACGGATTTATTCATGGTCGAAACCTACCCGAGTTTGCACACTATGACATCGGGGATAGAGGCGGCTATTAAAGATGCGTCTATTGCAGAGATTTTTCGGGCTTTATATCCGTGCGGCTCGGTGACGGGTGCGCCGAAAATCCGCGCTATGGAAATCATTCGTGCGCTGGAGCAAACCCCGCGCGGGGCATATTGCGGGGCGCTTGGGTTGATTGATCCGGATGGGTATTCGCGGTTCAATGTTGGTATCCGCACTTTGAAATTAAACCCAGACGGTACATGTCAATATGCGGTTGGCAGTGGTGTGGTTGCGGACTCCAATGCACAAGATGAATACGACGAATGCCTGCTCAAGGCGGCATTTTTGCGAGATAGTTTTAGCCTGATAGAGACATTTGGCTGGCATCAGCAAACCGGATTTATGTGGTTGGATTTGCATATGGATCGGTTGGAGAAATCCGCGAAACGGCTTGGATTTAAATGCGCGCGACAAGACATTGTTTTGGCTTTAAACCGAGCCGTAAGGAATTTATCAGGTGCGCATAAGGTGCGGTTGGAACTCGCTAAATCGGGTGCGATCAAAATGGATGCGGCACCTCTGCACATCACAAGACCGGACATCGTTTGGCCTGTGGCAATGAGCAAAAATCCGGTGCAGTCTGGTGATGTTTTGCTGGCACACAAAACTACACGGCGGCACTTTATTGACGGCGAACTTAGCCGTTTGAAAGAAAAAACTGAATGTAAAGAAATTTTGTTGTTCAACGAATGCGGTGCGTTGTGTGAGGGCAGCTATACAAATGTATTTATTGTCAAAGACGGACAAATGCTGACGCCACCTGTTTCAAGCGGATTACTGCCAGGCATCTTGCGCCGAGCGCTCATAGCCACTGGGCAAGCGCAGGAACAGGTTTTGGTCATAGAAGATTTACAAAATGCAGACGAAATCTATGTCGGGAATTCCGTTCGCGGACTCATCCGCGTAAACTTAACCAGTCCAGTGCGCCAATGATTGTCCAATAACTACTCCGCCGCAACCATATCCGCGCCGCCGTATTTGCGGTATAATTTCTCTTTGCTCTTGGGGTCTATATTGACCTTGGTGATGTCGCCGTCGGCCCACTCCATAACCTTTTTGTCCATGACGCTGTACCACCAATGCGGAAATGCGGCCATCAAGAAGCAGCCGCCATAGCCAGTAGGCAGGGAGGGTACATTATCATAATCGCGCAAAACATGGTAAGGGCGCATGGGGTTAGCATGGTGGTCGGAATGGCGCTGGAGATGTAGGAGACCCATATTTGACCACAGGTGATTGGTATTCCAGCTGTGTTTGGGTTGGCATTTTTCATATTTACCGTTCGGTTTTTTTGCCCGCATCAGGCCGTAATGTTCCACATAATTGGCTTGGGTCAGAGCGTACCAACCCATCATATGATGGGGGATGACAAACCAGAGAATGTTAGGGCCAAAAATAAAGGCTAGGGCTATAATCATGAGGAGTGTGCCAAAATAAATCTGTAAGACCTCATTATGAATAGACCAAAAGCCGTGTCCTTTTGCGGCTAAGCGCCGTTTTTCATGATGCAGGCCGCGTTTAATGGTGCCGGGGATTTCGCGCAACATGAACCGGTAAATGCTTTCGCCCATACGCGCGCTTGCCGGGTCTTCGGGGGTCGAGACCCAGACATGGTGCCCCATATTATGCTCAATATTAAAATGGCCATAGCCCATTAAAACATTGCCGATGCGGGCAAGGCCACGGTCAAATGGCCGGGTTTTATGACCAAGCTCATGGGTAAAAGCCAACATGGCACCACTGCCAGAACCAACACCGATTATTAGCGCTACAATTGCCCACCACGGCAAATCTTGCGTGCCAACCAGCCAAACAAAAGCAAAAAACGTGGCAAAGAAAATCGGGAAATGCGCAATAACATGCCAGCGGTAATAATTGTCTTTAATCATATCCTCGACAACGGCTTCGGGCGGATTGTGGGTATCCTCACCCAAAACTTTGTCAATTAAAGACGTAATAACATAAATATATATGGCCGGAAACCAGAGTATAAGCGGGTTTTTCCCAAGCGCAAAATATCCCCAAAATGTACCAAAATAAACAAAGACCCCGACATAACCAAGCCACCATAAATGTCGCTTTTTGTCCTTATAGACAACCTCATTCCCGTTTTCGTCAATGCCTGTAAATACACCTGCCATCACGCAACTCCTTTTTTTGGGCCTTTTTCTTGTTTTTTATTTTGCTCTGAAATATCCTCAAACGGCTTACAGAGATAAGCCATAGGCTTGATAGCTTCCAAAATAGTCGTAACCTTTGCCACATTGTGCGGCCCGTCCAAATCGTAGAAAACCCGCCGCCCGATTTTACGGGTTTGGCAAATGCCTGCCCGTTCCAACACAGCCAAATGCCGCGAGATAACGGAACGGTCTTGGGCAAGACCGTTCGCAATAGTACCTACATCACAGGCGCCTATGAGGACAAGTTTGCGGATTATCTCAACACGCGTTGGCTCACAAAGCGCCTTGAAAAACTTGGTGTCAAACACATCCAGTGCCGTTTGCGCCAACGCCATGTGTTCAGGAGATAAACTACGGTTTTCACTGTTCATCTGCCTATATATGCATATAAATGCACATATATCAAGGTCGTTTTTGTTTGCTAGCCATACACAGATGAATTTGTATAGCGGGCGGTGCTTGTAATATGAGTGCTAAACTTATTTTGCTATACGCCTTTCCATGCCCCGTGAAAACCGAGCGGTACGGCGTAGGGTAGTTCAAACACGGCCACCGGGCCGTCTTCCAGCCGTGCCGCATTTAGGATATTGAGCCGCGTGGCTTTGGTTTTCAAATTTAAGGTCGTACCAATGAGCCAACCATCATCTTCGCGTATACCGCCGGGGCGCGGGATAAATAAATGTTCTTCTACTATGCTGTGGGCGCCATAATTATGGCTGGCTATTTTCCCGGTTTCCAGGTCATGTTTCAACATAGACATTTGCCCGACTTCGTTCTTGTGGTTATCGCCAACGGTATAAAGATAGCGGGCATTGGTGCCTTGAAACCGCCCATTAAGTTGCGGAAACTCATGGGTAGCACGGTCGCTCAGGACAGAGCTAATCTCTGCGCTACCGTTCTTGCGCAACACTATATGGGTCAACTGCGCCGGGCTTACGTTAAATGTTTCCCCGCGCATTACGGCTCGGGCACCTTTCTCGATAAAACCGCTATCGCCCGTACAGGCACTAAAACGGATATCGCCTGATGTGTCTTCCCAAGCATTGCCGTAGTGAAATTGAAATCCAGGCGGCAGTTCAAATTCGCGGCGGTTGTCCAGATTGTCTTTCTCGACTACGATAACCCGCTGGCTTTCTTGTGGCAGCCATTTGAACATGCCGATAAATGTGTCGGCTTTTTGCACGGCCTGAAAGGACGGTACCACAAAAATAAGATGTCTCTTGGTCATGCAAAAATCGTGAACCATACCGCCGGGCACATTTTTCATAAGGTGCATACCAGTCAATTTTCCGCTAGGGGATATTTTATAAATCAACATGCGCTTACCGAACACATCCTGACCGAAATTCCACACCGATCCGTCCGTCTCTATTTTTGGATGAGCGGAAAACGGCATGCCTTTAAGCTCCGCCGCCCAGGTTTTTGCGCCGATGGTTTCCAACGTCGTGCCGTCGAGCCTGTAGGCCGAACCACCCTCCCATAAAGCCAACAGTTCACCACCTATAGGCAGGACGCTGGTGTTGGCGGTATTCACATCGTCTGGGCCGGTGATTGGTGCCGGGTTTTCGATTTTCGTACCAAAGGCGGAAACCATAAATTGCCCGGCCTTTTCTTCGCGCTCATATTTACCTGTGCGTACCATGCGGCCCGTGTGGGACACATTGCCGCCGTCAATATTATAGGCATGCACCATACCGTCGCCGTCAAACCAATGTTCAAGCCGGATCCCATCTCTCTCAAACAGAGCCGGGCCGTTGCGGTAAAATGTACCGGACAGTCCTTTGGGCATTTTACCGGACACCAATTTCATGTCCGGTGTCGCCAAATCCCGCGCCGGGGTCGAACGCCAGCCCAGTGCCCACGGATGTTTTTTGGCGGATTTGGCATAGCTTTCCGACACGCTCAAGGCTCCGGCTTTAACCCCGCACCCTGCCAAAATGCCTAGGGCTGCGCCGCCGCCAATCGTTTGCAGGGCTTGTCTACGTGAAAAGTGCATGTCCATTGTTCTACTCCTAGTTCAGGGTGATAGCGTGGGCGGTTTTCGCGCCGCTAATGGTGAATTTGGCATCCACCCATTTTGCAGGTCCCATTTTACCAACCGCATTATTGGAAAAAGCAAAGGGTTCGGTCGGGATGCCGAAAAGATTAGTGGCCATTTTCCCGTCGCCGTTCACATCGTGAAATAATTTGATGGCATATTCGCCGTCCGGCAGGTCGGAATAATTGATAATGACGGTGTCGGCTTTTACCTCAACCCGTGCGCCGCGTACACTGCCGCCGTTTTTATATCCGTCTTCACTGTTATAAAGTCCCGCCTGTACAATACCCTTGACGTCTTTAATGCCGCTCAAGGTGACTGTGATATTTGATGTACCGCTCACGCCTTCTTTAACGTAGTTTTCAGCCGCATATACAGGTGCTGCACTGGCGGTTACCAACAACATGGTCATCATTATATTTCTAAATTCGCGTTTCATTTCGTTCTCCAAATTACCGTTCCGGGATTGGAACAACCTGACTATGGCGGGAAAATTTGAGGACGGGTGCGGCGATACGTGAGAATGCATATTCGCTTCGTGAACAGCCGCCCTGCGCATCTCGCGGCACGTGAACAGCACAAGAAACCGCTTGCGAAGCGCCAGGTTTTTGGCATTGTCATTTGGCGAAGCGCCAAATACACTGCCAAATACACTGTTAGAACTACGCGTGCTAAGGCGGGATAAGGGGAATATGAAAAGCATTATTAAAAACATGGTGCCCATGCTAACCGTCTGTACAATCGCCGGCGTGATTTTAACGGTACTTGCCCCTTACGGCACATCTGTATTCTCACCAATTACCCGTTTCGTGTATTGGGTTGGTTTATGTCTGGCGGGTGGTTTTGGGGCCAGTGCCGCAAATGCAGTTGCTTATGTTCTCAAGCGCGAATTTGGTCCGTGGCAAATGGCGCTCGTCCAATCGGTAACGTCGACTTTGGCAGTGTCGACAATTATCCTGATTATGGCCTTGGCTACTTACGGAATGCCGAGTGTTAAAAACTTCTTCCAAACCATGTTTTATGTCTGGGTGATTGCGGCGGTAATCTCCAGTATTGGCGCATTGCTAAGCAGGCAAAAGAGCGGCAATCCGGCGCCTAAGCGTGCGGCGCTCTACGAACGCCTCCCGCCGCACCTGCGCAGTGCCGACATTTATGCCTTAGCCGCAGAAGACCATTATGTGCGGGTGATTACGGCGCGCGGAGGCGAACTTGTTTTGATGCGGCTATCAGATGCCGTCAAGGAAACCGCGCCGCTCACAGGTCTATCACCGCACCGCTCTTGGTGGGTGGCGGAGGCGGGTGTTGATAAAGTCAATAAATCTGAAATTATTTTACGCTCTGGGCAAACTGTTCCCATCAGCCGCACGGGCATGAAGCTGGTGCGCGAAGCGGGCTGGAAATAATTTATGCAGTCCGCCGTCAAGCCGTTCTCAATAAAATACAGACCTGACATTGATGGTCTGCGGGCTGTTGCCGTGCTGGCCGTGGTTTTTTACCACTTTAAAATTCCGCCGTTTTCGGGCGGCTTTGTTGGTGTCGATATTTTCTTTGTCATCAGTGGGTATTTAATCACAAAGCTTGTTTGGGGGCAAACCAAGGGCGGGACATTCTCGTTCAAAACATTTTATTTACGCAGGATCCGCAGATTGTTCCCGGCATTATTTGTGACGCTCGCGGGTACATTAGCTGCCGCCGCAATCCTCTTTTCGCCCGAACAAATGGCACGGCTTGGCAAGGTTAGTTTCTTTGCGCTGATCTCTTTGTCCAATATCGTGTTTTGGCGCGAAGCCGGATATTTTGATACGGACGCCGCCACCAAGCCGCTACTGCACACTTGGTCTTTGGGGGTTGAGGAACAGTTCTATCTGGTCTGGCCAGCCCTTATATTTTTGTGCGTTCTATATCTAAAGCGTGCCCATATTTTGGCTGTATTGACCGCTTTAATCGTTGTGGGCTTATTGGCAGCAGAATATGTTTTGAAAAAGGATGTGGACGCCGCGTTTTATTTAACCCCATTTCGGCTCTCAGAATTTGGTATAGGCGCAGTTTTGGTATGGTTGGACAAATATAGGCCAAGCAAAACAATGCTGGTCGAACTTATATTCGTTCTCGGATTGGCGCTGACCCTTGTGCCAATTTTCCTTTACACAGACCAGATACGTTTCCCTGGCCTCACGGCTTTCATCCCGTGTTTTGGCGCGGCTCTGTTGATTTTTGTCGCACCTGCATCCAAATTAAAAAGCCTATTGGCCAACAAGGCTATGGTCGCTGTCGGGTTAATCTCCTATTCACTATACCTCGTCCACTGGCCGCTCTATGTATTTGCTAAACAGGTCATTGGGGACATATCATTGGCCGTCGCCAGCGGGTTGATATTGGCGTCGATTGTGTTGGCGGCGGTATCTTACCGTTTTGTTGAAACACCGTTTCGCCGCAGCACCGATAAACCCAACCCATATAAATATTTGGGCACGCCTTTTGGCTATCTAGTTTCCGCCTTCATATTATTATCCGTCTCGGCCAGTGCTATGTTCAGCAAGGGTTGGAAATGGCGGTTTAGCGCACAGGTTAACGAGTTGGTTTCCTATAGGGAGGACTTTAAAACAACCAACCGCATGGGATCTTGCTATCAGGTCAAAAAAGCGACATGGCAGGACATCCCCCGCACATGCTACGACCCGTCCTTGGCTCCCGACAATGGCAAGCCGACATATTTATTGGTCGGTAGCTCCTTTTCAGCAGATTTGTGGCCTGGCCTGTCGCAGGTGTTAACAGATGTAAATTTGTTGCAAATTTCCAAAGCCGGATGTTTTTTTACCACTGTACACCTGCCCAAAAACTCACAAACCTGTAATGACCATAATCGGTTTGTATTTGACACTGTGCTAAAAAACTACCGTTATGATCTGGTGTTGATTTCTACAGCGGGCGTTCCAGGAAGACCATGGGATCAAACCAAGGCCATGTTCGAAGCTTATGACCAAGATTATGTGGTGTTTGGTATGCGCCCAAAATTTAGCGAGATGCCGCAAACACTCGTCGCAAATTACGGTCGCCGAGAAGGGTTAGAGGCCGAACTCACGCGCTTCGTATCTTACAAAAACGACGCCCGCTGGCGCGCCGCCCTCCCCCCGGAAAAGTTTTTCTCCATAGAAGATGCCATCTGCCCGACTAAAACCACCTGCCAATGGATCGTCGGCAACCACCTAACCTACCGCGATAAAACCCATTTCAACACTGAAGGTTCGGTGGTCGTAGCAGAAGTATTTAAAAAATGGCTGGCAGAGCGTTAGTAGAAATTTACGTCTCATCCACATCAAACATCGCCGCCCATTTCTCCGTCACTGCGCGCACCACATCTTCGTCCATCTTTATGACCTCGCCCCATTCGCGCTTTGTCTCTGCGCCTATTTTATTTGTGGCGTCTAGGCCTATTTTGGAGCCTAGGGACGGCTCGGTGCTGGCGAAGTCTAGATAGTCTATGGGGGTATTTTCTATGATTGTGGTGTCGCGGGCCGGATCCATGCGGGTCGAGACCGCCCACATCACGTCTTTCCAGTCCCGCGCATTGATGTCGTCGTCGACCACGATAATCCATTTAGTATACATGAATTGGCGCAGGAATGACCACGCCCCCATCATCACCCGCTTGGCGTGACCGGGATAGGCTTTCTTCATACTAATCACCGCAATGCGGTAAGAGCAGCCCTCTGGCGGCAACCAAAAGTCTATTATTTCAGGGAATTGTTGCTGCAAGAGCGGAATGAATATCTCGTTCAGCGCTTCGCCGAGCACGCTCGGCTCGTCCGGCGGACGTCCGGTATAGGTCGACAGATAAATCGGGTCTTTGCGCATGGTAATGGCGGTCAGTTTAAACACCGGGAATTTCTCGACCGAGTTATAATACCCCGTATGGTCGCCGTAAGGCCCCTCGTCCGCATATTCGTCGAGCATCACATGACCCTCAAGAATAATCTCCGCATGAGCTGGCACTTTCAGGGGCACGGTTTTACAGTCCACTAATTCCAATTTTTCACCGCGCAATAGCCCGGCAAATTGATACTCGCTCAAGGTTTCGGGAACAGGCGTCACGGCAGCCAATATTGTGCCGGGATCTGCACCAATCACCACGGCCACAGGTAATGGCTCCGGCTTTTTATCTTTCCACCGCGCATGATGTTGCGCGCCGCCCCGGTGTTTCAGCCAGCGCATAATCGCCTCGCGCGGCCCGCGTTTTTGCATACGGTATATGCCGAGATTATAATCGTCCAGCGCACTATCCCCCGGCCCTTTACTGACCACCAGCGGCCAAGTAATCAGCGGCGCAGGCTCCCCCGGCCAGCAGGTTTGTATTGGTAAAAGGTCGAGCGAAGCATCATCACCGAGCAACACCACTTCTTGGCACGGCGCTTTTTTCACCGTTTTTGGCTTCATAGTCATGGCGGTCTTGAGGATAGGGAGTTTACTCCACGCATCTTTCATACCGCGCGGCGGTTCCGGTTGGCGCAATGTTGCCATCAACTCCCCGACCTCGCGCAGTTCGGGCGATGTGGTTCTCTCAACCCCGCCCATAGTAACCCCCAGCGCCACCCGCTTGACCTTGGAAAATAAATTTATCAGGACTGGCATAGAGGATTTCGTTCCGTCCTCCTTAACCACATTTTCAAACAAAACCGCCGGCCCCGTCTCGACCAACCGCCGCCCAATCTCGGTCATCTCAAGCTCGGTTGACACAGGCTCGGTGACCCGCACAAGCTCGCCCTCGGCTTCCAGCTTGTCGATAAATTCACGTAGGGATTTATAGGCCATAACTAAGTTTCCAATTCGCTTGCAACATTTAGGAACTTATAGATGGTTTCCATTTCCGCGTCTGTAAAATTTTTGGAAAGTTTCTCGTCCAGTGTGCGCAGGCGCTGCATAACCTGTTCACGTTTCGCAAGGCCATCAGGCGTTAAATGCACGGTTTTGCCGCGCCCATCGCTTTGGAGTTTACGGCGCTCTACCAAGCCCGTTTTCACCATCCGGTCAACCAGCCCGGTAACCGCTGCATTGCCTGCCCCGACACCCGCCGCCAGTTCCGACAACTGACAGCCATTATGATAGCCCAAATACACCAAAGCCGTGGCCTGTGCAGGCTTAACCCCGACATCCGCCAACACCGCCCCCGCCCTACGCGACAAGCGGCCATAAGCATGGTCGAACACAGCGAATAATCTACGGTGGGTCGGGCGGGCTATGGCCATAGGTGTGTCTCACTTTCGCAAGAGATATTCCACATCTAAACTATTATGTCACCCTTTAAGACGGTACAAAATCCAGCGCTACGCCGTTATTGCAATAGCGCAAGCCCGTTGGTTTGGGGCCGTCTTTGAAAACATGGCCTTGGTGAGCGCCGCATCTGGCGCAGTGATATTCGGTACGCGGAACCAGCATTTTGAAATCGCGCTTGGTTTCGATATTGCCTTTGATTGGCTGCCAAAAACTCGGCCAGCCTGTGCCGCTTTCATATTTGGCGACACTTTCAAACAAAGGCAAACCACAGGCGGCACAGTTAAATGTGCCGGCGCGTTTTTCACTATTCAGCGGAGAAGAGCCGGGGCGTTCGGTGCCCTCTTTGCGCATGACATAAAACTCTTGCTCGGTCAGCCGGGTTTTCCACTCGGATTTCTTGATAGCTTTCCAGTCGATATTCGAACTCATTTTCATATCCTTCTCAGTATGCTTTTCGCCCTTATCATTATGAGCATAGCTTACCCCTGTGCCAAGTCCACCTGCCGCCGCCAAGGACGCACTCGCAATTACAAAATTTCTACGGTTCATATTGGGGTTCATATTGGTCTCCATTTTGGGACTTTATACCGACATTTACGATTAACCGCACTACACGGATCATAACAAATTCGCGAGGCTTGGTAGAGCAAGGCCAAAAACAAGCAGCAATCCTGCCGTCCGGTTTGATTTGAATAATTGCAAGCAGCTTGCGTTATTATCGGGTTTTATTTTCTTAAACTGCCAAAACAGGTGTAACGCAAATGGCAATATTACCAGAATTGGGGCGATGATAAAAGTCGCCATATCTGAATGCATAGTCAAAATCACTGCGTTCAATATCAAAATAACGGTAATGGTATACAGCCACCCAATCCATTTTTTTGCTTTATCGCCAAACAACCGTGCCGTAGATTTAACGCCTATCATGGCGTCGTCCTCTACATCTTGGCAGGCATATATCGTGTCATAACCAATCGTCCAAAATACCAGCCCGGCATAGAGCAAAAACAGGGGTAAACTCACCACCCCCGTCTTGGCCGTATAAGCCACCAAGACCGCCCAATTAAATGTCAGCCCAAGCCAGGCTTGCGGCCAATAGGTGATGCGCTTTATGAACGGGTAAGCCGCCACCAATGCCACAGACGACACGGCAATAATTTGAGCCAAGCGCGGGAAAAATGCCAATACGGCTAGCCCGACCAAGCATTGCATCACCAGCCAAAGCCAAGCTTGCTTTACGGTTACGCTCCCTGCGGGCAAAGGTCTCAACGCAGTCCGTTCGACCTGTTTATCCAAATCCCGGTCAACAATATCATTATAGGTACACCCCGCACCCCGCATAGCTACGGCACCAATAGCTATCAGCACAGCCCATTTCACATCCGCTGACGAAAATCCGACGCTCAAAGCCGCAAAGCAAATCCCAATCCAGCCCGGCAGAGCCAGCAACCAAAACCCGATGGGGCGGTCATAGCGCGATAGGCGCAAATAAGGGCGCATACGTTCTGGCATATGCTCAACCCAACCGCCTTGTACGCTGTCTTTTATGGTTTGGTCTTGTGTCACGCAATTATCTTTCATTTTCGCCTGTAGGGTGGATTAGCGCTCTTGCGCGTAATCCACCGCGCGGTGGGTGCCAAAGGTGGATTACGGCGGAGAGCCTAATCCACCCTACATTCTTGACTAATTAGGGGGTGATTAGCACAGAAATTTCGACTATAAAGCCCCTATGAGAAAGTTTTACAAATTGCCGCGCCTATATGTAATGGATGCTTTGGCGTGCGGCGGCACGCTTGTCTTTGACAAAGCTCAAAGCCATTATCTGGCGCGGGTGCTGCGCCGCAAAATTGACGACCAAGTCCGCCTATTTAACGGACGCGACGGTGAATATTTGGCCACGATTTCGCAAACTTCTAAGCAAAAACTAACTTTATCCGTAGACGAGCAAACCCGCCCCTTTAAACCTGCACCCGACATCTGGCTGTTGTTTGCGCCAATTAAGCCCAAGCGCAATGTGTTCAGTGTCGAGAAAGCCACAGAGCTGGGCGCTGCGCTCATCCAACCCGTCATCACCGCCCGCACCACCGCCAAAATCAACATGGATAAAATGCAAGCCCATACCATAGAAGCCGCCGAGCAAACTGAACGGCTCGACCTACCCTGCTTAGGCGAGCCGCAAAAACTGGCGGACTTATTGGCAGACTGGGACGAAACTCGCACCTTGATATTTGCCGACGAAGCGGGAGACGCAAAGCCTGCCGCCAAAACCCTGGCCAAAATCAAAGCCCCCGCCGCAATTCTCATCGGCCCCGAAGGCGGCTTCACAGAGGCGGAGCGCCAAACCCTACGCGCCAAATTTTATTGCACCCCCATAAGCCTAGGCCCCAGGATCCTACGCGCCGACACCGCCGCCGCCGCTACCTTGGCGCTGTGGCAAGCGGTGAGTGGGGATTGGTAATGTGTTTAGCCCGTGACAGGCTTGCAATTACAGGTTAAACTAAAGTTCAAGGATGAATGACAGTATTGGGAGATAATATGCAAAACTGGTTTGCCAAGAGTGTTTTAATATTGATGTTTGCCGTGCAGGGAACCCATTTCGCGCAGGCTGCGCCAGCACACAAGAGCTTAAGACAATTTACGCAAGTTATAAAACGGCAATTGACAGCGGCGATTACAAGCAAGCTTATGTCATTGCCCAGGACGTTTGGGAGGCCTCGGAAACCAGTTTGGGCGCCTCTAAACAAACCGGAGATTTTGCTTATAATTATGCCGTACTTGGCAAAGCATTCACAGGGGTTTCGCGCCATAAAACTGTTGAAAAAGCTTTTGAGCGAAGCTTGGAGCTTGTTAATTTACACGGCACGAAAGCCAATGAGATTAGCTTACAAAGACAAGTCGATTTTGCTTTATATTGGACGCAGATAAACAAACGGAAAAAAGCAGAGGCATTGCTGGCAAGTGCAGAAAAACTGGCGCAGTCTGCGGGTTTAACCCACTCAAAACCTTATGCACTTTTAATGTCAGAGAAATCAGGCATGGTCTATAAAAAGAAAAAATACCAAAATGCAGAAACATATGCCCAAACCGCCCTTGATATTTATGAAACCCTGAACCTGTCAAATACGAAAGGTGCTTATGAAGCAATTTACAAACGAGCCTTGGCACAAGTGAAATTAAAGAAATGGCGCCCGGCAATGCTCGAGTTTGAGAAAATATACACCAATATGGACGGCGTTTTAAAGCCAACAAACGCTCTTGTGGGAAAAGCATTTTTGCAAAGTTCTACACCCAAGCGTGAATATGTTAAAGAAAACGACATCAAGCGCACAGACTTGGTAGATGTGTTAAGCTGTTTCAGATGCTGGCCCAACTTTGATATAAAGCATCGGCCAAATCTCAAAAAGGGGCATGGATTTCGCTATAAAAGAGTTGCACCCCAAATGCCGCCGGGGGCGCTGGCTTCAGGCTTTGTGGTACTGATGTATGATGTGGACGAAAAGGGCACGCCGGAAAACGTCCGTATCGTCCAGGCCTCACACAGAAAAATGTTTGATAAAGCCAGCGTGTACGCATTACAGCAATGGAAAATCACGCAATCTGATACAGGCAAAACGGTGACCAATATGAAAGACCTTGTTACACAAATGACATTTATGTTAACGGGTCGTCGGGGGCAGTTGCTTGATTTTTATGGACGCGAAATTGAAAAATAGTGTATAGGGGGGCATGAGCAACTCTGCCCCACCATTCGCCTTATTCATTCGCGGCTCCAATGCCGTTATTTTCGATTTATCTGATCAGCTCGGCTTCGAGATGCCGATGCAGGCTTTGGCCGTATCCGTATTCGAAGACGGGGCTGATATGATGTTTGTGCAAGCATTATTTGAAACCGAAACTGAGGCACGGGCTTGTGCGGATGCATTAGATTTGGCCGGGCTTGAGCATTCAATCTCCCGGTTGCCGGACGAGGATTGGACATCAAAATCCCAAGCCGGATTGCCGCCCGTTGAGGCGGGGCGGTTCTTTATTTATGGTGCCCATGATGGGGATAATATCCCTATGCATACGCCTTACCCCATACGCATAGATGCGGGACTGGCTTTTGGGACAGGGCATCACGGCACGACCAAGGGCTGTTTACTGGCGTTCGAGGATTTATGTGCGCCGCGCTCTAAGGTTAAGAAAATCGCCCATTGGCCAGAGACTATTCTCGACCTTGGTTGTGGGTCGGGCGTACTCGCCATTGCTGCGGCAAAATCTCTGAACCGTGCCGTGTTGGCGTCTGATGTTGACATGGACGCGGTGGAGGTAACCGCCGAGAACGCCTGCATCAATGATGTGGGTGGCCGCGTTACCGCCGTGCAAGCAGACGGTATTGCCGGGACAGATAAATTCGATCTGATCTTTGCAAACATCTTGGCCGGGCCGTTGATGGTATTGGCGCCGGATATAACTGAGGCATTGGCAGAGGGCGGCCACGTAATTCTTGCTGGACTGCTTGACGCGCAAGCGGATAAAGTTATCGCGTGTTATATGGCCTGTGGTTTACACCTCGTGCGGCGCGCTAGCCTTGACGGTTGGACTATTCTAACGATGGCGTATTTGCACAAACTCTAGTGCATATAAACGCAGATAAGCCGCCAAGCCGTGGGGGCTGTCCGATTGGGTGCGCTCATCATCAAGCGCCGCAATAAACGCTGCCAAAGCGCGTCCATCTTTTTCCGCCGCCTCATCTATAACGTCCCAAAATTCAACTTCCAGCGCAATAGACGTGCGGTGAGCATGGATAGATATTGAGCGTTTTTGCTTAGGTTTTGTCATCTAGCTTGTGCGCGTCTATATGCTCGGTTTGTTGCGTTTTTTCAAAGTCGTCTAGTCGTTTATCTGACTTTCTGCGCCCAAATTTCTTGCGGTTTTCTGCGGCCTTGATTTCTTTCTTGGCATAGCCCGCACGTTTCTTTGCTGCTTTGAAATTTATGACATTGTCTGTCATTTTTTAGGGCCAATCATTAGTTTGGGTTTCACTACTTTGTCAAATTCGGCTTCGGTGACAAAACCAAGGCGCACGGCCTCGACCCGCAGAGTAGTACCGTTTTTGTGAGCAGTTTTTGCGACTTTTGTCGCATTATCATAGCCGATGGTCGGGGCGAGAGCGGTGACCAGCATCAATGATCTATCGAGCAGGGTTTTGATCTGGTCTTCATTGGCCGTAATACCAACGACACAGCGCTCTGCAAAACTGACGCAAACATCGGACAAAAGACGAATGCTCTGATCCATATTATAAATCATAACCGGCTTGTAGACGTTAAGCTCGAAATGGCCTTGGGAACCTGCCACGGTCATGGTGGTGTTATTGCCCATGACTTGGGTGCAGACCATGGTCATGGCTTCCACCTGGGTCGGGTTGACTTTGCCCGGCATAATGGACGAGCCGGGTTCATTGGCCGGCAGGGAAATCTCTCCAAGGCCGGAGCGCGGCCCGGAGGCGAGAAAGCGGATGTCGTTGGAAATTTTATATAAGCTGGCCGCCACAGTGTTGAGCGCACCGTGGCACGAGACGAATGCATCATGGGCGGCGAGGGCTTCAAACTTATTGGGTGCGGTTTTAAACGGCAATTTGGTATAACTCGCCACTTCGGCGGCGAACATTTTGGCGAAAGCTGGTTTGGTGTTGAGGCCAGTGCCAACCGCCGTGCCGCCTTGGGCAAGGGGCATTAATTCTTTTAGTCCCGCTTTGACCCGCTTAATCCCGTAGTCCATTTGCGCCACATAACCGGAAAATTCTTGGCCTAATGTGACGGGTGTCGCATCTTGGGTGTGGGTACGCCCAATTTTGATAATCTTCTTAAATTCTTGGGATTTATCGTTCAGCGCATTACGCAAAACCGCCATAGCGGGCAGAAGGCGGTGATGGATTTCCTCGGCGGCTGCGATATGCATAGCGGTCGGGAAGGTGTCGTTGGAGCTTTGCCCCATATTGACATGGTCATTGGGGTGTACCGGGTCTTTGGAGCCGACAACGCCGCCCAGAATTTCAATGGCGCGGTTAGCGATAACTTCATTGGCATTCATATTGCTCTGGGTACCTGAACCCGTTTGCCACACGGAAAGCGGGAAATTATCATCTAATTTGCCTTCTGCCACATCAGATGCGGCGCGGACAATGGCTTTGGCGCGTTTGGCGTCCAGATCTTTGAGGGCGCGGTTGGTCAGGGCGGCAGAGCGTTTGACAATGCCCAGCGCACGGACAACCGCTTTTGGCATAATCTCGATACCAATGGGAAAATTGATTAAGGAGCGCGCCGTTTGCGCCCCATAATATTTATCTGCCGGAACCTTCAGCTTGCCAAAACTATCGGATTCGGTTCTGGTCGCATTTGAGCGTGTCTTTGTCATGAGTATTCTCTGTAATTGGCCCTGTAAATGTAATTGCCCTGCAAACTTAACTATTTCTTACGAAAGGCATCAAGGCTGACGACTTTGTTTGCATCATCTTGCTTTTCGTCTTTTTTGGCACCCTTTTTAGCCGCGCCCTTTGATTTTTCGGCCTTTGGCTTTTCCGGGTTCTTTTTTGGTTTTGGCGTAGACTTAACTGCCTGAGGGCTTGAATTGGGTTTTGCTGCGGGTTCTGGATTTAGCTTGGCCAAGGTCAGGGGTGTTTTTGGTTTGGCCTCGACCGCGTCGCTCATTTCTTCGGGTGGGTCGAACTGCATAGCGAAGCCGACGCTCGGGTCGTGAAATCGTGTGATTGCTGTGTAGGGGACAGACAAATATTTTGGCACGCCACCAAATTTCAAAGTGACTTCAAAACTATCGTCATGAGCCTTTAGATCCCAGTACTGGTGCTCAAGCACTATGGTAACTTCTTCGGTATACTTTTTCGCCAAACTTTCGTCGATGTCCACCCCTGGATAGCGGGTTAAAAACGTAATGTAAAAATGATGGGCGCCGGGCAAGCCGTCCTCGCGGATTACACGGCGAATGGCATCACGCACAACGCCCCTAAGAGCCAATTGCGTCATGCGGTCATAATTCATCAAATCTTGTGACAAGGTCATCCTCCTTAGTATTAGCGCTAACTTACGCTTTCCAAGTAAATATGCAACCGTGATTTCGGGAGAGAATGCCCAAAATCGCGCGCCTATAAAGGGGTGTAACGACTAATTAAGCATAAAGAGCAGGCGAATTTTAAGCGTTTTGGCATAAAGAATGCCCAGTTAAAGATATTATGTGGATCAGAATGTTATGACAGACATAATCGCAGACATGCGGGATAAATTGCAGGATGACACACCGCCGCCCCGGGGGCGTTTGGCTTGGCTTGGCTCTGTGCGCATGTTGGTGATTACCATTATTGCACTTGGCTATGCCTCGACCATGCCGCGCGGGCCAGGCAATGCAGAATATTTCAACATGTTTGGTTACGACCCTAGCTGGTATGGCATTCAAATTATCTTTATGATCAGTGGATTCTTGGCCTTGCGCAGTTTGCATCGGCACGGGTCGGCTGGTAAATTATTGTTGTCACGCATGGGGCGCAATCTCCCGGCTTTGGCCGTATTTGCCGGCATTGTGATTTTGGTATTGTTCCCTTTATTCGGTGTTCCACTGGGTTCAGGTGAGACCCGGCTTGACCAGCACATGTGGTATTTCATTAAAGTGGTCTCTTGCTTTGATCCGGCTGTCGTTACGCCCGGCCTACTCGACAATGCGCTGTATATGTGTATCGTACAGGGGGGTATTTGGACATTTCGCTGGGGGTTAATCGCATTTTGTGCAACGGCTTTACTGTGGGCTCTTGGCGGGTTGAGAAACCCGCGTATGTTGGCTCTGCTCGCACTGGGCATGACTATGCTGTATGCTGCGATTGTGGTTTTTTCTGTCCATAATCCTGACGTGGTATTTGGACATTTCATGGGAGCTTTGGTCACTGGTTTGCGGCTCGGCTGGATGTATATGGTCGGCATGTGTCTTTATGCTTACAGAGAGACCCTGCCCCGTTCATTGGCCATACCGTCCGGTTTGCTGGCCTTGGCTGCCGTACAATATCTATTCTTGCCCTGGACACCTTTCATCGAAATTAGTGCCGAAATCGGCCTCGGATATTTGGTGTTCTTGGCTATGACAAGCCGCCTGCAAGTGCCAAAGCGTATTGGTAAATTGCCGGACTTGTCGCTCGGGCTTTATATTTACAACTGGCCTGCTGCGCAAATCGTTTTGCTCATGCTACCGACCTTAACTCCGTACAAACTCTTTGCCGTATCATTTCCGGTTACAGTATTTTTATCTTATGTCACATGGCGTCTGGTCACCCGGAAAATCAACTTTAGCCTTGGCAGATTTTTACAGCCTCAATCCGCGTAGCGCTTATCTATTGCCATGGTCATCTCGCGTTTCTTAGCCCCGCTGAGTGCGGCACATAACTGAATGCCCTCCAAAGTTTGTGCCAAAGAACGTTCATAGCCTGCGATTAATTCGGTTTTACGATTGAAAAATGTTTCAACCTCGGTCATTTTTTGTGTACCGCAAAACCCACTTGCATAGCGCGGCATGCGCCCGCGTCTGACATCGGCAACCCGGTTTTCAACAAATGTATCAAAGTTTTCCTGGAACCAAACCCATGTCTCCGGACGTGTTTCAGGATTGCCCATAAATCCTGCAACCAAACTTCCAGCCTGACGATTGGTGAAAGCGTCTTTGTTAGACAGAGCCTCCGCCAACAATTTTGTGACCAAAGCAGGGTTTTTCGTAGATGCGAGCGCCCGCACTGCACCGCTTTTTTCAGCAGGGGATCCGGATTTTGCCAATTTCATAAGTGCCGGCAAAGCTACTTCGCCGCGCGCTTTAAAGGCTTCGGCCAGCCCAAGCCCGCGCATTTTCGGTGACAGTGCAGATTTATCTGCGTCGCCGTCAAGGCCGAGATATTGTGCGCCTGCGTCTGCAAAGCTCCGCGCTAAATCTGTGTCATTGCCGA
This sequence comes from Robiginitomaculum sp., assembly GCA_026982415.1. Classification (GTDB taxonomy): domain Bacteria; phylum Pseudomonadota; class Alphaproteobacteria; order Caulobacterales; family Maricaulaceae; genus Robiginitomaculum_A. Next base: position 26,247 of record JALSHE010000106.1, read on the forward strand.
TATTGACCAAGCGGCTGGCCAAGGTTGGCGCGAGCAGGTTGGCCTCCATGGTTTTGGCGTCTTTGATAACACTGTAGCGGTCTGCATATAATTCGCGGGTGAATTTGGCCAAATCACCATGCGCCCATTTATCTACGAGATTGTTTTTCATGCCCGCTAGCGCATTGCCAGCCTTAAGGGCTACATCATATTCACCGGACTTAGCAAAGGCTGCCAATCCGTCCAGATATGTGTCTGCGGCCATTTTGTTGGCCTTAAATGCGGCTTCGAAACTATCCAGCACGGACAGGAGTTCTCTCCTGTTGAGGGCGTCAAGATTGCTGAGTAAATTCGCCCAACCACCGCTATCCAGAGAGAAGCGGTAATAGCCAGCCCCGTTCGCATTCAAGGTTATCCAGCTCGGGCAAGTTTCGGATTTGAGGGAGATTGTGGTTTTTTCGCCTTCCAACATAGTGCAAGTTTTTTCGCGCTTACCGTCCGCAGCATAAGACGCACAGACCGGGATTTTCCAGCGTTGACCTTGCTGGACTGCGGAGCCGTGGGGGGTGTAACGGGACTGTGCCAAAGTCAATTTGCCAGTTTTACAGTTCACCGCGCCGCTGACCATGGGCAATCCCGGTTGGTCAACGAAACTTTTTAGCGCAGGCACGACCATATCATTGCCTGAGCCGTCTGCGAGAGATTGGAAAAAATCATTTGCGCTGGCGACACCATCGGCATAGCGCTCCATATGTAGGCGCACACCTTTGCGAAATACGTCTTCACCCAAATAGCTTTCAAACATAGACAGTACACCGCCGCCCTTGCGGTAAGTAATGCCGTCAAATTGATCCATGACATTTTCCGTGCGCACCAGCGGCTCGCGTATACTGCGGGTGCTGGCCAGACTGTCCGTTCCCATAACGCCGAGCGCGCCCTTGAGCGTCTGTGCGCCGAATTTATAATCGGGCGCCCAAGCGGTAACGGCTTTATTGCCCATCCAGGTGGCAAAGGCTTCGTTAAGCCAAATGTCTTCCCACCACACGGGTGTAACCAGATTGCCAAACCATTGATGCGCCAATTCGTGAGCGTGGACGCTGGCATAAGCACGGCGTTGGCCAAGGGAGGATTTTTCGTCCATCAGCAATAAAAACTCGGTATAGACAATAGCACCAGGGTTTTCCATGGCACCAAATGCGTATTCCGGTGCGGCGATTAAATCCAGCTTTTCATAAGGGTAGGGGCTACCAAAATAGTCTTCCATAGCCTCTAATATCCCCGCCGTATTTTTGAGGGCATAAGTCATGTTTTTGCCTTCGCCCCGCGCCGCAATACCGCGCAGAACAATGGGGCGGTCGCGTAAATCTGTCGCTGGTAAATCAGCGTATTTCACAACATCCCAAGGGCCAACGCCGAAGGCCAGTAAATATGTCGGCAAGGGTCTGGTGGTGGCAAAACTGTGTTTAACCATACCGTTTGCCAAAGCTTCGGTTTTTACCTCCGGTGTATTGGCATAGACGAAATCGTCCTTGGGCGCGGTGATGGACACGGAGAATGGCACTTTAAAGCGCGGCTCGTCAAAACCTGGGAAAGCTTGACGCGCACCTATGGCTTCGAACTGGGTGATGACATAGCTATCGTCCCCGCGCACGGATTTATAGGCTGAGTTAAGCTTGGTATTAAACGGAGTTTCGTAAGGAATGACCAAGGTAACAGCCCCCGGCCCAATGGGGGTCGCCGTATTGAGAGAACCGACTCCGGACGGTGCTTCGGACCGGGGCACTTCGATATACTCCATAGGAACTTGCGAGCCGTCCGCCAATTTGGCGACAGCACCGCTGGCGGTTATGGTTTGTCCGTGCAGCCATATTTTGCTGGTGGTTTTTTTGATATTAACGTCAATAGTCACGGTGCCTGAGAAACTATCAGCCCGGGGGTCAATGGTCATATCTAGGGCATAGCGCGCCGGGGTGACATTATCGCCAAGTTGGGCATGGGGGACGGCATTTGGGTTTGGGGTGTGTGTTTCCGCCGTGGTTTGTTTTTGCGGCGCACCGGGTTTATCCGTACAGGCGATGAGTAAACTGGCCACTGCCACGCTACCAATAATTGATTTTATATTCAACATAACACACTCCTATTTCCCTAAAACGGTAAACGGCGGGCACTGGTTTGTCACGTTAAAAAGCTAGCCCTTAAGCGTTTCCAGTAAGGCTTCGATATTGCTATTCAGCCCCGTGTCTTCGGCGCGCAGCTTGTCGATGCGTTTGACGGCGTGGATTACCGTTGTGTGGTCGCGGCCCCCGAAGCGTCTGCCAATGTCGGGCAGGGAGCGGGTGGTCAGCATTTTAGAGAGATACATGGCGACTTGGCGCGGGCGCGCAATGGCGCGGGCGCGGCGTTTGGATAGCATTTCTTCCATGCTAATGCCGAACTGCTTGGCGGTCGCGCGCTGGATTTTATCGACAGTGGGTTTGGCTTGCCCAGTGTAACGGGAATGAGCCAATGCCTCTTGTATACTTTCCAAAGTCAGCGGTTTTCCGAGAAATTCGAGCCGTGCCACGACCTGATTAAACGCACCCTCAAGATCGCGCGGTGTGGCATTGATGCGGGCGGCCAAATGATCGCGCGCATCCGTTGGCATGGCCAGAGCCGGATGGCCGCCAGCACGGCGGCGCTCTATTAATCTGTCAAGAATGCGCAAGCGCAATTCATAATCCGCCGCGCCAATATCGCATAATAACCCGCCGCAGAGATAGGATTTAAGTCGCTCGCTCGCTTTATTGATAGCTTGTGGGTGACGATCCGATGCTAATAGGATTTGCTTGCCGCTATCCACCAGAGAAATCAATGTGTGCATCAGTTCTTCTTGTGACCCTGGCTTGTCGGCAATGAAGTGCGCGTCATCAATAATCAACAAATCCACATCCCGCAAGCTGGACTTAAAGGCGTCTATCTCGGTGCGGCCTTGGGCGCGGACGGACTGTACAAATGAGGCCACAAAATCTTCTGACGAGATTAAGCGCACACGCCGGGTCGGGTCTTTTTTGGCCGCTTCCGCTTTAACCGCATAGAGCAAATGGGTTTTTCCCATGCCGTGTGGGCCGTGAATAATGATGGGGTTATATTGGCTGTCGCGGGCGTTAGCTACCCGCCTTGCAACGGCGAAAGCGAGTTCATTCGGGACGCCGACAACAAAATTATCAAAGGTAAACCTGTCTTTATTCTGTCCAGTGTTTTGACCAGAGTTTTGACCAGAGTTGAGAATTGGGTCTTGGTTCTGGTTTTGAGGTTTGTTCACAAAGCTCTGTGGCGTCATCGATTTTTGTGTAGCTTGAAAATTGTTAGCATCTGTTTTTGTCTGCATTGACGCAGGTTTCAGCGCTGCCCTAGCTCCACTCCCGATTTCCACACGGCGTGGGTCGCATTCAGCCCACAATTTACGCACCAAATCACCGTATTTTCCGTCTATCCTGCCTGCAACAAATTTGGACGGCGTATTGAGGACAATGTTAATTTCATCCGCAGATTGCAAGGACAATTGCCCGGTCCAAGACATGTGTACCCGATCTCCGAGAATGGCGCGTAACTTGTCTTGAACTTGCCGCCAAATTTGGTCGGGAGTTTCTAAAACATGGGTGTTTGCGCCAATTTTGTCGCTCGGTTTCTGTGCAGATGATGGTTCGGTTGGGGCTTGATTGTCCCGGCCAAACTTATCGTCAAAATCACTCACTGAAACCCCCGAACGGTAGCGTTGGCTAAAACGGTGCAATCGTTCTAACCTATTGAAATATATACAAATAATAGTAATAATCAGAGAAAAAACCCACGCTCATCCTCTAATCCTTATCAGGCCTCACCCCCTGCCTCACTCTTGCTGCTGGTTCTTCCCTGACCCCTTTAAAGCGCCTTTGAGGCGGGGCGTCAATGGGGTTTTTTTGTGATTCGTTAAGATTCAACACTTGACAGAAAAAAAGTTAATTTTCACGGGCATTTGTCCATTAAAAAAAATACAGAAAATTTTGAAAAAAGTTTTTAACTCTCTTTATAGTGGTAATTCAAAAATTGAATCCAAAACGTCTTGCGAGTCAGGTTTTAGGCCTAAAAAAACCCGGCCAACAGGCCGGGTTTAAAATAATTGAATAAATTCAGAAACCCTTACGCAGACATAGCCTTAACACGCTTGCTTAAGCGGGAAATTTTCCGCGATCCAGTGTTTTTGTGGAAGATGCCTTTGCCAACGGCGCGCATCATAGCTGGCTCTGCGGCACTTAAAGCGGTTTTGGCTGCGGCTTGATCGCCTGCTGTGATCGCGTCTTCGACTTTGCGGAGATTAGAGCGCACGCTGGTACGGCGATTTTTGTTAACTGTTGTTTTGCGCGCCATTTTGCGGACGCATTTTTTAGCAGATGATGTGTTAGCCATGTTTTCCTCGTTAGATGCCATATTTTGGCGTAATTTTGAAGTGCGCATATAGACCCACGGTGCATCCCCGTCAACTGTCTTCTGACAGCCATGTGCGTTTTTAGATTTATATCAGATGAAAGTCCAGTTTTTGCATCTCGGTTCCGTTGATAATCAGGGAAAGTTGGTGTTTGCCTGGATGAAACACGCGCGTCGTGATAATTTTAAAAGATTGTTTGCGAGTTATGACCGTTTCGGATTTTGCGCCATAGTCCTTTTCGCTAATCTTGAAGACTTTGCGAGACAAGCTAGCATTGGCTTTTTGGTAATACAGCCCGTATTCCAGCCGCAATTTTGAGATGCTTGCGCTTGTATTGACCAGTGTAAAGGTAAATTTCAGCGCTCCGCCTATTTCGACTTTGGGGGTCAGGATATGAAAACCCTTGATGTGGATATCCTCTACGGAGCCAAACCCAAACAGTGCCATGATTTCCGCTCCGCCTTGCTTGAGCAAGGTGCGGCTGGCATGTTTAAGCAAGCGGTCAGTGTCCAAACTCGCACCTTGCCACCGCTTGGCAATGCTAATAACCAGGTCGGGATTATCCTTGGATATATCATTGAGGTTATTGGCAACGCTTCTGCGCACCGATTCGGATGGGTCATTTTTCAAGGCTTCGAGAATGGGCATGATAGGTGCCGGGTTTTTTTTGAAAGACGGAATGGCCATAGCCCAGGGCAATCGCGGGCGGCTACCCTCGGATGCCAGCCGCCGCACGGACGGATGGTTGTGTTTCGCCCAAACAAGCATTCGTGTGACCATTTGCATTTCGTATTTGATAATAAAAGGGCGCACAGCAAATTCACAACTGGTAAATTTGGTCACCGTTTCGAAAGCTGTCACCGAAATATCATAATGCTTCAGCCCGTAAACTTCCATAAAGTCTGGGAAAAACATATATTCAATACTGTCCTCTTGATAGCCGTCTTTTTGCAATTGGGCGATGGTTTGCAATATTGTCTCTACTTGCGAATTGTAATCGCCAGGCAAATGGTCATTGAGCACAATAGAGATGTGCCGCATCCGCGCTTTTAACTCCCGGCTTTCCCAGTCGCCGTCAAAAATATTCGCGAGGAATGCGGTCTTGTCAAAGCCGGGCACGGTTTTTTGTAAAGTGTCCGTAAACCCAGCGAAAAAATCCGCACTGTAAATGTTTTTGAAAAGTTCAGCCATGTTTCCTGTCTAGCACAATACCCCTGACACCAGTATGTCAGGAATGGTTTTTGATGTGCAATTCTTTCTTCCTCCGTTTTTTACGGGAGAAGAAAGAACAGAAAATCTCACACCTATTTATTATTGAAGTGCGGTTTGCGCTTCTCTGCGAAGGCTGCCATGCCTTCTTTTTGGTCTTCGGTGCTAAACATAGCCTGGAACAGGCGGCGTTCGAAGTGAATGCCTTGGGATAGGGTGGTCTCGAAAGATGTGTTGATGGTTTCTTTGGTCATCATGGCGATGGGTCGGGACTGTGCCGCGATTTTTTTAGCGGCTTCAATCGTGGTTTCCATAAGGTCGTCCAAGGGCACGACACGCGATACTAACCCACAAGCATGAGCCTCGTCCGCTTTCATCATCCGTCCGGTCAGGCACATATCCATGGCTTTGGATTTGCCGACGGCTTTGGTCAGGCGTTGGGTGCCGCCTGCGCCGGGCATAACGCCTAAATTAATCTCTGGTTGGCCGAATTTGGCATTGTCCGCCGCAATGATAAAATCGCACATCATGGCGATTTCGCACCCGCCGCCCAAGGCATAACCTGCTACAGCGGCGATAATAGGTTTTCTGAACCGGGCAACAGATTCCCAGTACAGTTCGAACACATCGTGTTTATACATGCCTAGGAAAGTGCCGTCTTTAAGTTCAGTAATATCCGCACCAGCGGCAAAGGCCTTTTCGGAGCCGGTTAATATGACGCAACCAATTTTGTCATCCGCCTCCAATTTGGTTAGAGCGTCGTCCAACTCCGTAGTCAATTCGGCGCACAAGGCGTTCAGGGCTTTGGGGCGGTTCAGTTTAATAATGCAAACGCCCCCACCATTACTGCCCAAGTCTTTAGTTACTTCGAGTGTATTATAGGTCATGTGGACTCCTAATGAAATTCAAGCTTGGCATTTTAAGTGTTGGAACCAAAGAGTCACGGACTATTTAGGCAAATATCGCCAATATCAAAAATACGGCAGTACCAAGTGCTAGGGATATAACGGTCTTGCGGCGATAAGCTCGCGCCAATAGCCCGACCAACACGCCCCCAAAAACGACAATGATAAGGGCGAAGGCAACCAGCTTTTGATAAAGTTTGAACAATTTGGGGCCGTGACCTTTATGCAGTTCGATCATGGAGCCTTGCAAATTCGGGGTCATAAATGCGGCCCTAAGCCCGTCCTTGGTCTGGTTCATTTCGATATAGCGGCGCGAGGTTGGGCGTAGGTGGATTTTATCGTTCCCGCGTGTTTTGACATATTCAAACCGGTGCGTAATCCCAGCGTCCGCTAGCAGTGCCCGCACATCGGCATCAAGTGTATCCGATTTAAAATCCAAAGCGGCAGAAGCAGGTAGCTCAATCATCTGCGCCATTGTCTGTCCTTTATTGCCAAATAAATACAGCCCGCCCGATATGGCAACAAGGAAAAATGCCGGGGTCATAAAGGCGGCAAATAATAAATGCACGGTCACGAGGAATTGGCGAAGCTTGATGGGCGAAATTTTGGATGTGGTCATGATAATGTTCTCATTTCTTGATTAAATGTGGGCGGCGTAGTTTAAGCAAATTCATAATAGTCTTCGAATAGCCTCTGGGCAACAAAGCACGGATTATTTTTGACACTTATCACAGTAAAAGCTGGATCTGCCAGATTGTTTTATGCGGCTTATTGTCCCCGCACAGGTTTTTGTCGGGCAATCATCCCCCTTATGGTCGTAGACTTTGAACCTGTGTTGGAAATAGCCCAGCGCCCCGTCCACCGCCGCAAAATCCTGTAAGGTGGATCCGCCAGCTTCAATCGCTAACTTGAGCGTAGTCTTAATTTCGGCGCTCAATAATTCGCATTCATCCTCACTTAGGGTGTTGGAAAGCCGCAAGGGCGAAATATGAGCGCCGAACAAAGCTTCGCAGACATATATATTGCCCAGTCCCGCAACAACACGCTGGTCGAGTAGAGCGGATTTAATCGGGGCTTTCTTATTGGTAAGCTTGTCAAAGAGAGCGGGGCCACTGAAGTTATTGGATAGGGGTTCTGGGCCAAGGTCTGCCATGCGCCCCAAATCTCCGGCTTCCAGCAATTCCATAAACCCAAAACGGCGTGGATCATTATATATAATCAGGGGGTTGTCGGCTCCAGACATAGTGAAGACCACATGGTCGTGCTTGGGGTTTTGCCCGGCGCGTTTATTGCCAACAATGAAGCTGCCCGACATACCGAGGTGCATGAGCAGGGTCTCGCCGCTGGAAAGCTCCGCCACCAAAAATTTGGCGCGGCGGCTTAGCCGTTCTAATATCACACCTTGCAGACGCTCTATAAAATTATCAGGAAACGGAAACCGGATGTCTGCGCGGTTCAGGCGCACATGCGCAAACGCCCGCCCTTCCATAACAGGCGCAAGCCCGCGCTTCACTGTTTCGACTTCTGGCAATTCAGGCATTGTATTCCTATGGCTAGGCTTTATTGAAACAATTTTGTTAGCCCAGTTTTTAGTCTGCACCTATATGGCGAATTGTAAACAATTTATACAAACTTCTTTGTCCTTAATAATGACCGCTCTTTTGGGGCAAGGAATATCCTACGCCCAAACGCCAGATGCGACCCGGGATGAAATACGCGACGAGATAATTGTCACCGCCACCAAACGGGCGCAAAGCGTGCAAGATGTGGCGATTTCCATGGCCGTATTTCGCGAACAAGACATTGAGATGTTAAGGACGAACCGCTTGTCCGAACTCAGCCAATTTGTCCCCAATATGTATTTACCGCCTGCGGGCGAGGCCGGGCAAAACAATATCACCATACGCGGTGTGGGCGGCGGTATAAACCGCTCTGCTGGCCGTGCCGTTGGTGTCTATATTGACGGTGTTTATATAAGTGCCGATACGCAGTTAAATATTGGTTTAGCAGACATCGCGCAGGTAGAGATTTTACGCGGCCCTCAAGGCACATTATTTGGCCGCAATACTATTGGCGGTGCGGTCAATATTACCACGCGCCGTGAACCACTATCGGGTAAGGAAGTGACGGGGCGGGTGCAGTTGGAATTGGGTTCTTTGGGGCATAGGAAAATATTGGGGCGGGTGAATATCCCCCTAGTGGATAACCGATTGTCCGCAAGCTTTTCCGGGCTTCAAACCAAGACGGACGGATATATCCGCAATCTGAACGGTGGGCAAAGCTTGGGCCGTGAAGACCACAGAGCCTATCAAGCCCAGTTAAATTTTGCCCCCACAGATAAATTATCAGGACGCCTGATCTATAGCTACCAGCAAATAGATGATAACCCAAATGCGCAAGGCGAACCCATCACCAATATCGGCGCAGACCAAATCCCCTATACGGTCAATACCGATCAGGACGAACGCCAAACCCAAAATGCCCAGCGCGGCTCGGTACATCTAAGTTACGACACGGACTTAGGGTATTCGCTGCAGTCCATAAGTGCTTGGTCGGACGTGCGAGATTTTTATATCCAAGACGGCGATCGTCTGCCGCAAGCCATAACCGTCAACCAATTTGACGGTGCGAGCGAAGATATATCCCAGGAATTTCGTATTATATCGCCCAAATTTGGACGCTTTGATTATGTCGCTGGTTTATATTATTTAAAAACCCAGCGTCTATATTCGCCGACCTTCCCGCTTATGAATACTGCGTTTTTATCGCAAGTGTTTTTCCTGCCCGTTGACCAGCACCCGCCCGACAGGCTGGACGGCCAACGGATTGTCAGCAATGATGAAAGCGTGGCCATTTACGGGCATGGGAACTTTAGGCTCAATGATAATCTCAGCTTCTTTGCTGGCCTGCGCTACACGCAGGATAAAAAAACCGTTGATTATTCTATATTTGGGGAGACTTTTTCTCTGTTTGGTTTGCCGCCATTACAATCGCAGCAGTCTTTGAAAAACAATCCCGTGTCATGGACAATAGGTGGCCGTTATATAGCTAATGACAATATCAATTTTTATGTAAGTGCGGCGCGGGCATTTCGCAGTGCTACGGTGAAAGACGATTTTATCGGGCAAGCGGACCTCGATGCGCCGAGCGGTTTTTTCACCGAGCCGGAATTTGTGACCAATTACGAAGCCGGGTTCAAATTGCGCGGGTTTGATCAGGTTTTGCGGCTGGATACATCTGTATTTTATATGGACTATTCCGATATACAGGTGTCGATTTCCAGAGAGCCGTTTTTGTTTTTACGCACATTAACCAATGCGGCCAAGGCACGTATTTGGGGGCTGGAGGCCGATTTGGCGTTGCAGGTGACGCCCCGATTAAATCTGAGCGCCAATGCAGGTTATCTGAAAACCCGCTATGATGAATTTATACCCGCACCGGGTCGGGACTTGTCCGGAACGGGGTTTGGCACTGCGCCCGAATTTAGTTTCAGCGCCGCCGTGGATTATAAGCGCCCCGTTATGGCGGGCAATTGGCGCATCCATTTAGACTATAGCAACCAAACCGCTCCGGACGATTTCCAGCTTAGGGATTTGCCGTTTACGGGAAGCCATGCTTTGGTCAATGCATGGACGGGCTATACGCCCGAAAACGCAAACTGGTCGGTGAAATTATGGGTGCGCAATCTGGCTAATCTCCATAAACCAACCACCAATTTTCGTTGGGGTGCAGGCTTGGGGCCTTTGCTGGACAATGTTACCGAGCAATATGAAAAACCGCGTACTTACGGTATCAGCATTGATTATAATTTTGGAAATTGATTCAAGGCTTGAAGCGGACAGGTTTTCCTGCGCATTATAGGCCAAGTAGAGCGAGAGCGCATATGACAGAAGAAAACACAATTGATTTCGGTTTTGAGCAGGTTCCGGTCTCAGAGAAACAAGCCAAGGTACGCGGTGTTTTTGACAGCGTTGCCTCCAAATACGATTTGATGAACGATGCCATGAGCATGGGCGTCCACCGTTTGTGGAAAGACATGACCATCACCAAAATCAATCCGCAACCCGGCGAGATACACATAGATGTGGCGGGCGGAACGGGCGACCTAGCACGGCGCTTCATCAAAAAAGCCGAGCAAGCCAGAGTGCGCAGAGGAGGGGATGCGGCCCAAGCTTTCATTGTCGATATTAACGCTGAAATGTTGCTCGCGGGTATTGACGCTAAAAAAGATACGGGGCTGGATTTGACCCGCGTGTGCGGCAATGCGCAAGTGCTACCATTCCCGGATAATTTCGCCGATGTGGTCACCATTGCATTTGGCATTCGCAATGTCACAGACCGCCCGCAAGCCTTGCGCGATATGCGCCGTATCCTGAAGCCGGGCGGCAGGTTTTTCTGCCTGGAGTTCAATACCCCGCCCACAGAATGGCTGCGCAAATTCTACGACGCCTACTCGTTCAACGTCATCCCCCCCATGGGCGAAATCCTGACAGGCGACCGCGAAAGCTATCAATACCTAGTAGAAAGCATAAGAAAATTCCCAAGACAAGACGCATTCGCCGGGATGATAAAAGAAGCTGGATACGCAAGGGTAGACTACGAAAACTACTCAGGCGGCGTCTGCGCCTTGCATTGGGGATGGAAAGTTTAGGGGTTCACGGTCTCCCTGCTCAAAGCTAAGGACTGTATTGGGGGGCAAATGTGGATATTAACTCCAATGCGACTTTAAGCGACAATGATGCCGTGGATTTGCCTTAATAAAAGCGTCTACTTCCTTTAAAGTCAGCGGATACGAAACTGGCTCATAGGTATTTGTCGGAAACCTATAGCCCGCATCCCACAATTTTTTCACTTTTTTCCATTGAGCAACGTCACCTTTCTTTGGAGCTTTAAAGGCTCGCCCCATCTCGCAAAGCGCTATTCTGCATTGGGGGCAAACGGGGTGATTATCAGTGTTGATCGGATATTTGTATGATTTTCTACATTCAAAACATGCGTGAGCAACCAAATAATCTGGACCTTTTATTTTTGGAATTGCACCAGTTGCGCGTTTTGAATGTTCTGATAGAGGTCTATTCCCCATATCCTTGCGGATGGACATTTGTCTGGATTTTTCTTCTTTGGTTACCATACCTCATTATTGCATACCTTGATTAATTTGCAATGTCTGCTCTTGAGGATTTAGCCGGCATCTCTTGGATTTGTGAGCTATGGGTAGGAATTGTCGATTTTTTTATATTCACAAGTTAGTTAAGTATGCACTAACGTTTCCTTGACTCGCCTCGCTCTTCATGTTCTCGCTCTTCATGTTAGTGACCGTTAACTAACTCACAGGCGCATCGCAGGTGCCGCCGCTACCTTTAACAATCCAGCGTGCGCTCCAGTCGTTATAATTACGCGGCCCTTTTAGGGTCATGGCGCCAATACCATAACCGTAATAACATGTGTCTTGTTTATAGACCCAGAAACAATTGATTTGAGGCCCCATATTTTCGTCATTGGGGTATTTATAGCAGATTTTATGTTTCCCTAATGTGTACCAAATGCCTTTGGCCTTGATTGTGCCTTCCGTGTAATCCGTAGTGCCGTTTTTATAGTGTTTTTCCGAAAAATTATAGGTTTTGGTGCGTTCGCGCATTTGGCGGTATTCACCAGTGATGGTGCTGCCGGGCAGCATTTTGTTTAACTGTTTATTGGTGAGAGGCGTGTACTTCTTTTCGCCTGCGCTCACGGTATTTGCCGTAAACAGTATTAAAGCGCCAAATAATATCGCGAAAACTTTCATACGGTGGTTATCCTACTGGCTCATCACACGTGCCGCCAGCGCCTTTGCGCACGGCGCGGGATGACCATCTATTGCGGTTCCTAGGGTTGCGGTTCAGGGTCATATTTTCTGGCGTGAATTTGTAATAACAGCCATCAGCGTTGAACACATAAAAGCAATAAGTTTGCGAATAATAACGACTGCCTGGGTATTTATAACAGATTTTTTCATTGCCAATTATTTTCCAACGCCCGTCTTCTTTTTTGCGACCCTCTATATAGTCGGTGGTGCCGTCCTTGCGGTGATATTCCGTATAATTAAAGGTGCGTGTCAGGTCGCGGTATTGGCGGTATTCGCCGACCATCATGGTGTCTGTGAACACGGCGCGCAGAGCATCACCTTTCATTTGTGTGAAGCTGCCGTTATTATTTGCACTAGCCGTGCTGGAGTTTAAACCCCATAAAATTACAACGAGTATGTATTTCATCTTGATCACATATGTTATATACATGGATTAAACGTGTGCGGCAATTATCGATTGCATGAAAATATTGCCACAAAACGAAAGGGTTATCATGGCTAGGAAATATACCGAGACTGGAAAACGGGGATCTGAACGCTCGACCGCAAGCCCATCCGAGCGCATGTTCCGCCGTTCCCGGGCTGCTGAAAACCGCCGCCGGGTTAAAGAAAACAAAGACCAGCGGTTCTTCCGGTTTATTTTTGGGTTGGCAGGTTTTGGCACATTTGCAGTTTTCATCATAATTATATTTATGTCCAAGGCAGCCTACGGGCAAGAAGCAGGCGACGAAATTGTGCCGGAAACTGCGCTCACACGCCCATTTATAGGAGATTATTCCTTGCTGGATTTAATGGGGGTTGCCTTTGTGCTGGTGGCTGGTTATGCGGTCTACCGCAAATACAGCAAGAAGGACTAAGAAAACCATGGGTTTGAAAATTGCAGTTGTTGGTGCGACAGGTAATGTCGGCACTGAAATGCTCACTATTTTAGATGAAAGTGATTTGAACATAGAAAAGGTGTACGCGGTGGCGTCGCGGCGCTCCCTTGGTCGCGCCGTCAGTTATGGCGACCGAGATATAAAATGCCTTGATATTGAACAATTTAATTTCTCCAGCGTTGATATTGTTTTGATGAGCGCAGGCGGAAAAGTTTCCAAAGAGTGGTCACCGAAAATCGTTAAGGCTGGCTGTAAGGTGGTCATTGATAATTCCTCCGCTTGGCGCATGGATATTGATGTGCCTTTGGTGGTGCCAGAGGTCAATGCCGATGCGGTCGCGGGTTTTGCCAAAAAAGGCATTATCGCCAATCCCAATTGCTCGACCATTCAAATGGTTGTGGCGCTGAAACCTTTGCACGATGCTGCAACCATTAAACGGGTTGTAGTTTCCACCTATCAATCGACCAGTGGCGGCGGACGGGCAGCTATGGACGAGCTGTGGATCCAGACCAAAGGCATTTATGTCAACGACACACCAACCCCGGAAGTTTTCCCCAAGCAAATCGCCTTTAATGTTATCCCGCAAATTGACGTGTTCATGGACGGCGGCGACACCAAAGAAGAGTGGAAGATGAAAGCCGAGACCATGAAAATCATGGAGGCTAAAATCAAAGTCACGGCAACCTGTGTGCGTGTACCGACTTTCATTGGTCACGCCGAAGCCATCAACATCGAATTTGAAAACGACATGAACGCCGACCGCGCTCGCGAAATCCTACGCGAAAGCCCCGGCATTATGGTTTACGACAAGCCAGAAGAAAAAGGCGGCTACATGACCCCAGTGGAAGTCTCCGGCGAATTCGCAACCTATGTCTCGCGCATCCGCGACGACAGCACGAGGGACAACACGATTAATCTTTGGTGCGTCGGTGACAACCTCCGCAAAGGCGCAGCCCTAAACGCGGTGCAAATTGCAGAAGTGATGGTGAATAAGGGATTGGTTTAAGCGGTCTTACTCTGCTCTCGCAAGTCGCCAGTTCGCGTTTGAGGGGCAAGTGCTATATAATCTTATCATCTTCCAGCTTTTGCATCTCTCCCTTTGTCATCCCTAACAGCTCTCGGTAAATCTCGTCATTATGCTGGCCAAGCTCTGGCCCTGTCCATCTGACCTTGCCGGGGGTTTTGGAAAATTTCGGGGCTACATTTTGCATTTGCAAGTTTTTAAACTGCGGATGGGCGACTTTGATAATGGCTTCGCGGGCTTTGAAGTGCGGGTCATCGAGCATGTCCGGGGCGCGGTAAATTTTGCCTTGGGGAATGCCGTATTTATCAAGGGTTACCATTAAGCTTTCGGCGTCCAAAGTGCTTGTCCACTCACCGACTAAAATGTCCAACTCGGTTTGGTTTTCCCCGCGCGCGCCGTGGGTGGCATAGCGTTTATCGCTGGCCAATTCCGGCTGCCCCATAGCGGCCGCAAGGCGGGTAAAGACTGTGTCTTGGTTGGCGGCAATTAAAACCATCTGCCCGTCTTTGGTCGGGTATATATTGGACGGGGCAACATTGGGCAAAATAGCGCCGGAGCGTTCGCGGATGTAACCTGCTTCAACATATTCGGTGATCAGGCTTTCCATCATGGCGAGAACAGCCTCGTAAATGGCGCTGTCGATTACTTGCCCTTCGCCAGTCTTATCTTTGTGGTGTAGGGCGGCTAGTGCGCCCATGCAGGCGAAACTGGCCGCCAGTTGATCACCAATAGAAATCCCCATGCGCGACGGCGGGCTGGACGGGTCGCCAACCACATAGCGCATACCGCCCATGGCTTCGCCGATCGCGCCGTAACCAGGGCGGGACGCATATGGCCCGTCTTGGCCAAACCCTGACACCCGTACCATGATCAATCCGGGGTTTATTTTTTGCAACACATCATAACCAAGCCCCCATTTCTCCATGGTGCCGGGACGAAAATTCTCAATGACAATATCGGCTTTGGCCACAAGCTGTTTTAAAATATCGGAGCCAGCCTTCTCGCGCAAATTCAGGGTAATGGACTTTTTGTTGCGAGCAATTACGGGCCACCACAAAGACAGTCCGTGTGGTTTTTCCCGACCCCAACCACGCATAGGGTCTCCGATTTTAGGTTGCTCGACCTTGATGACCTCGGCACCAAAATCACCCATCATCTGACCGCAAAACGGCCCGGCCAGCAATTGCCCCATCTCTATGACCCGTAAGCCTTTAAGTGGCCCAGTAGCTTCCTTTGTTGCTTCAGTTTCTGTGCTTGAACGCATAGCGATAAATCCCCAAATGATATAATGATATAATAACTTGCCTTTTATGACACCCGTCGTTACAAATTGTCCAGCAATATTTACGGGATAATATGACGACACATATAGACATTTTGGAAGTTTCACCACGTGATGGTCTGCAAAGTGAAAAAACACCTGTTTCCACAGCAGACAAACTTAAACTGATAAATATGGCTCTGGACGCAGGCTTGAAACGCATAGAGATCACCAGCTTCGTTAACCCCAAACGGGTGCCGCAAATGGCGGACGCGGCGGAGCTTGTGAGAGCTTTGCCTAAACGGGACGACGTGATTTATACGGGTATGGTTCTCAACACACGCGGGTTTGAGCGGGCAGCGGAATTGGGCATGGACGAAATTGGCTGTGTCGTGGTCTCGACCGAAACCTTTAACTTGAAAAACCAAGGCGCCAGTGTCGATGAAACCTTGTGGCAGTGGGCCGATATGGCGACACGCGCCAAGCGGGCAGGCATGCGCGCACAAATCACAATATCCTGCGCCTTTGGCTGTCCTTATGAGGGTGAAGTTGCGCCCGCCCGCATTGTTGAAATTGCTAAGCGCGCCGCAGATGCCGAACCCGTAGAATTATGCTTGGCCGATAGTATTGGCGTCGCCGTGCCGGGGCAAGTGCGCGATTTATTGGGCATGGTGGCAGACGCCGTTCCCGGTATTCCCTTGCGCGCCCATCTGCATAATACGCGCGGTACGGGGTTAGCCAACGCATCGGCTGCCATAGAGGCAGGCGTGCAAACTCTGGACGCCAGCATTGGCGGTATAGGTGGTTGCCCCTTCGCACCCCGCGCTACAGGCAATATCCCGACAGATGATCTGGTTTATATGTTGGAGCGTTCAGGCATTAAAACCGGGGTCTCGCTTGCGAGCATTATAGAGACCTCACATTGGCTAGAAGACGTGCTTGGCCGCCCTGTCCCGTCGCAAGTGGCACAGGCGGGTGGTTTCCCCAAAAACCCAAAATGTGACCAGACAGTGGAGAAGGCAAATTAAGCGCCTGAAGAAGTTAACAAAAACAATAAAGTAAAAAACTAAATACCAAATAAGGAGTGGATTGAATGGCATATAGACTAGGTGTTGATGTAGGCGGGACATTTACCGACCTGCTTTTGATAGAGGAAACGACGGGGAAGACTTACCGCTCAAAGGTTCCCTCAACCCCGAGCGACCCATCCCAAGCCGTGATTAACGGCACAGCAAAGATTTGCGAAATGGCGGATATAAAAGCTTCGGATTTATCCTTGTTCATGCACGGCACCACGGTGGCGACCAATGCTATTTTGGAAAACAAAATTGCCAGGGTCGGTTTAATCGTCACGGACGGTTATCGGCAGGTTTTGCAAATTGCCCGCTCGCTTGTGCCCGGCGGTTTGGCGGCCTGGATTATCTGGCAACGTCCTCCCATTTTGGCCCCATTGGAAGCGACAGTGGAAGTTAAAGAGCGGCTGGATGCGGACGGAAATGTGCTTAAAAAGGTCAAAGAGAAAAATGTTCTCAAAGCCATAAAGCGCCTCAAGAAAGAAAATGTCGAGGCGGTGACCATTTGCCTGATAAATTCCTTCGCCAATAACGCCCACGAAAAACAAATCGAAGCTATCGTCAAACGCGAAATGCCGGGCGTACCCGTATCGGTGTCGTCTGATATTTTACCGGAAAAACAAGAATATGAACGCGCTCTGACCACGGTCGCCAATTCCGCCGTGCGGCCTACTGTGGCAAAATATGTGCAAAACCTGCGTAAGGAGTTGAGGGCGCAAAACATGGACGGGCAGATAAATTTGCTGCGCTCAGACGGCGGTTTGATGTCGTCGGAGCAATCCGAAGACCTTCCCGTGGCTTTATTAATGTCCGGCCCTGCGGGCGGTGTTACCGGGGCGTTGTGGGCGGCAAAAAATGCCGGCTATGCCAATATTTTGACCCTTGATATGGGCGGCACATCCACGGATGTGTCTTTGATCGAAAACGGCGCCCCGCGCTTAACCCGCGATACCGAGGTCGGTGATTTGACCGTGCGTACATCATCTCTGGACGTAAAAACCGTGGGTGCAGGGGGCGGCTCCATCGCTCATGTGCCGGAACTTACCCAAGCGCTTAGGGTGGGGCCAGAAAGTGCGGGGGCGACACCGGGGCCGGCATGCTACGGAAACGGCGGCGAGGCGGCCACCGTGACGGATGCCAATGTGGTGCTGGGCTATTTGCCGGACGCCCTGCTGGGCGGCGAGATGAAATTGGATGTAGAAGCCGCCAAGAAATCCGTGCAAGTTGTAGCCGATGCTCTCGGGATTTCGCTCATGGAAGCGGCAGCGGGTATTATAGATATTGTCAACGAAAACATTTTCGGCGCTATCCGACTGGTGTCGGTACAGCAAGGCTATGACAGCCGCGACTTTGCCTTGATGGGCTTTGGCGGCGGCGGGCCATTGCAGGCCAATGCTATCGGAAAGCTGGCGCAGTCTTGGCCAGTGATTATTCCTATGGCGCCCGGCGTGCTGTGCGCTTACGGCGACGCCACCACAAGAATGCGCGCCGAGAAAGCCCGTTCATTCTCTTCGCGGCTGGATACGGCAGACGGCAAACGGCTAGAAAAAATCATGGGCGAAATGGCTAAGGAAGTCAGTGAACAATTGGTGTCACAAGGTGTGCCTAAGTCCGAACATGAAGTACAGTTCGAAGCTGGTGTGCGCTATCAAGGCCAAGGCTTTGAAGTGGTGCTACCTATAGAACAAAAAGATTTTTCTGGGGCTGGTCTGAAAAAACTAGCAGACGATCTCCACGAAGAACACGAAAAACTATTTACCTTTGCGCTGGAGCTACCTATCGAATTGGTCAACCTTAGGGTCACAGTTCTGGGCGAAGCACCGAATGTCACGGCGGGTAAAATAGTCCAAGGCGACGGCAAGCCCGATAAAGCCTCCATGCTCAAAACCAGCACGGTCTGGATGGACGGGCGTGAGCAAGATGCCATCATCTATGACCGCGCCAAGCTTAAGGCCAAAGACAAGATAAAAGGCCCGGCGATTATAACCGAAATGGATTCGACCACGCTGATACTCTCAAGCCATGTGGCAACCATTGACGCTTTCGGCAATATTCTCATCAACCCAGCAAAGAATTAGGAGGGCATCATGGCTGCTACAATAATTGAAAAAAACACCAAAGCATTTAAAACCGTTGATGTGGATCCGATCACTTTGGATCTCATAGAAAACGCCTTAAAAAACGCACGCGAAGAAATGGACGCGACTTTGTTTCGTACCGCCATGTCGCCGGGTATCCGCGAGCAAGGCGACGCTTTTCCGCTGATCGCAGACCATACTGGCCTGATGTTGGCCGGGCAATTTGGCTCGTTCATTCAGGGTTTTTTAGAAAACTACGACGGCGAGATAGAGCAAGGTGATGTGCTGTGGTTGTCCGATCCATATATGTGCGACGGTGCCGTTTCCCATGCCAATGACTGGCTAGTCATGGTGCCAATATTTGTTGATGACAGACTGGTTGGCTGGGGCGCGATGTTTGGTCATATGACCGATGTGGGCGGCATGGTGCCGGGGTCACTGCCGACTAATGCCGTGTCTATTTTCCAAGAGGGCATTCGTATTCCGCCAGTTAAGCTCTATAAAAAAGGCGTCAAAAACGACGATATTCTCAAAATCGTTCTTCATCAATGCCGCATGCCAGACTGGGCCGGGGCTGATCTGAACGCCATCGTGGCGGCGTGCCGCATGGCCGAGCGCCGGGTGGTTGAAATGGTCGGACGCTTTGGTGCCGATAGCTATATTTCGGCCACCAACAAATTGCTGGCGCGCAATAACCGGGCTATGGCGCATCTCATCGAGACCTCTATCGGCGAAGAGCCTGTATCGTTTGAAGATTTTGTTTGCGATGACGGACGCGGTTTTGGACCTTACAAAATCAAATGTACGATGTGGCGTGAAGGCGGCAAGGTCATTCTGGATTGGGAGGGCACAGACCCGCAATCGGAAAGCTCGATCAATTTCTTGCTTAATGAAAATATGCTGAAAATGTTTTTTGGTATTTATATGATTATGGTGTTCGACCCGCAGATTTTATTCAATGACGGGTTTTACGATTTGGTTGAAGTGCGCATCCCTGAGGGATCACTCTTGAAACCAAAATTCCCGGCAGCTCTATCGTGCCGCACCCATGCTCTTGGCCGTATTTTTGATGTGCTGGGCGCTCTGCTCGGTCAGCGCGCTCCGGAATTCCTGTCGGCGGCTGGTTTCTCGTCTAGCCCGCATTTGATGTATTCCGGTACGGATAAAAATGATGAATGGTTCCAGCTATTTCAAATTGGCTTTGGTGGCATTCCGGGGCGTCCGTTCGGCGATGGTTCCGACGGACATTCCCTATGGCCGGGCTTTACCAATGTGCCCAATGAATTCTTGGAAGCCTATTTTCCGCTCCGGATTGAGCGCTATGAAAGCATCCCCGATAGCGGCGGTGCCGGCTTATTCAGGGGCGGAAACGGTATCACCATTCATTACAGGTTCTTGGAGAAAGGCACGATAGCCATTCATGATGACCGGTGGTTTATCTATCCGTGGGGCGTCAATGGCGGAACGCCGGGTATGCGTTCCAAGAAAATGATTGTGCGCAAGAACGGCAAGAAGAAAGTCCTGCCATCAAAATGTGATGACATCATGGTTGAGGCGGGCGATTTGCTAATCTATAATACATGGGGCGGCGGCGGTTGGGGCAATCCGCTAGAGCGCGATGCAGAGTTTGTCGCACTTGAGGTTAAGCAAGGATTGATTTCGAAAAAAGGCGCTAAACGTTTTGGAGTTGTTGTGAGCAAGTCCGGTAAATTGGATGCCACGGCTACAGAAAAACTCCGCGCAGATATGGCGGATAGTATTTGTACAGATGTATTTAATTACGGCCCGGATTTGGAAACCCTGCGCAAAAATTGTAAGAAAGAAACCGGACTGGATGCACCGATACAGCCCGTATGGGATAAGAAAACGGCTTAGGAATGAAGTATCACTTGCAACATCCAAGCCCCTCACCCGCTGTCGCGCGCCTCTCCCCAAAGGAGAGGCTAAGTTTGTTTGCCCCACATAGTGTATATGAAGAAGTGGTGATTGATAAGCCAACGTCTCGTCTCTCATGGGGAGAGGAACAAGGTGAGGGGGTAGGGTCTATCGTGATGCATCCTCGTGTTAGTTAAGCCAATGAGCATGAAAACCAACCAACAAATATTGCTCAAGAATCGTCCCGATGCTGTTCCTGCACCTGCTGATTTCAAGCTGGTGGACGGTAATATGCCCGTACCGGGCGCGGGCGAAATATTGTGCAAAACCGAATATCTATCCCTCGACCCCTATATGCGCGGACAGATAAATGGGCGGCATATTTCGGGCGCTATTCATCCGGGCGAGATGATGCGCGGGGAAACTGTATCGGAAGTGGTCGCGTCCAACCATGATGATTTTAGCCCCGGTGATTTCGTCAAACATTTTGGTGGCTGGCAAAATTATTCCGTCAGCGACGGAGCGGGTATGCAAAAACTAGACGGGCGTATTACGCCGCGTTCTCTGGCTCTGGGTATTCTCGGCATGCCAGGTCTGACCGCCTATGCGGGGCTGGTGCATTTGGCCGAGCCAAAGGCGGGCGATACGGTTTTGGTCTCGGCGGCGTCGGGGGCGGTTGGCTCTATGGTCGGACAAATTGCCAAGATTATGGGTTGCCGGGTTATCGGCATCGCAGGCCAGCAGCGTAAAATGGATTGGCTGACGGATGTGGCTGGATTTGATGGCTGCTTCAATTATAAAGACGAAGAGCCGGGCGAAGCCATTAAACGCCTGTGCCCGGACGGGGTTGATATTTATTTTGATAATGTCGGCGGTGATATTTTAGACGCGGCCATGAACCAATTGGCAATTGGCGCGCGGGTAATTTTGTGCGGGCTTATGGCGCAATACAATACCGACAGTCCGCCGCCCGGCCCTAATCCCGGCACGATTATTCGCGCCCGTGCTATCGTTAAAGGTCTGGTGGTTTACGACCATTTCGACAAGCAGGTAGAGTTTTTGGACAAAGCTACCGAGTGGATAAACTCCGGCCAGATTAAATATGTCGAAGATGTCACAGACGGTTTGGTACATGCGCCAGAAGCGTTCTGCCGCCTGATGGCGGGTGGCAATTTCGGAAAGACTATTGTAAAGTTATGAGCGCTCTGACGCTGTTTGAGAAACTGTGGCAAGCCCATAAAGTCTGTAGCTTGGACGGCGGCGAAGACTTGCTTTATATAGACAGAATATTTTTGCATGAACGTACCGGCGGGGTTGCTTTGGTGAGTATGGCCGAATCTGGCCATAAAATTCGCCGCAAAGAACATGTCTTTGCTACGATGGATCATATTGTCGATACACTGCCGGGGCGGAGCGACGAGACCAAAATGCCGGGCGGCAAGGACTTTATCACTATTACGCGCCGCGCTGCCAAAGCCGCAGGCATCACCTTGTTTGATCTCGGCGATGAGCGCCAAGGTATTGTCCATGTCATATCGCCAGAGCAGGGTATTGTCTTGCCGGGACTGACCATTATTTGCCCCGACAGCCATACCTGCACCCAAGGTGCATTTGGGGCGTTGGCGTTCGGCATAGGCTCAACCCAAGCCGAACATGCCATGGCGACGTCCACCTTGCGCATATCCAAGCCCAAACCCATGTTGGTGCATTTTGACGGGGCGCTCAAAGCAGGCGTGACCGCCAAAGACATGATCTTGCATTTAATCAGCACATATGGTGCCGCAGGTGGGCGCGGTTACGCAATAGAATTTGCGGGATCAGCTGTGCGGGCGCTCGATATGGAAGCCCGCATGACCCTGTGTAATATGGCGGTGGAGTTTGGCGCATTTACAGGCATGGTCGCCCCGGACGAAAAAACTTATGCTTGGCTTAAAGACAGACCCTATGCGCCCAAGGGGGCGGATTGGGATATGGCCATAGCAGGGTGGCAAAAACTAGCCACGGACACGGGTGCTAAATTTGACCGCATGATAAACCTTGATGCGGGCTTGGTTGCGCCAACAGTAAGCTGGGGAACAAGCCCGGTGCAGTGTGTATTGGTCGGCGGCACTATACCAGTGTCCAAGTGCAAAGAAGACGATAAATCATTGGCTTATATGGGGCTTGAACCGGGGCAAAAGTTAAACAGTTTGACCGTTGATGCCGCTTTTATCGGTTCATGCACCAATGCAAGGCTTTCAGATTTACGGGCGGCGGCAGAGGTGCTGAAAGGGCGGCATGTACGCAGCGGTATCCGGGCTATTTGTGTGCCGGGTTCCAGCGCCGTTAAACGCGCCGCCGAAGCCGAGGGGCTTGATATAATCTTCAAACAAGCCGGGTTTGAATGGCGCGAAAGTGGTTGCTCCATGTGCTTTTATGCGGGCGGCGAGGGTTTTGGTGCAGGTAAGCGGGTTATATCGTCCACCAATAGAAATTTCGAAGGCCGCCAAGGGGCAGGGGCGCGCACCCATATTGCCAGCCCGGCAACAGTAGCTGCATCGGCGGTGGCGGGGCATATATGCAGTGTAGCTGATTTGGGGGCGCACAATGGCTGAACCTCTGACGACTGTTATATCCAAGGCCGTACCAATTCTGCGCGATAATATTGACACAGATGCCATTATCCCGTCGCGGGAAATAAAGGGCGTCACTAAAACTGGGCTATCAGAAGGTTTGTTTGCTGGTTGGCGCTATGTAGGGGGACGCGAAATAAATTCCGATTTCTTGCTTAACTGGCCGCAGTTTAAGGGCGCGCAGATATTATTGAGCGGCGCAAATTTTGGCTGTGGTTCGTCGCGAGAACAAGCCGTTTGGGCATTGACGGAATACGGGTTTCGGGTCATCGTGGCGGAGAGTTTCGGCGAAATATTTTATAATAATTGTATCGCTAACGGTGTACTACCTATCCGCTTGCCGGGCCGCAGTATTGCGCTTTTGGCAAAGATAGACAAAGGCATCGAGGTCAATTTGGAGACCCAAAAAATCGGCGGCATCAGCTTTGATATTAGCAAGCCGCACAAGCACATGTTGCTGGGCGGGCTGGACGCCATAGATTTAACCCACCGCTCTATGGACAATATAGAGACGTTTGAGCGGGCATATTTTGCAAAACAGCCGTGGGCGCGGCTTAAATAACCCCCTTGTCCACCAGCTCTTTAATCGACTTGGCTTGCGCATCCAAAAAATGTTTGCGGTCTGGCACTTGCACATTCCCGTTTTTATCCAGCATGGAATTTGCGGTTTGGCTGCCGTGCCCGGCGTAGGTTTGCGCAAATACTTCAAAGCGTTGCCGCGCCAAGAGATTACCCATGCCGGGGCGGCGGCGATATTTGCGCAGAACGTTTAGGTCAATGGTCGTGTGGGCGGTCATGGTTTGCCCCCACCCCGCTTCGACGAGTGTGCGCCCTTGATAATCGACAATAGACGAGCGACCATCGGTTGCGCTGGTCGGCAAGGCGTGGCCGCTAATGCCTCCGCAATTAGCCGATACCATATAGACCATGTTCTCAACGGCGCGGGCTTTGCGGCAAATGGCTTTGGGGGTCTCGGACATCATACCCATTTCCCCGGTCGAATGAACGATAATCTCCGCGCCGCGTATAGCCAGCGCCCGGGCGATTTCGGGGTAGAGAATTTCCTCGGATGCCAAAGCCGCCAGCCGCCCTATGTCCGTATCCACAACTGGGAACACACCGTCCATGCCGTAGATTTCCAAATACTTATCCCAGACATCATGGGGCGTGGGGGCGAACATGGAGTTGAGACGACGATAGCGCAAAATCGTCTCGCCGCTTGGTGCTATGATAAAACAGGTTTGAAAATACAGACCATCAAAATGCGGGTCAAGCTCGTAAGCATTGCCCGCCAAATATAAATCGTTGTCCTGGGCGATTTTCCCGAGGGCGGCATATTCTGCCCCGTCCATTTCAATACAGGCTTTGTCCGCCCAAGCGGCAATGCTTTCGCCCGCCGGATAGCTGGTCATAAAATATTCCGGCAGCACTACGAGTTTTAAATCCGTCCCGATAAACATTTTACTGGAACGGGTTTCGCTTGCCAATCTGTCTATTGCACCGAACATAAGGGTGCGAGCATCATCCCGACTATTGCAAGCATTAACGGCTTGCACCTCGGTTTGCAGGGCAAGTGCCATATAGCTTGACCCTAATAATTGATTTTGCAATTTATCTTGTATATCCATGTGCCAATCCTATTTTCAAAGCCTGCCCACGACAATGAGAAAAGTCATTTTGTTTGCGCTGCACCCGTTTAGAGCATAAACTCATGGACTTACATGTCTTGGGAAATTGATATGGACAAAGCTTTAAAACGAAAACTGGTCAACGTTCTCGGTGCTAAAAATGTTATTACCGATGCGGACGAGTGTGCTTATTTTTCCCAAGACGTGTATAGCCGCGCCGAATTTACCAGTAGTGCGGTGATGCGTCCCGCTAATATTGACGAACTCGCAGCCGCCGTAAAACTAGCCACAAACAATGGCTTTGCCGTCTTCCCGCGCGGTGGCGGACTGTCCTATACGGGCGGTTATCTGCCCAGTACCAATAAATCGGTTAGCATAGATACATCGCGTATGGCCAAGATTGTCGAAATAAATGCGGACGATATGTATGTAACCGTAGAGGCCGGATGTACGTGGGCGGCTTTGCATAAAGCGCTTGCAGGCACGGGTCTGCGCACGCCGTTTTGGGGGACTTTATCAGGGTTATATGCTACGGTCGGCGGGTCGGTTAGCCAGAATTCTATATTCTTTGGCTCAGGGCTGTACGGCACGTCTGCGGACAGTGTTACGAGTTTGAAAGTCGTCGCGGCAGACGGGCGTATTGTCGAAACCGGCTCCGGTTTTTTCCGCAACTTCGGCCCGGATATGACGGGGTTGTTTACGGGGGATTGTGGTGCGCTCGGTATCAAGGCAGAGATAAGTTTAAAATTGATACGCGCACCGAAACACAAAGATCATGCTTCATTTAGCTTCGAGCGCTACCAAGATATGCTCCCGGCTATGAGCGAGATTGCCCGCCAAGGCCTAGCGTCCGAGTGCTTTGGTTTCGATCCGTTTTTGCAAGCCCAGCGCATGAAACGGGAAAGTTTGGCCAAAGACGTGAAAGCGCTTGCAGGCGCCCTAAAAGCTAGCGGTTCTGTTTTGGGTGCGCTTAAAACTGGCGCAAAACTTGCCAGTGTCGGGCGCGGGTTTATGAAAGACGTGCCGTATTCCGTTCACATCACCAGCGAGAGCCACCACAAACAAGCCGCGCAATCCGACATTGAAGCCGTTCGAAAAATCATGAAAAATGCTGGCGGCACAGAGATCGAAAATGCTATCCCGACATTGGTCGCGGCCAATCCGTTTAATCCGCCCAATTCCATGATCGGCCCGCAAGGAGAGCGCTGGGCGCCCGTACACGCGGTGGTGCCCCATTCCAAAGCAGTTACCCTGATGGATGCCGTCACAAAATTATTCGATGAGCACAAAGGCATTTGCGAAAAATACGAAATCGGTACGGGCTATCTCCTGACCAGTGTTGGCGCTAGCGCTATGGTTATAGAGCCTGTGTTCTTCTGGCCCGATGCCTTGATGGATATTCACCACCGCAAAGTCGAAGCCGGACATTTGCGCAAAATAAGTGGCTTTGCAGATAATCCGGATGCACGGGCAGCGGTCGGAAAAATACGTACCGCCTTAAAAAATCTAATGGCAGAGCACGGTGCCGCGCACTTGCAGATAGGGAAAACCTATGACTACCAACAGTCCTTAAACCCAGGTGCTCGCGCACTCCTCAAAGCAATAAAAGATGAAATGGATCCAGACGGCCTTATCAATCCAGGCTCCCTAGGTAGTTGATGCATAGCGACTGTAGAAAATACATTCTACCATAAATGCGATGTCTGAATGTGGCTTGTCTGAAATATTTCTTGTGCTAGTTTTGTTCTCCGTAAGGAGAATATATTATGCCTGAAATTCCGAACAGTTTTGTATATCATGATGCAGCCAATTTGCAGACTCTAGCCGAGCAAGTCGAGAGTGCCTATTCAAGTTTTAATGACGGCTCTGTGGTGCCTGCTTGGTCTTTCACAGAAACCAAACGCACTATTGCGGACATAGATTTTAAGAAGCCTGTTGCGCTTGAGGCTGCCCTTAGCGAAGCCGCCAATTTAATGGAGAACGGTGATTTACGTTCAGCTAGCGCCCGTTGTTTTGGTTATTTCAATCCAACCGCCGCTTGGCCTGCCGTGGTTGGGGATGTGCTGGCATCGGTGCGCAATCCGCAAATTTGTGTCACCTCCCATGCGTCCGCCTCTGTGACTATGGAGCGCAGAATTGCGGATATGGTGTGCGCGAAGCTTTCTATGCCGGACGGTACGGCGCATTTTACCTCTGGTGGTTCCGAAGCCAATGAAACCGCTATGTTAGCGGCGCTGTGTCGTGCATCTAGTGATTATATTGAACACGGTGTTCGGGCATTTGATAATGCGCCCAGCCTATACGTCTCGGCGGATTCCCATTTGGCCTGGATTAAAATTGCTAAGGCTACGGGGCTTGGCGCCAAAGCCGTGCGGCTTGTCCCGACCAGCGGCGACGGACGCATGGACGCGAATGCGTTGGCAGACATTATTACCAAAGATAAGAAAGACGGGTTTCAACCGATCATGATCGCCGCCACATGTGGTACTACGGGCGCGGGCATGATCGACCCATTGGTTGCTTGCTACAAGGTTGCCGCGCGTGAAGATATTCATTTCCATGTGGACGCCGCATGGGCGGGAGCTTTGATATTTGACAAAAACAGGCTTGGTTTGTTAGCGGGCATAGAGCAAGCGGACAGCGTCACTATCGATGCTCATAAATGGTTGTCCGTGCCTATGGGCGCAGGTATAATTGCCCTGCGTGACCCGTCATATGCCGCCAATGTGTTTTCGGTCAAGACCAGCTATATGCCTGAGGGTGACGGGCAAGATTTTTACATCACCACCAATCAGTGGTCGCGGCGGTTTTTGGGGCTGCGGTTGTGGATGATGCTGCGCGTGGTCGGCGAGGTGGGCTATAGGCAAATGTTTGACCAGCATTTTGCGCTAGCGGATTATGTGCGCCAACAACTCCCGAAACATGGCTGGCAGATCCGCAACACAAGCACTTTGCCTGTCATTGTATTTGACGACAAACGGCACAACATAGATTCCCAGAAAATTGCCGACACGGTCGAGCAGCGTGGCAAAGTCTGGCTAGGACGCGTAGCCTTTGAAGGTCGCAGCGTCCTGCGCATCTGCACAACAAGTTTTTTGAGTACCGAAGATGATGTAGATTTGTTGGTTAGTGAGTTGGATGTGGCGCGGCATATATTGAAAGCATAATTTCCTTTCATTCTCGATTATCTCTAT
The DNA here is from genome assembly GCA_026982415.1 of Robiginitomaculum sp. Classification (GTDB taxonomy): domain Bacteria; phylum Pseudomonadota; class Alphaproteobacteria; order Caulobacterales; family Maricaulaceae; genus Robiginitomaculum_A. The sequence goes on from JALSHE010000106.1 coordinate 54,252, forward strand.
ACCCCTCATTAACCATAAAGCCAGTTCTGCTTTCAAACCCGGCGTTCCGGTCACTTTTGGTTAACCATAACTTGTTACACCTTGCCTATGAAAGCTGCCCCTATGATTGCCGTAGAAATGATGATTGAGCCGGGGGCGGAGATGCTCCTAAAGCGTATGGGGCGGCAGATGTCGACCAAGGCACGTTCCAAGGTGATGAATCGGGCGCTGACCCATTTCCGCGAAAACGCCCATGTGTCGGAGGTTTCGGCTTGGTTTTCGGAGCTTAGGTTTGCGGCGGAGCGGCGCACGACGGTAAGACTATCGTGCGAAAACGCCGACTACGCCGATAGTTTGGCGGCAATGACCGGGCGTGGTCGGCCTAGTATTTTGCTGGATATTGTTTATCTTGCCGCCAGCCGTATGGACAAAGCGGACTTTGAGGCGCTAAGATAGGGTAGCGCTAAAGTAGGGAAGCGTTAAAACAGGTTTGTGCATGTGCGCATGTTTGGGGAGTTGGCATGGAAGACATAAATTGGATTTCGCTCTTTGCCATGGTGGTTTCGATCATGGCTTTGGTCACACAATTTGCATTTGGCTTCTTGTCGCGAAAACGCGCCGTCGCGGAAACCAACCGCCAAATCGCCGAGACCAAGAAACAAGAAAAACTGCAGGCGGTCAGCGCCGAGGAAACCTATAAAGGCGAAGTGAGAGCCTGGGGCCGCGATGTAGTGCGCGAAATGTCCCTTGCCCAGCAATTGTGTAAAATTGATCCGGCAAAATTCACCACATCCGATTATGATTTAGAGCGCGGTAGAACCGTGGCGAGTTTGCGGGGCTTGCTTGATAAAGCAAAATGGCTGTTCCCTAATCTGGCTGTGCCATCACATAATGAAAATTGGGAGGTGGATAATAAGCGCCGCCTGTCTGCGCTTGAAGCTATTTTGCATGCCTATCATGTTTTGGATACGCTCGACCAAAATAACGAGCAGAACCGTAAGCGCAGTATTGCCAATATGCGAAATTTACGGAAGCAATTTGTCCGCGAAATGCGCCGTGCCGTCGACCCGCATGTCCGAGGCGACGACATAGAGCGCATTATGGAAGAGGTCGAAGAAGAGTTGGAAGAGGCCAAAGAGAACGGTAAAGAAAACGGCACGGAAACACAGGTAGAGCCAAGCGAACCAGCCGCCCCTATGAGCTTGAACGAGGCGGCGGGGATGCGGAAATAGTGCTTTCCCTGAAGGTTAACAGGGAAAGAATTAACGGGAAAGTGGCGCTTTTTGAGCGCTTATGCTAAAACTTACGTGTGACGCCTAAAGACACGACGGGGTAATATTTAAAATCTTTGATGTCTCGCTGAAGATTGTTAACTTCCTTTGTCAGTTCAGCCCTAAAAGTTGGATCATTGCTGAGTGTACCGCCCGTTGATACCAGCGATATTTCCGGTGTCCCTGTGAACAATATCCCTGCTTTAGCGTTGAAACTCCAGTTGCCACTTGCAGTCATAAAGCCATCATAGCCAATCCCTGCATAAGGTGCCAAATTTTTCAAAGACGCCGCCCCGTTCAACGTGCCAACTTCGGCTGGTGTAAAGCTTACATCGCCGATTTGTACATTTGTAGCCGGAGTTGCGGTCAAATCTAGGGTTTTGTCGCCGATATAGGCGCCGCCAGAAATATTGAAGCCGTTCTTAAATGGATGGAAATTTACCAACCCGCTAAAATTTGAAAATTTGAGATCACCCTCATAATTTATGCCGTCATAGACCTCGTCGCGGCCAAATTTGAGATAGTCAAATCCACCAGTTACAGAGACATAATCAGAAAAAGCGGCCTTGGCATGTATGCCCACGCCCGCCGTGCCCACGCTCCCGCCAACACCAAATTCGCCAGAACCAGCGAAGGCGGCACTACTGACTGCTGAGAGAAAAATCGTGGCACTTAGTGCGCGAGATGCATTTGATAGAAGTTTTAGTTTGGTTTTCATGGTCGCGTCCTTTGAAAGTAATGTAAATTTGCAACATACTAAGCGCAGAACAAATGCATTGAATCTGTTAACAAACCATCAATTGCGATCAATAATTGTTTATTAAAAAAGCGTGGTGTGTTTAACAAATCTATATTCTAATCTATACCAAGGCTGGCTTTCAGCGGCCCTTCTTGGGGCATGGCTATGGCGTGGAAACCGCCATCTACGTGGTGGGTTTCGCCTGTGCAGCTTGTGCCCAGCGATGACAATAGATACAGCGCGGCGCCGGCTACGCCCTCCAGGTCGGTGTTTTCTTGCATGGCGGCGGTGGCTTTGTTGAAGCGGAACATATGACGGCCAGAGCCGATACCAGCGGCGGCGAGTGTTTTAATCGGACCTGCGGAAATAGCGTTCACCCGAATACCGCGCGGACCGAGGTCGGCGGCTAGGTAACGAGTGCAGGCTTCAAGCGCCGCTTTGGCCACGCCCATAACATTGTAATTGGGCACGACCCGTTCCGAACCCAGATAAGTCATGGTGACCATAGACCCACCTTCGCTCATCATGGCGGCGCTACGTCTGGCGGCATCGACAAAACTATAGGCGGAAATATCCAGCGCCGTTTTAAATCCTTCGCGGGTGGTTTGGTCAATAAAAGAACCAGCCAATTGGTCGCGCCCGGCAAAGGCTACGGAATGCACCAGAAAATCCATTTCGCCCCACTCTTCTTTTATGGCACCGAACAAAGCGTCCATAGACGCATCGTCGGTGACATCGCACGACATGATAATTTTTGCACCGAGGCTTTCTGCGAGAGGTCGAACGCGGCGCTCCATCGCTTCGCCTTGATAAGTGAAGGCAATCTCTGCGCCTTGAGCCGCCAACTGTTCAGCAATCGCCCAAGCAATAGAATTTTTATTGGCAACCCCCATGATCAACCCACGCTTGCCCGCCATCAAATTCCCGCTCGGATATTCTCGTTTTGCCATGTCGTACTCCTGTAATTGTTTTACGTTTAATACCACGGCAAACGCACTTGGCTAGGGGGTATTGTTAGGGGGTAGGCTGGTTTTGACCACTGAATTTTTATACTTGGTAAACAAGTATAACTATGCATCAAAATTAATGGTTACGGTTTTACTCAAGGGAACCGACTGACAAGACAAGACATATCCGTCTGCAATTTCCTCTGGTTCCAAGCCGTAATTGATGGCCATGTCTACCTTGCCGTCTGTGATTTTGGCACGGCAGGTGGCGCAGACGCCGCCTTTGCACGAGAACGACGCGTCTAGACCTGCGGCCAGCACGGCTTCTAGGATAGAGCCGTGTTCGTCGCGGTAATCGACCTTGACCTTGCGCCCGTCCATGACCACATTAATTTTGACTTTGGCGTGGGCATTGGCGGTGTTACGGCGCTCGCCAGCCTCGCCTACAAAGAACAGTTCGGAATGGATTTTGGCTTCTGGCTCACCCGTTGCTAGCAGGCTAGCTCGCGCCCCGTCGACCATGGATTTGGGGCCACACAAATAATATCCGTTTACATTCAAAGCAGAAAAAACGTGGGCGTGTAAATGGGCAGTTTTTTCACCGTCTATGCGTCCGTTGGAAAACGGAATATCCACCGCTTGTTTGGTCATAAACATTTGCGCGGAAAACCTGCCCATATATAAATTTTTAAGCGCCGCTAATTCGGCGCGAAACATTGTGTGTTTGGCATCGCGGTTGCCGTAATAAAGGAAAAACTTGCTTTCATTATCGCTGGTTAAAGCCGTGCGGATCATGGACATAAGCGGTGTGATGCCAGAGCCTGCGGCAATGCCGACATAAGTCCCGGCGGGTTTAGCGCTGAATGTAAAGGCACCGATAGGTGGGGATATTTCCAAAACATCTCCGGACTTTAACACGGTGTTGGCATAGGTGGAAAATGTTCCATCATCAATTTGGCGCACAGCGATACGAAATACATTTTCATGTGGCGCAGAGCAAAATGAATATGTGCGGCGTATGTCTTCGCCGCCTATATTTTTACGGACAATAACATGCTGCCCAGCCTTAAAGGTGAAAATAGATTTTAATTTATCAGCTATACCGAATGTGATAGCCACGCTGTCTGGGGTCAGTTTTTCGACTTTGGCAACCGGGATTTTGTAAAATTTGGACATTTCGTTCCCTTAAGTTTAATGGCACTTGAATCGGTCAAACGGCTCCAGGCAATCTTTGCAGGCATGGAGGGCTTTACACGGGGTCGAACCAAACTCGCTGATGAGTTTGGTGTTGGCCGAACCGCAGCGCGGGCAAGTGGGAGTGTGGGCGCCGGGTGGGTCAATACCGTAGATACGCAGTTTTTCGTGAGCAGATTCGGTGATCCAATCGGTCGCCCACGCGGGGGACAATTGGTTTTTAATACCAACATTATCGTACCCTGCCGTGTCCAATTTCTCCCGGATCATCTCGCTAATCATATCTGTGGCAGGGCAACCCACATAGGTCGGGGTGATGACGATGCTTGGCGGCGAGCCGTTCTCAATACCGCGTACAATACCCAATTCAACAATATTGATCACGGGGATTTCCGGGTCCATAATCTCTGCCATCAAGTCCAGTAAATGTTCTTTGTCTACCATTCCAAGCCTACCATTTTAGGCCCGGATAGCTACGCTGCATAAATTGCATGTCAGCCAAAATATGCCCCAAATTATCATCATGCTGCCCTTGGTGCCCGCCCATAATCATGCGTGCAGTTTCCGGCGGTGTCAGGCCGCCAGCTTCGGTGAAGACGCTTTCAACTTCCAACGTCCAGCCATCATAGTGCTGCGTGAAATCCGTAGACAGGCCAGCATTTACAGCATCCGCAAGACCCGCATCACGCACAAACATTTCGCCTGTAAAGCGCCAGAGACAATCTAGTGCATCGGCCATGCGGGTGCGGCTTTCTTCTGTGCCGTCGCCGAGCCGCAGAAGCCAGGTTTTGGCAAAGCGAATATGATAGGCGATTTCCTTCAAAGACTTTTCTGCAATTGCCGCCAAAGTTTCATCTCTCGATTCCAGCAGAGCTTCGTATTGTAGTTTTTGCATGGTCGAGAACAAATACTGTTTCAACATAATGTGGGCAAAATCCACATTGGGCTGGGCTACGAACAGGCAATTTGTATATTGTTCAAGCGGACGGGTCATGGCCAAGACGTCAGCATTGGGCGCTAAATCTTCCAGCGTTAAAATATGCTCGAACAACAATTTTGCCTGTCCAATCAAATCGAGTGAGATATTGGTCAAAGCAATATCCAGTTCCATTTCGGGAGCGTGGCCGCACATTTCGGACAGGCGTTGACCAAGGATTAGGGTATTATCCGCCAGCCGGAGCATGTAAATGGTCTCAGGTTTGCTCGGAGTTTTTGCTCCAATATATTTTTCCGCAACACTCATAACGCTACATATTTTTCACACCGTCAGGGACGGTATAGAAAGTTGAATGACGGTAAATTTTATCATCGGACGGATCGTAAAGTTCGCCCGCTTCTCCCGGATCGGACGCGATAATATCGCTGGATTTTATAATCCAGAGCGAGCTGGCCTCACCGCGTCTTGTGTACAGGTCACGCGCCGACAGGATAGCCGTCTCCGCGTCTTGGGCATGGACACTGCCTGCATGTTTGTGCGCCAGCCCGTTTTTGGAACGGATAAAAACCTCATAGAGATGCCAATTATTATTGCTCATAAATATTCCTTATGCTGCCCATCTTAAGCAACTTGTTCTTTAGCGCTCTGTTTTGCCGCATAGGCCTCTGCTGCCGCACGCACCCAAACCCCGTCTTTGGCGGCGGCGCGGCGCGCCTGTATCCGGTCTTTGCCGCAAATGCCGCCGTCTTTTATCACTGCCCAAAATTCGTCCCAGTCTATATCGCCGTGGTCATAAGAGCCGCGCTCTTCGTTCCATTTTAAATCAGGGTCGGGAATGGTTAGGCCAAGGAATTCGGCTTGAGGTATGGTCGCGTCGATAAAGCGCTGACGTAGTTCGTCGTTAGAGTGGCGCTTAATGTTCCATTTCATGTTTTGTGAAGAATGGGTCGAGGCGCTATCGCTCGGCCCGAACATCATCAATGACGGCCACCAGAAACGGTTGAGGCTATCTTGCGCCATTGCTTTTTGCTCTGCGCTGCCCCGCGCCAATGTGGTGACAATCTCGTAGCCCTGACGCTGATGGAAGCTTTCTTCCTTACACACCCGCACCATGGCTCTAGCATAGGGGCCGTAAGAACAGCGGCATAAGGGTATTTGGTTAACAATCGCGGCGCCGTCGACCAGCCAACCAATGGTGCCAATATCGGCCCATGTCGGGGTAGGGTAATTAAAAATGGTGGAATATTTGGCTTTTCCAGACAACAAATCCGCCACCATATCGTCCCGAGAACGGCCAAGGGTTTCTGCGGCGGAATACAGATAAAGCCCGTGTCCGGCTTCGTCCTGAATTTTCGCCAGTAAAATAAGTTTGCGTTTCAAGGTCGGCGCCCGCGTCACCCAATTGCCTTCGGGCAATTGGCCAATGATTTCAGAATGAGCATGTTGGGATATTTGCCGGGTCAGGGTCTGGCGATATTTCTCCGGCATAGCATCTTTGGCTTCTATAGTGTCGCCATTGTCGATACGCGCTTGAAAGGTGTCCCATAATTCGGCGTCATCTAGAATCTGCTGGTCAGCAGATTTCTTTTCCTTGTCAGTGCGTAAATCGGTTGAATACATGGATGTAGTCTATATATTTTTGACCAATCGGTCAAACAATAAATTTGTAACATGCATCTGTCAAAAAAGTGACTGCTTATGATATATTTTTGTCTTGCACTGGTTAAACTTCGCTTTACCTTAGGCGCATATATATCCATATATAAGTATAGAATCGGTACCCTTAAATGAGAGCCTCTGCATGAGCCATACTACAATTGACGAAAAAACTTCCAAAACAAACTCGGACGAGACTTTAAGCGCCAAAGAATGGATGCGTTTAATGATGGCCTATCGCCAACCGAAAATGTTGCGTAGCTTGTTTGAAATTGCCGTGACCTTCCTACCGTTTATGGCATTGTGTGTACTGTCCTATTTTGCCTTAAAAATCAGTATGTTTCTAAGTTTTGGATTGTCGCTTTTGGCCGCAGGGTTTTTGGTGCGCTTGTTTATTATCCAACATGATTGTTCCCACGGTGCGTTTTTCAAACAAAAAAAGCTCAATGAATGGGTTGGTCGGGTTATCGGCGTCATTACCATGACACCGTTTTCTATTTGGAAACGCGCCCATTTAACCCATCATGCCTCGTCCGGGAATTTAGAAAAGCGCGGTATTGGCGACATCTATATGTTGACCGTAGCCGAATATAAAGCCAGCTCGCCCAAAACCCAGTTTTTGTACCGCCTCTACCGAAATCCAATAGTTATGTTTCTCATTGGCCCTATTTATGTATTCCTGATTGCCCAAAGATTGCCAGATAAATTCATGCGCAAAGAACCTAAATATTGGTTTAGCGCTATGGGCACGAATTTATTCATTGCTGCTCTTATCGGCGGAATAATATATTTCTTCGGCCTTAAGACATTCCTGTTGATTTACATTCCCATGATTATCGCAGCTGGTGCGCTGGGTGTCTGGATGTTTTTTGTTCAACACCAATTTGAAGATACTATCTGGGATAAAGGCGAGGCATGGGGTCGCAACGACGCCGCTATATTTGGTTCTTCCCATTACGACCTACCCAAGCCCTTACGCTGGCTCACAGGCAATATCGGTATCCACCATGTGCATCACCTAAATTCCCGCATCCCGTTTTACCGCCTCACCGAAGCTCTGCGCGACCATCCAAAACTGGTCAACATAAAACGCCTGACTTTGGCACAGAGTTTGAAATGCGTGAAGTTGAAATTATGGTGTGAAGAGAAGCGTAAACTGGTTTCGATTAAAACGGCGATGGCGGTTTAAATTGCTAACATTAAGTTAGCGGTAAAGCCCTTCAATGCCAGTAATTATACCTAAAATAACAAGTGTCGGCGCGACTATGCGCATTATCCAAATTGTTAATGATATTGTATTGTCGTTAAATGTGTTCGGTATTTTACCTACAATTATTTTGAATATTAACCGTATAGGTTTTAGCCAGTCATGCAGGTTAGTTGCTAAGTGATTAAAAAGAGTAGGTTTACCAAGAGCGATCCATTGTTCATTGTGATTGTTTTTAAGTCGATGAAATAGGAAGTAGCAACTTGCTAGCCAGACGCCTGCGAGAACAAAAGCTGCTATACTTAGTATCACATAGAGTTCGTCGCTCATGAGTTAATGCTCATCCTCAAACGAAACCATAGTCAGTAGTTCATACCGCGCGCAAATCTCGTCTTTTTGGTTAGTGATCTCTACGTCCCAGCCTACTTCGCCGTAGTCTTCTGTGCGGCGTTTTTTGCGGCGGACTGTTAGCGCTACTTTTATTTCGTCGCCGTCGTAAACCGGGGTCATGAAGGCTAGGTTGTTTAGGCCGGTATTCGCAAGGACGGGGCCGGGGTCGGGGGAGACGAACAGACCCGCCGCCCATGATAGCAATAAATAACCGTGGGCGACCCGGTCTTCGAAAAACGGGTTGGCTTTGGCGGCTTCGCTGTTCATATGGGCGTAGAATGTATCGCCTGTTGAGTTGGCGAATAGCTCTATATCGTTCAGGGTCACCTTGCGGGATTTGGTTTGTAGTTGGTCGCCGATTTTTAGGTCTTTATATATGCGCCTGAACGGATGGGTTTTTACTTTGCGGGTTTTGGCGCCCGGTATCCATTCGCCTGTGATATTGGCGATAACCGCCGGGCTTCCTTGAATGGCTGTGCGCTGCATATAGTGCATGACACCGCGCACGCCGCCCATTTCTTCGCCGCCGCCGGCCCGGCCCGGCCCGCCGTGAACCAGATTTGGCAGGGGCGAACCATGGCCCGTGCTTTCGCCCGCACTGTCTCGGTCGCCGATTAACATGCGCCCGTGAAAGGCGCTGGCGCCCATGACAATATCCCGCGTAAAGCCCGCGTCATAACTAAACACCGAAGCCACCAAAGAGCCGCCGCCTTTTTGCAAAAGGGCGATAGCTTCGTCGGTATCGCCATAGCCCATCAAAGTGCTAACCGGGCCAAAAGCTTCGACGCTATGGACATCGGTTTTTTCAAGCGGATTGTCACAGCACATAACGATAGGTTCGAGGTAAGCGCCACCACTGTCCGCGAACCTATCCGCATTGCCAATGACAATAGGGTTTTCTGCGGACAATATGCCGAGCTTCTCCAATACATCCGCTCGCTGCCCCATTCCAGCCAGCGCCCCCATACGGGTGGTTTTGCCGCGCGGGTTTCCGATGTCTATTTTGGCAAGACGGTCACCGAGCGCACTAATCGCCGCGTCCATAAATTCGTTCGGCACCATTGCGCGGCGAATGGCGGTGCATTTCTGTCCGGCTTTAACGGATATTTCACTGGCAATCTCTTTGATAAATAAATCAAATTCTGGCGTACCGGGTGCGGCGTCCATGCCGAGTACACAACCGTTCAAACTATCTTGTTCGGCAATAAATCGGGTTGAATTTTCTATGATATTGGGTTTGCTCCTGAGCATCCTAGCCGTGCTGGCCGAACCGGTAAACGAGATCACATCTTGGCAGGTGACATGGTCGAGCAAATCGCCTGTAGAGCCGCAAATAAGTTGCACGGCACCCTCAGGTAATATACCCGATTGCACCATCATCCGTACCATAGCTTCGGTCAAATAAGAACCATCAGACGCGGGTTTGATAATGGTCGGCACCCCGGCAATGAAGGCTGGCCCGAATTTTTCCAAAGCCCCCCAGACCGGGAAATTATAAGCGTTAATATGGATTGCCGCACCTTGCAAAGGCAAGGCAATGTGTTGCCCCATAAATGTGCCGCTGCGTGATAATGTCTCAAGCTCGCCGTCCACATAAACGTTACCGTCGGGCATTTCGCGCCGCGCCTTGCCCGACACCGCGAACAAGGTCATAAACCCGCCCTCAATATCTATCCAGCTGTCAGAGCGGGTGGCGCCTGTGCTATAGGATAATTCGTAAAGGTCCTCTTTGCGTTCCATCAAATAACCGGCAAGGGCTTTGAGCATATAGGCGCGGTCATGAAACCCGTATTTGCGCAAATTAGCCCCGCCGACCGTGCGGGCATAATCGAGCATGGCTTCGAAGTTTAGGCCTTCGGAAGATGTTTTGGCGACAACTTTGCCCGTAACCGAATCCCGTAAGTCCCGGTAGCCAGAGAACCCCGCAAGCCAGTGTCCCTCGGCATAGTTTTCTAGCAACATAATAGCCCTTTTATTAATTGATTGATCGGTCAAATATTGGCATAACCCCTCTAAGGCGTAAAGTAAAGCAAACGGAGTAAGGCATGAGCCAATCGACCATATTATATGAGAAACAAAACGCTGTGGCGATTGTCACGTTAAACCGTCCGGATAAACTTAATTCATTCAATGAGAAAATGCACCAGGCTTTGGCGTTGACGCTGGACATGATTGATGCGGACGATACTGTGCGCTGTTTGTTGATCACGGGGTCGGGGCGCGGGTTTTGCGCTGGCCAGGATTTGGGGGAACGTAATGTTTCTCCCGGAGCCAGCAAGACAGACCTGGGCGTAACAATTACCACATATTATAACCCGCTGATAAAGCGCTTGCACGCTTGTAAAATCCCGACTGTGTGCGCGGTCAACGGGGTCGCTGCCGGGGCGGGGGCAAATATCGCACTGGCCTGTGATATTGTCATTGCGGCAGATACGGCCAAATTTGTTGAGGTGTTTTCCAATATTGGCTTGCTGCCGGATAGTGGTGGCACTTATCATTTACCACGCCATGTGGGGCTGGCTAGGGCGCTGGGTTTGTCTTTATTGGCTACGCCCTTAAAAGCAGAAAAAGCAAAAGATTGGGGTTTGATATGGGATGTTTGCGCTCCCGGTGATTTAATGGACGAAGCATCGCAATTAGCGGAAAATTTGGCGTCTAAACCTCCCATCGGGTTAGCGCTGAACCGCGCTGCAATCCGGGCGTCTTTTGACAATACCCTAGATGAGCAATTGGAGTTGGAGCGCTTATCCATGCAAAAGGCAGGCTTCACCGATGATTACGCCGAAGCGGTTAGTGCGTTCGTGGAAAAACGCAAACCCAGATTTACGGGGAAATAGGATGAGCAAAACAATAAAGCAAGCATATATTTGCGATGCTATCCGCACGCCCATTGGCCGGTATGGCGGTGGCTTGTCCAGCGTCCGTGCTGACGACTTGGCGGCCATGCCCTTACGGGATTTAATGGCGCGTAACAAAGATGTGGACTGGTCGCGCGTGGATGATGTATTTATGGGGTGCGCCAACCAGGCTGGGGAAGACAATCGCAATATTGCCCGTATGGCCACTTTGCTTGCAGGCTTGGGGACGGATGTGCCGGGCGTGACTTTGAATCGTTTGTGTGGCTCTGGCCTAGACGCCGTTGTTCAGGCTTCGCGGTTGATAAAATCCGGTGAAGGCGAATTGGTCATTGCGGCGGGTGTCGAGAGCATGTCCCGCGCACCCTTCGTGACCGCCAAAGCCACCACCGCATTCTCGCGTAATGCGGAAACCTATGATACGACAATGGGCTGGCGCTTTGTCAATACATTGATGGACGCGCAATACGGTACAGACTCTATGCCAGAGACTGCGGAAAACTTGGCGGAAGAATTTAATATTTCCCGTGCTGACCAAGACCTCTTCGCCCATAATTCGCAAGTAAAAGCCAAAGCCGCCCAAGATGCTGGACTGTTTGCCGAAGAAATCGTGCCCATAGAAATCCCGAACCGTAAGGGTGTTGTGACTGTTGTAGAACACGACGAGCATTTGCGTTTGTCGCCGCTGGATGTGTTGGCGAAACTGCGCGCACCATTCCGTGCGGGCGGCACGGTGACGGCGGGCAATGCTTCAGGCATAAATGACGGTGCGGCGGCCATGTTGGTGGCGTCAGAGGCGGCGGCAAAAAAATACAATCTCACCCCCCGCGCCCGTATTGTCAGCGCGGCAGTTGCTGGTGTGGCGCCGCGAGTTATGGGCATGGGACCTGCGCCTGCCGTGCAAAAAGTATTGGCGCTGATGGGGTTATCGTTGTCGGACATGGACGTGATTGAACTGAACGAAGCCTTTGCCGCGCAAGCTCTGGCCGTAATGCGCGCGCTCGGCTTGGCCGACGATGATGAACGGGTTAATCCGAACGGAGGAGCTATAGCGCTGGGACATCCGCTGGGCATGAGCGGTACACGCATAGCCGGTTCTGCCCTGCACCAATTGGAACGGACGGGCGGTCGTTACGGTTTAATCACTATGTGTATCGGGGTTGGCCAAGGTATCGCTTGTGTGATTGAACGGGTTTGATATGGCGCGGATGCAAGCACAGGATTACCAATCAAAGCGCGCCCGTATCAAGGACAGCGCCACGGCATTGTTCGCGGCCAAAGGGTATTACGGCACGTCGATTGTTGATATTGCCAAAGCTTGCAATACGGTGAAATCGCGGCTGTATTATTACTTCCCCTCTAAAGGGCAGTTGTTTTTTGAAATCATAAAAGATCATGCCGAATTTCTAGCGGCAAGTCTATTGCCCACATTGGAAAACAAAGACACAGATGCGCGACAGCGGCTAGAGCAATACGCACAGGCGCTACTTGGCATGAATGTCAAATACCGTGATCAACATAAGTTAATATTAAGCGACCTCGGCGCGCTTACGGATGAACAATCCCGCCAGATAAATTTCCTCCTGCGCCGTAGCGTTGAGGCTTTATATCCGGTTTTAACAGATTTAAACCCGAAGCTAAAAACCCAAAGCCATTTGCAATTTCCGACAGCCATGATGTTTGTCGGCATGATCAACTGGACCCATACTTGGTATAGCCGACCAGAAAATGAAAGTAAGCGCAATTTATCTGTAGATGAATTTGCCGCTTTGTTGTGCGGTACATTTCTGGACGGTTATTCCGCGTAGGCAGCGTCCGTTTTAACATTAAAGTCGCCGTTTGGTTTTTTACGCGACCCGCCCCGCAATTTATCCAGCCACATATACATAGCCGGTATCAGAAGCAATGTCACAATCGACGCCAAGACCACACCAAAAGCCAAGGAAATTGCCATGGGAATTAGGTATTGCGCTTGCGGGGCTTTTTGCATTGTGATCGGCATTAGGCCAAAGAACGTGGTCAGCGTGGTCAGCAAAATTGGCCGAAAGCGGCTGGCTGCGGCCTGAGTGACGGCATCTTTTATCTTTACGCCTTTGTCACGCAGGACATTGATGTAATCTATCAGCACCAAATTATCATTAACCACAACCCCGGCGGCAGCAACCACGCCGAAAAAGGAAAACATCGACCAAGGCAAGCCGAAAACTAAATGTCCCAGCACAGCACCTATATAGCCAAACGGAATGGCAAACATCACCAAAAGCGGTTGCAGGTATGAGCGAAATGCTATGGCAATTAGCGCGTAAATTCCGAACAAAGACGTGAACCCGGCGATGATTAGGCCCGTAATAAATTTACCGATTTCTTTTTGATCTCCCTCCAGCACAAATTCCAGATCCGGGTATTTTTCCTGTAATTTAGGCAATATTTCTTTGGTAACCGCGCGCGTGACTTCTTGGGCGTTGGTCTTTTGACGGTCTATACTGCCCGTAACTTCGACCACTCTGCGCCTATCGAGACGCTTGATGGAGGTAGCGCCTTGTTCAAAACGGATATTGGCCACAGTTGAGAACGGTACTTGGGCACCGTCGGGTGTTCGAACTCGCATGTTTTGCAAGGCTTCCAGTGATGTACGCGCCTGTGCCGGGTAGCGAACCTTTACCCTTACATCATCAGGCCCTCGTGCGATGCGCTGTATATCTTCGCCGAAAAACCCTTGCCTGACTTGGCGCGCAAGGTCACTGGCATTGAGGCCGAGACTTTCTGCCTGGGGTTTGAGGTCAATGATCAATTCTTGTTTGGCCGACCGCAGGGTGTCGGTGATGTCGTAAACGCCTGCGAATTTTATCAACTCGGCTTCCAAGTCTTTTGCCGCCGCTTCCATAGTGGCGCGGCTGTCTGCGGCCAATACAAACCGTAAGGGTTTATCCCGACGCCAGCTTTGGTAACTAATCTCGAAATCTTTCATATCCGCAACAGAGCCAATAGCTTTGCGCCAATAGCTGGCAATATCGCGAACCTGATTTTTGCGTTTGGTGGTTTCTATCAAATCAATGGTTGCGCTGACCCGATTGCCCTCGGCGTAAGTGTGGACATTAACCACCGGCTCTTCACCGTTTTTGCCCTTGTAATACTGATTAAGCCCGAGGGCTACCGCTTCCACTTGCGCCAATACTTCGGCAGTTCTGTCAAAAGCAATACCGTCGGTTAGGGTGATGTCGGCGATGATATAATCATTGGGCACGCTTGGGAAAAAATCCTGCCGCAACCAACCGCTCTGGACAAAAGAAAACATGATCAACCAAAACCCGGTAAACAGGGCAAATGTCATGAACTTAAACCGCAGGGTCAGGTGTAGGAATGGGGTGTAAACATTGGCAATAAACCGTTTCATAGCGGCAGCAATTGCGCGTTGAGTTTTTGTGATCGGGTTGGATGTTGGGCCGATTTTTTTCAGATGGGACAAATGCGCAGGCAAGATAAAATAGCTTTCGATAAGCGAGAACACCAATGTGATAATGACCACCCAGGGAAGTGGACTCATCACTGCCGCCGCCGTGCCTTCCAAAAACAATATAGGGGAGAATGCGACCATGGTGGTTAGTCCGGCATAAAGAACCGGGCGAGCGACCCGCATGGTACCGCTCTCCGCTGCCTCAACACCGACAAGCCCTTCTTCGCGTACCGAATGAATACTTTCACCAATAATAATGGCATCGTCCACCACCATGCCCAACACCAAAATAAAGGCGAACAATGAGATCATATTCATAGATACGCCAACAATAGGCAGCAGCCAGAGCGTGCCCATAAAGGCCGTAAACATGCCGACACACACCCAAAATGCGATGCGTGGACGCAAGAATAGCATCAATAAAACAAACACCAGTGCCAGCCCGACAAGTCCGCCTTTGAGTAAGATGCCAACCCGACTTTTGAAGGATTTAGACAAATCCAACCAGCTGATTAACTCAACACCCTCGGGCAAGTTTTCATGCGCGTTTTCAATATAGTTCCTGACCTCGTTACTGACCCCGACCACATCCGGATTGGTGATGGTTTTCACGTCTATGAGTACGACCGGGCGGTTGTTAAACCGGGCGATTACTGGGCTTTCTTCGAACCCGTCTTCGATTGTTGCCACATCGCCTAGTGCAATGTTAGTGCCGTCGGCATTTTTGATCAGGGTTATGCTGGCAAAGTCCGCCGCCGTATAGGCTTGGGCGCGGGTGCGTAAGGAAATATCCCCACCTTCGGCGCGAATGACCCCGCCTGGTACATTCAAAGATGAACCGCGCACGGCATTTGCCACATCGTCAAAGGTCAAGCCGTAGCGTCTCAAAGCCCCTTCCGAAATTTCTATGCCCAGTTCATATTCGCGCGCCCCGACCATCTCTGCATAATCAACGCCTGGTAGTTTAGCCAGATCGTTGCGAATTTTCGTGGCGATTTCTTTACGGGTGCGTTCATCCGTATCCACGAGAACCGCGACTTGTACGGGCTGGCTTTCAAACTTAATCAATTCGACCACCGGGCGCTCACTACCAGCGGGGAAAGTGTTTATGGCATCGACCTGGGCTTTGATATTGGCTACCACCACAATGGTGTCGATATTGGTAGCTGTACCAGCGTTGATTGTACACAGGCCAGTGGTTGCGACGGTCTGGATTTTATTGACACCTTCAATATCGGCGATGGCTTCCTCGATGCGGATACACAAGCGGTCTTCAACCTCCGCCGGATCAGCGCCGGGATAGGCGACGGTAATCTGGATAGATTTGGCCGGCATGGTCGGCATAATTTCGCGGTCATAACCGCGCAGAGAAAGTAATCCGCCAACGATAATGGTCAGCATTAATAAATTTGCCGCTACTGGATTACGGACGAACCATTTAATCAATCCGTTCATTGTCCAGCCCCGTTCCTATTACTGGCATTAGATCTGCTCGGATCTACCTGTGTTCCTTCTATGACGAGTTCTAGCGCCGATATGACAATGGGCGTACCGCCTTCAATACCGCGAATGAGCGCGATACCAGGCGCAGTGTGGACAAGCTCTACAGTCCTGCTGTGGATTTTATTGTCAGTGTCCAGCGTGACAACCCGGTTTCCGGCTCGCAAAGCCTTGCGCGGGATTTGAATGACATTGTCAAGCGCTACGCCCGGAATTTCCGCTTCCACGAACAAGCCGTTTAGCAAAGGCGGGCCGCCGTTTTTTACGCCGTAAGGGTCTTTGACCTCGACAATGAGATTAAGCACGCGGGACGCTTGGTCGACTGCACCCGATGTGCGGGCTAATTGCCCTTGCCAAGATTGTCGCTTGCCCCCGACATTGGCAAATAAGCGCACTTTTAATTTACCGTCCGTAGAAGACGGATCCAAATCTATCTTGCCCATTTGCGTATCGGTGAGCGGTAGGTGGATTTCCGCTGCGTCGGTCGAATACAAATCTGCCAATACCTTGCCCAGCGATACATATTGGCCAAGCCCCGAGCGTTTGACATCCACCCGCCCGGCAAAGGGCGCGGTAATGTTGGTGCGCTGTAAATCCAGTTTCGCTTTGTTGAGCGCAGCATTGGCTGAAGCTAAGGTTGCCTGCGCCCCTGCCAGTTGCGGTTTGCGCAAAGCCAAATCCGTGGCGGCGCGCCCACCGCTAATGTCATCCCAATCTTGTTTGGCGATTTCGCCCTCGGCTATTTCTCTGGCCAGTGCGGCTTGGGCATTGGCGACATTGGCTTGGGCGGCTTCGATGGCGAACTCATAATTACGCGGATCAATGCGGACCAGGGTTTCGCCTTTTTTATAGGCACCGCCATTGGAGAAAGACGGCGATACCCAGATGATTTTTCCTGCCACTTCCGGGACAAGTTCAATAGAGGTTTTTGGCCTGACCGTGCCTTGGGTGTGAATGACGGGCTGATAATTTATGGGTCGCGCATTGATGACGGTTACACCGGGTCGCTTATCAACGCGCTCGGCAACTGGGGCTTCCGGGCGCATTTTGGAGATAATTCTAAACGCAAAAATAGCGACGAGTAAAACCAATATAGGTAAAATCCATTTCAAATGACGCATAATGTTTTGTTCCCATTTAGCTTTATTATAAAACTGACTATATTATAGTTAGCTGACAAATTGCCGCTACGGCTAATACTAAACTGACCGCGCTATGGTTATCAATGACCCGTAGGTGCGGTATCGACGTTCTGGACTTTTCCAGAGTGTATTAAAATACTCATCCAAATTAGCGCAAATACAACCAAAACTATGCCAACAGCATAGGGCAGGCCCTGCCAAATAACATACAATCCGCCCGCAAAAAATGGCCCTGTGGAGCGCCCCAGGGATTGCATAGATTGTACCACCCCCATGACCAGACCCCGTTCTGTCGGGTGGGCGCGGTGGGATGCAAGTGCGCTTATGCCCGTCGTGAATAGGGTTGAGCCGATACCCGTCAAGCAAAACCCGACAACCACGCCGTAAGGCACCGGGGTGTAAATGATCAGTGTTAATCCGCTTATTAAAGAGAGCAAGGCGAGCCGCACCATGTTTTTTTCGCCCATTAGGTTTTTGATGCGCCCAACCAAGCCGCCTTGCACGATAATAATACTAATCCCGACGATGACAAAAATATTACCCATTTGTTGTGGCCCCCAGCCGTAACGATTGCCAACCAATAATGGGGTCACAGGATCCATCAAAGCCCCTGTGGTCGAGACCAAAAACACGAAAAAACATAATGTTATCAACACCGGATGTGCGGATATTTTCTTTATGGCGTCCAGCCGACCCACACGGGGTTTAGACAGGATTTCCTGACGGTGTTCTTCGTTCAGGGTTTCTTTGAACAAAAAGATAATAGCCAATATTGCCATCATAGAAAATACAGCAGAGGCCATTGCCGGATAGACAATATTGGCGGTTTGCGGTGTTGCCCCACCCAAATACCCGCCAATGGCTGGGCCAATGACAAAGCCAAGCCCAAAGGCCGCCCCCAAAACGCCCATGCCCTTGGCGCGGTCTTTGGGCGGGGTCAGGTCGGCAATTGCAGCGTAGGCAGTGGCGATATTGCCGGCCATTAACCCAGCAAAGGCGCGCGATAGCAATATCATCTCGGGGGTTTTGGCGTAAATCATAAGGATATAAGCAAGGAATGCACCGGATAGGGCAATAGCCAGAACCGGCTTGCGGCCTATGCGGTCGGACAACGCCCCCCAAAACGGCCCGGCGATAAATTGCCCAATAGAATAAGTCGCAATAATAATCGAAGCATAGGCCGGCCCCGCGCCCATATTTTCCAGCACGAACATAATGGACGGCAGTAATATTCCGAACCCGGCAATATCCAGCAAAATAATAAAAAACAAAATACGCACTTTGACCTCCGACGTTTTTGCTACTCCAATGCAACACAAAATGCAAATATGAACTAAAAGCCTGTTCAGATAGCTTTGATGTGCTAGAGAGCCGTCATGAAAGTAGGTTTATGGAACTTAATATAAAAACCAACCCTAACCCAAAACCGGCAGGTAAAGTCCAGTTGGCTGGATTAACGCGGGAGGAAATCGCTGAGGCGCTGACAGATTTTGGTGTCGCGCCAAAGCAAGTGCGTATGCGCGCCGGGCAAATTTTTCGCTGGGTCTATAATTACGGGGTTACGGATTGGGCGTCTATGACCAATATCGCCAAAGGCCTGCGGGCGGAGCTGGCCGAGAAATTTGAGCTGAACCGGCCAGAAATTGTCGAGCGGCAAATCAGTGTAGACGGTACAAGAAAATATTTAATCCGCATGGCCCCGGGCATAGAGGTCGAAAGTGTGTTTATTCCCGCCGTGTCAAAAACCGGGGCTTTGTGTGTGTCCTCGCAAGTTGGCTGCACGCTGACATGTAAGTTTTGCCACACGGGTAGCCAGCGTTTGGTGCGTAATTTAACCGCCGCCGAGATCGCCCTACAGGTTATGGTAGCTAAGGACGATTTGGATGAATGGCCTAGCTCTGAAGGTGGCCGGAAACTCACCAATATTGTGTTTATGGGCATGGGTGAGCCACTGTATAACACGGATGAAGTTGCCAAAGCTCTTGACATTATCTGCGATTGCGAGGGTCTTAGTTTTGGCCGTCGCCGTATCACATTATCCACGTCCGGCGTTGTGCCGCAAATCGTGCCTGCTGGTGAGCGAACCAAAGCCATGCTTGCTATATCCTTGCACGCGGCTAACGACGAACTGCGCTCGCAAATCATGCCGATCAACAAGAAGTATCCTTTGGCCGAACTCATGGCGGCGTGCCGCGCTTATCCGGGTCTTAATAACTCCAAGCGCATCACCTTTGAGTATGTTATGCTCAAGGGTATTAATGACAGCTCTAAACATGCGGTCGAGCTGATTAACTTACTCAAGGGCATTCCCGCCAAGGTCAATCTCATCCCGTTCAACCCGTGGCCGGGCAGTGATTATGAATGTTCAGACTGGGAGACCATTGAGCGCTTTGCCGACAAGATTAACGCCGCCGGTTACGCCTCCCCCATCCGCACCCCCAGAGGCCGCGACATTTTGGCAGCCTGCGGCCAGCTAAAATCCGAAAGCGAAAAGGTTAGGGCGAGCGAGAAGCGCAAAAGCTGAAACAGCTAAAAGGGTCTAACTCTCTGGCGTAGACGGTTTGAACAAGCTCTCTAGTGTATGCTCAACCTTTGGTGCTTCTGGCTCATTGACTAGCGCATCTGCAACTGGTTTTAAGGCTTCGCCCTCGTCGCCCTTTGGCGCGTTTTTAGCATCTAATTTAGCTTTCTTCTCAGCGCCAATTTTTACCGCTTCGTCAAGATCTATCTGTGAACACAGACCCAGCGACACGGGGTCGGTCGGGTTGATGGTGCTGGTCTTCCAGTGAGTGCGGTCGCGAATAGAGTTAATCGTCGGCTTGGTGGTGCCGATTAGCTTTGAGATTTGCGGGTCGGAAACCTCCGGATGATTGCGGACAAGCCATGCGATAGCGTCCGGACGATCTTGACGGCGCGACAAAGGTGTATAGCGCGGGCCACGGCGTTTTTTGGTTTTTTTGGTCTGGATCGGCGTGTGGTCGAAACTAATCGCGACCATATTATAGGTCGGGTCTTTTTCGGCTTTTTCAATCTCGTCTCTGGTCACTTGCCCGTTTGAAATGGGGTCAGCGCCGCGAATACCTGCGGCGACATCGCCGTCGGCTATGCCTTTGACCTCAAGGATATGCAAATCGCAAAATGCGGAAACTTGCTCAAAGGTCATTACAGTATTGTCGATTAACCAAACAGCCGTGGCTTTCGGCATTAAAATTTTGCTCATGTCTTTTCTCCGGTTTGGGAAATACTCAAAACTATTTGCTTTGACAAAATCCCATTTTTAAAAAAGCAATAAAAAACCCCGCTCGGCGGGGTGGTTTTGGAAGCCTTAGCCTCCGATTAACCCTTATCTAGGCCTTTTGATTAGTTTTGGCAAGGGGGTATAGAATTTATTGGCGCAGTTCGAAAATTGCCATATAAGGGCGATAGTAAGAGCCAAAACTAGGGATGCCCATATGGAAGATGCAGATTTAAAGCGCGCCGGACAGGCATTTCTTGTGGGCGAAGACCTATACGGCGTGTCACTGGCGCAACTTGAGGAAAGGGTGGAAATTCTGTCGGCAGAAAAGGTACGGATTGAGCGCGAAATAAAGAAAAAAGCCGTCGAGCTGGCTGGCGCGGAAAGTTTTTTTAAGAAAAGTTAAGATTTGGCGCGGGCTTTGCACACCACTTTGCAAACAGACTATTTTGATACACTCTATTTTGATATACTGGCTATTAGGCCGGGACGGAGCATAAGATGAACGACAGTACGGGACGCACACAGTTTGGGGGCAAAAAGGTGAATGCATTGGTAGATACATTGGGACCACAAGCCGAAGCGCGGCTAAAAGAATTTACGGCCTCAGAATTGTTTGCAAAAACATTCCGCGAAGGCATGGATATGGTCGAGGAAACTGCGGCCTATCTGGACGGGCCGGGCCGCCAGGACAGCAAAAAACTGGGCCGCAATGACGCGCTGATTTATGCGTCCCAAAGCATGCGCCTGACCACACGCCTGATGCAGGTAGCATCTTGGCTCTTGGTGCAAAGGGCCTTGAAAGAGGGCGAAATGACCGGAACCGAGGCAAGAGCTGAAAAATATAGACTTGTGCCGGAACGGGAATCGGATGTTGGGGACGCCAAGCCGCTGGCGCAATATGCGGCCAGCCTGCCCGCATTGTTGATAGATTTACTGGCCCGCTCCGAGAAATTATACGAGCGTATTGTACGGCTCGACCGCTCGCTCTACGGCTCCATAAACGCCCAACACGGCAATACGGTCGCCGATCAACTAAATCGCCTAGAAGCCGCTTTCGCCAAATTCCCGGAATAATCTACCAGACTAGCTAAACATATCCACCTGGTCGCCCGAGTTGGGATTGGCCTTGGGAGGCTTGTGTTTTTCTGCGTAGCAGAAGCTGTTTACAAGTGGGTGTTGGCTTTGGGGGATTGGAGGGTTGGTTTTAGCCTGCCGCCTTCAATATCCTTATTTTCTGATATGGTGGAATAAATTGAAGTTCCAAGAATTTTAGCTAGCCTAACTGGAACAGCATTGCCGATTTGGCGCATCCCTTCACCCCAAGCTCCAGTAATTTCATAATCGTGCGGGAAAGTTTGAAGTAATTTCCCCTCAAACACAGTGAAATATCTAACTTTGCCATCGACATATCTGATCATATTTTCTCCTCCCGGGACACCATGAACGCCCGCCTTAAGAGTTTTAGCAGGTTCATCAATATAGCTACCGGTGTGGCCGGGATATATACGTGCGCCATCACGAAATTCGTGGCCTGCGATATTGTGATTATCATTCGGATGTGGCTGTTTTTTAAGACAATCACGAACTGTTCGCCAAGGTTTTACCGAGTGAGGAAATAGTTTTAGTTGAGAAGTTTGGATATGTCGCTTTTGACCGTCAAAGTAACTGTCCACATTGGTTAAACCGTGACCCTCCCAATACTCGCCATTTTGTTGGCAAATTTGAAGCAAGTTTTTTGAATGTGTAGGGTCGGGAAACGCCCAACTGCAATTTAAGTCAGATCTGATACCAACAATAATTACTCGCTCTCTTTTTTGTGGCACCCCAAAATCGGCTGTATTTAATAATTTAAATTTAACATCATATTCTGCTGGAATTCCGGGGTTCACGTCTATCTTGCGTAGCCGTTCAAGGTCTTCTTCCCATTGGTCAGTGTTCGTTGTCTGTGTTGGATATTTTAATCTAAGCAAGATATATTCAAAGTAACTAGAAAATGATTTTCTGAGCAAGCCTTTTACATTTTCAAAGAGAAACCCTTTTGGGCGCAAAGCTTTGATTGCTTCGACAGCAAAAGGGAACATATCTCTATTGTCTAAATCAGCCTTATGTTTTCCCGCTAATGAAAATGGTTGGCATGGCGGCCCACCAGCAACAAAATCAATATTACTGATCGAAGCGAAGTCAAAATCTTTAATATCACCCTCAAATACAGTGTTAGGATCGAAGTTTTTCCTTAAAGTGTTGCAGGCTTGTTTATTGAATTCAACTAGCTGTACATGGTCGAAGCCCGCTTGCTTTAAGCCAAGGGCAAGTCCGCCCGCACCAGAGAACAATTCGAGTGTGCGCATTATTTAAATAGCTCCAAATGATCATGAATTCGTTTGTTGAGAGATCGAAGAGAAGTGTTGTTTTCCGCACACCTGTCAGCCCATTCTCGTCCCGGATGTAAAACATCCCAATCTGATTTGGCTTGATTGTACCTTCCCTTCCCAGGGTCATGGTTGCCAAAACCGTCTATTTGTGTATTCCAGAGCGGATGAAAAAGCCTTATCAGTGCCGCCTCGACTGTTCCAACCATACTGGAGCTAACGCCTTCAAAAACAACAAACCGACACATGAAGTCACCTGCATCAAGATTTTTGCTTTTGATTATTGTTCTTGTATGCTCACGGATACGGCCAATTAACTCAAATGTTTCTACATTCGCAGACGCCGTTACTCTGGCTTGTCGCCAACCTCTTGGAACGGCTTTGCCGACATATATAGGAAACTCATACTTTAGTCTATTAAGCTGTCCATACTGAAAATAGGGCTTGGCATTCCCTATGTAATAGAGAGCATAAACGCCTACTCCCGAAAATCGTTCTTGAAGTGGCACGGAAAGAACAGGCGTACCGTTGAAAAATCTCACCGCATCTTTGACCAACGCATCAAATGCTTTGTTTTCATAAACATGTTTTTCACGGTCAAACGGTAAATTTTTCATCTCTACCTTTCAAAAATTCAATTTTATCTATAGCTTGCTAGCGCCATAAGTAAATATAACATTTTATGGGTACGATTAGAATATGGCTCACCCCAATAAAAAACCCGCCAGCAAGGCGGGTTTTTGTGTTTGGTTTGCGAGCTTGCGCTTTATGCAAAGCCTTTGAACTTGTCTTTGAAGCGGGATACGCGGCCTGCGCGGTCTAGGAGTTGTTGCCCGCCGCCTGTCCATACCGGGTGATTGGACGAGTCGATGTCCAAAACCAGGGTGTCGCCTTCTTTGCCGTAAGTGGAGCGGGTCATATATTCTGTGCCGTCGGTCATAACCACTTTGATCATGTGGTAATCCGGGTGTAAATCTTTTTTCATTGTCGTTTCCTGTGTTGATCACGGGTTCAAGCGTTTGTGGTCCCCCGCGAGAGCGGGCTTATAACTAGCGGTTTTAAGGAAATCAAGGCTTATTCGAAATTCAAGCAGCTGTTACTGGTAGCTTCACTTTGGTCTTTATGGGTTTAGATACTGCGGCAATTGTGTGCTTATGGCTGTGTAATTGCGCGTGCTCAATGAACACCGACGGTGCGCCCGATTTGAAGTGGGCGTGGTCTTTTTGTAGGGCGTTTACAATAAAATCAAATGCAGCGCGAACTCTGGCGCTCTTTTTGAGGTCCTCATGGGCAACAACCCAAAGGTCTTCTTCGCGGTTCAAATCTGGCAAAACGCGAATCAGCCCCATTTGCGCCGCATCGGCGGCATGGCCAACCATACCGATGCCGTAGCCAGCAAGCACGGCATTAAAATGCGCCATGAGGTTATTTGTCCGAAACACGGTGCGCGGCATGGGTACTATGTGGCCGCTATCATCTAAGGGCCAAAATGTTTGTGTGCCAATATTGAGCCGCACACCATTATGGTCGAGCAAATCTTCCGGTTTTGTGGGCGTGCCCTTCTCGTCCAGATAAGCTTTTGAAGCATAAAGCCCAAAGCCAAAGCTTGTAACCCGGCGTCCAATAAGGCTGTTTTGAGTGCCCGGCCCCATCCAACGCAGAGCAATATCGGCTTCGCGCTGAGCCAAATTAGCGGCGCGGAAGTCGATATTAACGTCGACCACTATATCGGGATTGTCTTTGCGAAATTCTTGCATAATGGCGGGCAGCCAGAAATCCCCAATACCCTCAGATGCCGTGATCATCACTGGCCCGACCAAAGAATGCTCTAGGGTCGCTGAGGAGCGCGTAATGGCATCGGCCTCGGCTTCCATACGCCTGACATGGTCAAGCACCAGATAGCCAAATTCGGTCGGAGCTAACCGTCCGTCTTCTTTGGTTAATAGGGGCGCGCCAAACCGAGCCTCTAGAGCCTTCATGCGCCGTCCCACGGTAGGTTGGCTAATATTAAGCTGTTCGCCAGCCGCCGTTAGGCTGCCAGTTTCGGCAACAGCGAGGAAAATCGGATAATCGGACCAGTTGTTCATACAATTATGTATAACATGCCTGCGGTTTAAGTCAATTGCATTCTTATTTGAACGCTTTAAGTATAATCATGTTCACTACACAGGAGTTTATCATGAACACTTCCCCCCAAAAGTCCGTCCTAAATACCATTTTACTGGCAGCAATTGCCACGACCCTAACGGCCTCTGTCATCATTGGTGTGTCCGGCACAGCGTCGGCTGGCGAAGCCGCAAGTGCTGACACCGCACCGCGTTTTGTTGTAGAGAAGTCCCGCAAGCGCGTCGTCAATAATGGCGTCATTGCCTATATGAAGGGTGATTATTCCAAAGCTGCCGCCTTTAACCGCGATGCCTTGCACCAAGGCTTAAAAACCACTCATATGGCTGTGGTCTATAGCAATCAATGTGCGGCGCTTGGCGCGCAAGGTCTTTACGGCGCGGCGCTGGACGCTTGCGATAAAGCTTTGAAGTTGACCCCAACAAATTGGCAAGCCTTTTCAAACCGGGCTGCCGTCAACTGGCTCAGCGGTGATAAATTGCAAGCCAAGCAAGACATAATTTCCGCAAAGGCCCTCGATAGCGCCGCCCCGGAAATCACCTATAATATGAATGTATTTGGGTAGTCTGCAGGTAATGCGCGTCTGTGGACAATTAGGGCACGTCCACAGGTAGGGCACGTCAACAGGCTCTAGATATCCCAATAAATATTAGGTACCTCATTCTAACATTGCTTGCGCCGGGCTTCATTTTATAGCATACGCAACAAATTGAATAACTATTGTTACTTATGTCTTGGGAGAACCTCTATGAAAGTCCTTGTACCTGTTAAGCGCGTGCTTGATTTTAATGTCAAAGTGCGGGTCAAACCCGACGAAAGCGGCGTCGATTTAGCCAATGTTAAAATGTCCATGAACCCGTTCGACGAAATTTCTGTCGAGCAAGCCGTGCGTATGCAAGAAGCCGGCACGGCCACGGAAACCATTGCGGTGTCTATCGGCCCGGATAAAGCCGCCGAGACCATCCGCACATCCCTCGCTATGGGTATTGATCGGGGTATCCATGTCAAAACCGACGCCGAGGTCGAACCTCTGGCGGTGGCAAAAATCCTGAAAGCCATCGTAGAAGAAGAAAAACCAGATTTGGTTGTTCTCGGCAAGCAGGCTATTGATGATGACAGCAACCAAACCGGACAAATGCTGGCAGCGCTAATGGGTTGGCCGCAAGCCACCTTTGCCAATTCAATTGAAAAAGACGGGGACAGCTTGACGGTTGGACGCGAAGTTGACGGCGGTATCCAAACCATCAAAGTAACCCTGCCTGCAGTCATCACCACGGATCTGCGCCTGAACGAGCCGCGTTATGCGAGCCTGCCCAATATTATGAAAGCCAAGCGTAAGCCGATTGATGCGAAAACCTCGGACGATTACGGTGTCGATCTTACACCGCGCTTAACTACGGTAAAAGTCGCCGAGCCTGCGGGCCGCACTGCTGGTGTGAAAGTTGCAGACGCCGCCGAGCTTGTTGCCAAACTTAAAGAAGAAGGAGTGATCTAATGGCCATTCTTGTTATTGCAGAACACGACAATGAAAACCTAAAAGACGCTACCCACAAGACGGTTACTGCCGCGCTTGCTATTGCCAAAGATAAGGGATGCGATGTGGACATCCTCGTAGCAGGTAAAGGTGTTAAAGATGTATCCGCCGCCGCCGCCAAAATTGCTGGTGTGCGCAAAGTCCTCGCTTGTGACCATGCCTCCCTAAAACGCCAATTGGCCGAAGCCATGCAAGAGGTCATCGTGCCGCTCATGGACGGCTATGATGCCGTGCTGGCACCCGACACCACGACTGGTAAAAACTTCATGCCCCGCATTGCCGCCATGCTCGACGTTATGCAAATTAGTTCGATTAGCGGCGTAGAGAGTGCAGACACATTCGTTCGCCCAATCTATGCAGGCAATGCACTGGCAACGGTTAAATCGTCCGACACAAAAAAGGTAATCACTGTGCGCCCCACTGCTTTTGCTCCTGCGGCTGAAGGTGGTTCCGCACCTGTGGAAACCATTGCAGACCCGGCTTCGCCAAGTACATCGGAATTTGTTTCAGAAGAATTGTCCAAATCAGATCGTCCTGAATTAACCGCCGCCAAGATCGTTATTTCTGGCGGTCGCGGCATGGGCAGCGGCGAAAATTTCGCTATCATCGAAAAGGTCGCCGATCAGCTCGGTGCCGCCGTTGGTGCATCGCGCGCCGCCGTTGATGCGGGCTATGTGCCCAATGACTACCAGGTCGGCCAAACCGGAAAAGTGGTGGCGCCAGAGCTGTATATCGCCGTCGGTATCTCTGGTGCTATCCAGCATCTCGCCGGTATGAAAGACAGCAAGGTCATCGTCGCCATCAACAAAGACGAAGACGCACCGATCTTCCAGATAGCAGATTATGGCTGGGTAGCCGATTTGTTCAATGCCGTACCGGAGTTGGAAGCTGAGCTGACTAAAGCCGGGTATTAAACCCAAAGGGGTATGTAGGGTGGATTAGCGTTTCTTGCGCGTAATCCACCTTGAGGTGCGTGCCAATGGTGGATTACGCTAACGCTAATCCACCCTACAACACCCGCCCTCAATATCCACTCGGGGAAAAATGCATGAAGTCTTTTTGGCGGCCTTTTATTTCGCCGCCCCATTTATAGCCGATGTTTTTAAGGGCGCGGACTGTGGGTTTGTTTTTATGTAGGCCGCCCGGCTTATTTGGTTGCCAATGTCCGCCTTTGCGCAAACGGCAACCCGCGCTAAACTGGATGCAATTGCCGTATAGCCCGTTTATGTCTGCGTTAATATCCAGAGCAATACCGAAGGAATGGTTTGAATATTCTGTACGATTACCTTGATCATCGAGCGTGCCGCGCGTCAGGCCAACCCTGTAGCCAATGACGCTGTTGATGGTTTCACCGCGCGCCAATAGAGAATTAAGTGCTTTTCTCGTGGGTTCAGCCAGAGCGGCGCACATCTGAAATACGACGCCATTTCGCAGTGTGATTTTTGTCTGGTCTTCACGGCAAACCGAACACCCCGTATGGGTATCCCGTTCTTGGGGCGTTAATGCGCTGTAGGGTTTTTCTACAAAACGACGATCGACAGCGGTCTTGCTGTGGACATTCCAAGCATAGGTATAAAATGTACAGTCCTTGTCCTGAGCGAAAGCATTTGCGCCCGTAATAAATGCCCATAAGCTCAGACCGACAAAGCCTGACGACCTAAAACCCAATTTATTTTTTCGGCGTTGTTTTGCGGGTCGCAGGTTTCTTAGCGGCAGGTTTTTTCGCCGCTGGCTTTTTCTTTGCTGCCGTTCTCTTTGTAGCTGTTTTCTTTGGTGCGGTTTTCTTTGTAGCTGTTTTTTTGGCCGCTGGTTTTGGCTTAGCTTTGCCCCTAGTTTTTGGTTTAGGAGGTGTCACGTCATCGTAATCCGGATAATCGTCACCGTCGTCTTTGGCTCGTTCGGCTATCTTTGTTTTTGTTTTCTCAATAGCCGATTTGGTGGCTTCGCTGGCAGATTTTGCGGCCTTAGTAGCGGCCTCGCGGGTGGTCTCGAATACATCGATATCAGCAGTATCGGACTTGCCACCGTCCGGCGATAAATTATCATTGATGCTAAATATGGCGATCATCAATTCGCTGATCAAACGCAACAATATGAACATGAACAGGATTTGGAAAAAAGCTGCAAAGAATAAAACAAATCCGCTACCTGCTGCGCCGTTCAATAAATTACTAAAGGCCGCCCAAAGCGCACCTAAAAACTTAAAGCCAATAACAACAAGGCCAAGGAAGAAAAACGCGGCAACCAGCCTGTCTTTCATCAACTTTTGGAAAGAAAAAAACTGTTTAAATAAATCGAGCATGGTGGTCTCCTGTTGTATAGGTTAAACCCAACATAAGCACGCAGGGCAAAAGCGCAAGATGCTTTGAAATATAGATTTAATACCTACTGAACATCCGATTTTGTTTCGGACATTGCTGTGGACGCAATATCCACCATTTGCTCTGGTTCGGGCGTAAGCGCCAACTCTGCCCCAGCTTTCTCGGCAATGATTTCTGCCATGCGTTTTTTAAAGGCTGGGCGGTCGGCTTTTAAGAGCGGCTTGCCCGATAAAGTGGACAAAGTCATCGGGTTAATTTTACGGCCATTTTTATGCACTTCATAATGCAGATGCGGCCCGGTTGAGCGCCCGGTTGTGCCTACATAACCA
The DNA here is from genome assembly GCA_026982415.1 of Robiginitomaculum sp. GTDB lineage: Bacteria > Pseudomonadota > Alphaproteobacteria > Caulobacterales > Maricaulaceae > Robiginitomaculum_A. The sequence goes on from JALSHE010000106.1 coordinate 83,438, forward strand.
ATGGTTTGGCCTTGCACGACCCGGCGGCCTTTCTTGATGCCGCGCGCAAAACTTTTCATGTGGGCATAGGCAGTGACATAGCCGTCTGAATGGCGAATGCTAACATAATTACCGAATGTGCTAAATCTGTTGGCACGGGTAATCGTGCCCGTACCCGCCGCCATAATCGGCGTGCCGCGCGGCGCGGCAAAATCAACGCCGGTATGGTTTTTGCGGTAGCCCAATATAGGGTGTTTGCGCCGCCCAAAGCGTGAGGATAGCCGGGCGCCATTGACCGGGGTACGCATGAGCATGCGTTTCGCGCCCTTACCATTTTCGTCGTAATAGCCCTCGCGGCCTTTGGCGTTTTCAAACAGGTAAAACTCCGATTGTTTTCCGCGCGGCGAGAAGCTGGTATAGACTAAATCGCCCGCCTTGATAGTCTTGCCTTGATGGTCACGGAACACTTCGAACATCATTTCAAATTTGTCGCCAGGCTGAATATCGCGCTGGAAGTCAACCGAGTGGGCATAAATGTGGGAGAACTGAACAATGACCTTATCCGGTGCGCCCAAAGCTTGCGCATCCAGATACAGGCTGTTTTTTATAGCCGCATCTACCCGTACCAAGGTTTTGGTGAACTCGGCGGCGATTTTCTTGCTGGAAAAACCGCCGTCCAAAGCACGATTGACGAATATGGTATTCGCCGAATTGGGTTTGAGAGAGATACCGCTAAAATTTGTGCCATCGCCGGTAAAATATAAATTTATTCTTTGACCAGCGCGCAAATCGCGCGGATTATGCACCTTAGAAAAAGCCTGAGTGACCCCATAGGCGGTATTGGGGTCGACGCCGTTTTTTTGCAGCAAAGGCCCCAGAGATTGTCCGGGTTTAAGGATGAGGCTTTTGGTTGTGCCGCCTATCAATTCTTGCTCGCTTAAGGATCTGAAATCATACAGATCGGCTGACGATAAAGTCGGTATTGCAGGGATGGTCTCTACTGCTGCGACTTGTTGCGCGGCTTGGTCATTGCTGGCAAATGAACTCAGTGCCAAGGCACCCCCTATAACCACGCCCGCGCCTATCAGCATGGCTTTGGCGCTTTTGGCTGCCTTGCCACGTGTATCTTCAATCAATATTTTCGCGTCATTGCGCAAAGCCAATTGAAGCCACTTTAATTTGTCTCTTACAAAACTCATGTGTTTGTTTCCAAAACCCTTAAATTTTCCAAACCCTTTGAGGCACAATTGGCCCAATTTATATCGCCCGTGCTGGTATTGCCATAATTATGGCTTATGATTGGTTAACAACCGTAAGAAAGGCTACAGAAGTTTTGCAAAACATGTGTATAGAGAAAAAGATATGAGTGCGCAAATAGAGAAATCAGACACAGCCAAAATGTCATATTCTGGAAAGGTGTCCAAAGCCGCAGCAAAAAAGGGCGCAAAAAACCAGAAATCCATGGGACGGAAGGCGGTGTACACCCTATTTTGGTTGATATTGGTATTTGCGGTTTTAGCGGGCATTGCCCTTGCCTATATCTGGCACAACCGCACGAGTTTGGTTGAAAGCCAAATCCGCAAACTTATGGCCAAGCAAGGCTATGACGTGACGCTGGACATCACAAAGTTTTCCAAAAGCCAAGCAGTAGCAACCAATATAATCGTGGGCAAAGGGGGAGATGTATTTTTCAAAACCGAGCGCGCAATTGTTGATTATGATTTCAGCAAACGCACAGCAAAACGTATCGAGTTGGTGCGTCCTTATATAAAGGCCGAATTTGATAGCAAGGGCAATATCACATCAGGCTGGATGCGGCCCAAATCCGACAGTTCGCAAAAACTGCTCCTGCCGCCGGACGGGCTGGTTATTACAGACGGCATTATTGATTGGCAAATGATGCTGAGCGAAACCAGCCAAATGGGTGCTGGGCAAGCATATTTAGACGCAGATATTATCACCGCCACGCATTGGAGTACTAATATTTCATCTCAGAAAACGTCTTTCAATTTTTCTCTGTTAAAGGCCGAAATTAAACATGATGTTTTCATCGAGACCAAAGACGGGAAATTATTTGATATATTTGGGTCAATGGATGCCGAGAATTTAATTGCCTATTTAACGAGGGGACAAGCTTCCCAATTCGACAAATTAAATACGCAATTCAAATTCAATTTTACCCCCACAGACGGCCAGAACATACCCGTCTTTTCTGGCTGGATGAATGCCAATTTGGGCGGCTTGGCCACAGGCGATTATGAAATAGGCAAGGCTGATATAAAGCTAAGCGAAATATCCTCAAATCAAAAGGGTGAGATTTTTGCAAATTGGCAAATGGACGCGGCGCATGTGCAAATTAGCGATACGCAAAACCGCGACGCCTTGGCCGATAGACTAACCAGCTATAGTGCGATGACTAACACACCTATCGCCCAATATTTCACTCAAGGGCTATACGATAAAGCAGTGCGATTATTAGGCGGGTTTGATATAGATGGGCGCGGGTCATATGCATCAATAGACGGCGGCTATACCCTTAAACTGGATGCGCCCTTGAGCCTGAAAGCGCCTGGCCAAAAAATAGTGTTCACACAAAAAGATGACGAATTTCTCGACTATAATATGGGTAAAAAACAACTCGCCTTTGGCGCAGATATTCAATGGACTGGCCAGCAAGCCCTCAACCTAACCGACTTCAATCTGTTGGCGAAAAGCGCTAACGGTGTAAAAATTGACGGTCTGCACACGATGAAAACGCGGATCCGAAGCCAGCAGACTTGGCGCTTGCAAAGGGATGGTGAAAATATTCGCCTTGCTCCATTTGACATAGATTTTACCTATGCCGCCCAAGGCCGCAATACCCGTGTGGGCATTGACGGCGGCGTTGATTATGACGGCCCCGTGCCGGGTGGTTCTGTTGTTGGCCTTATGGCAGACGGCAAAATGGATTTACGCCTGCCCGGCGCTGACTTCACCCTTGGCTACACCCCGACAAAGCCGCTCTCTATTACCGCATTTACAGGTCCGTCCGGCTGGACGACCAAGGCACTTACATTCACTATGGAACCTCAAGCGGATATATTGCGTAAAACATCACATGCAAGCGTCATGCGTACTACTCTCAAAAATGTCAGCACCCAAATCATTGGCCCAGAAGACGAGCGGCATTTAGATGCGCGGTTTGAAAAATTGGATGTGCGCACTGATTTTACCACATCGCCCCAGCACTGGAGAATTGGTGTTAAGGGCGCGGATATTAGATCCGAAGATTTCCCGGCGCCCGGCACCCATATTACCGCCCCGGATGCTAAGCTCAATGTGTTTCAGACGCAAAGCGGGGCTATGACCTTCGACCTTGCCAGCCCGTACACATATGTAGCCACAGACAATGCCGTGATTGAAAATTTGAACATTAGCCTAAGCGGTAGCCCTGATGATATTGCCCTCAAATACAAAGCCGGCAGTGTCACCATGGTCGGCGGGGCGGTTCCCGTCTTGCCTATGCACGGCACGGCACGGCTTAAATCAGGCGAGCTTACCGGGCGCGCCGTGACCAATTTGCCGCGCACTACGGATACACCCATCGACATTCATTACAGGTCTAAGGACGGGCAAGGTAGCGCTAAAATCTTAATTCCGAAAATTATTTTCGATCCGCGCGGATTACAACCACAACACTTAGTCCCGGTTTTGCGCGGTAAATTGGCCGAAGTGTCGGGCGAAGCTTCTGCCGAATTTGATTTTATATTTGGCGGCGGCAACCCTGTTCAGTCCAGCGGCTGGGCCGATTTAAAAAACCTAGGCGTGGGCACATTGGTCGGGCCGCTCAGCGGGGTTAATTCTAAACTGGTTTTTACATCTATTTTCCCCCTTAGAACCAAAGGCATCCAAACAGCGACCTTATCTGGTTTTGACCCAGGGTTTCCCCTCAAAGACGGCACCATAAAATTCGAAATTGTCCCGGGCGGCATCAAAGTTTTTGAAGCCATCTGGCCCATTGAAAACGTGGTTGGAGCGCCGGGTGAAATCTATTTAAGTCCTGCGGATTGGCGGTTCGGAGATGTGGAAAACCGGGTCGTGGTCAATGTGGAAAATGTCGGTCTTGGCACTATGTTGGCGAGTGTAGGCAAGGACAAATTATCGGCCACCGGGCAAGTGTTCGGCACATTACCTGCGCGAATAAAGGGTGTTGATGTGCTGATTGAAAATGGTGTGTTGGCCGTAGAAGACGGCGGTGTTATCCGTTATAAAAGTGCAGCTACGGACGTAGCGGCGGCGCGCAATCAAAGCACGGAATATGCTTTTAAGGCGCTGGAAAACTTTCATTACCGGAAATTGGAAGCCCGTATTGACGGCCCTTTAGACGGATCTATGGCAATGAAAATTGTGTTCGACGGTCAAAATCCGGACGTGCTCGGTGGACAACCATTTCAATTTAACACGGAGGCTAAAGGCGAACTGGCCAATATTGCCCGCAATATGGCCGGAGCCTTTAGCAATGAAGAAAATTTGGCGCGCATACTGGAAATCAGGAACGGAGAAACCGCAGAATGATTGCCGCATGACAAGCGATAGATGTGTATTGCTTAAATGGTTTGTTAATGGCAAGTTCAGCTTGCTCAATATAAGGTGTGCTTATGAAAACAGTTTGGAAAATATCTTTGACCAAGGCTCTCGTCGGTTTAGTGGCGATATCCATATTGTCAGGGTGTATAACACACAAGGTCGATTTTGAGCCATCGGACAAGCCGATTGTCATCAATATCAACCTCAATATTCAGCAAGAAATCCGTGTCCGCCTTGATAAGGACATCGAAGACCTGTTGGCTGATAATCCGGATGTGTTCTAAGGAGAACCAATATGAAAATGCCCATAAAACTAATTAGCGCCGCCTTTGCAGCTTGCATCATGGTTGGCACAATTACTTTGATCCCCGCATGGACGCCAAATGCGTTAGCGCAAGTGGCCAGTGCTAAATCAATTGTAGACCAAGCCAAGACAGACGGGATTGTCGGCGAAAAGCTAAACGGCTATCTGGGTATTGTTCGCACAGACGCCAGTGCCGAAATACGCGCGGCTGTTAACGAGATCAATATCAAGCGCAAATCCATCTATACGCGTCTAGCCCGCGAGCAAAAAGTCGGTATCGCAGATGTGGCTGGCCTCACAGGTGAAAAGCTTATTGCTAAGGCAAAACCCGGTGAAATGGTCATGCTCGGTGATGGGCAATGGCATGTTTCAGGCGCATAGAGCCAAGATCATAAATTCAGGTTTCCTCTTTCCATAACCGTAATTGCTAGCCTAGAGTATTCAACAAACCGAATCGCTTTTAAAGGCTCACCATGTCAGAAAACATCACTAAGCTCACCGCTGCAGATTTAGCCGCGCTTTTATGCGCTCGAATATGTCATGATTTGGTCGGCCCCGTAAGCGCCCTAGAAACCGGACTTGATTTGTTGAACGACGATGACAATCTCGATATGCACGATGATGCCATTGAACTGATAAAAATTGGTGCGGAACAAGCGAGCGCCAAATTACAGTTTTTACGCATTGCTTTTGGCGCGGGCGGCTCAGCACCAACCATAATAGCTGCCGCCGAATTGGAACGGTTAAGCCGGGGCGTATATCCGGACGGTAAAGTCACCTTTGACTGGAATATGGGCGTGGACGGCTTGAACAAGCCTGCGGCACGCGTATTGTTGAACTTGGTTATGCTCAGCGTTCAGTCTATTCCGCTCGGCGGTACAGTGGCTGTGAGTGCAAAGATAGACGGTGCCCAGATTGACATTTCCCTATTGTGTAAAGGCAAAAAAGCCCGTCTCGACCCAGCAATTGCCAAAACGCTTGCTGGCGGCGCCCCGCAAGACGGGTTTAGCGGTCGCACTATCCAGCCGTTTTACACAGGCATGATTGCCCGCGAAGCAGGTGGTACTGTCAGTAGTACCGTCGAAACCGAGGGCGAAGCCATTATTTTCGGCGCGCAAATTCCAACTGCATAAGCTAGATACTAAGTCTAAGTACCTTTCTTATTCGCAAGAATTGATTAAACATTTTTGTTTGGGGGTTTTTAACCATTTTTAACCAATTAGCCGCACTGTGATTGTAACGATCACAATACCGGATAATTTATGTATTCTGCCGAACGAAATTTTGTTGCCACCGCCCACGCACAACTGCTTGTGTTGGACGATGATGGACAAGATGCGCACACCCATTTCCCTGCTGCTATTGAGCAAATTAAACAAGCTGCTGCCCCCGTTAAAGCCCGGGCTATATATCGCGCCGCCTTGCTGTGCGAGGATGTACTGAAACGCTCCAGCTCAGCAACTGATGTAAACTTTCGAAATTCGGTAATGCGATTAAATTCTTTGGTCAAATCATATGCAGACGGCTTGTATGAAATTGATCCAGAGTTTAAACAAATAACGCTCGACCCAAGCGTCATTAGCGAGACCCACTCCGCTCAAGATTTATCCAGCGGGGATTTGCAAGCCGCAAATGAAAATGCTGCCAAAGTGCTCCAGCCCCTATTGCGTCTCGTAAAAGACGACGGGCGAACCAAGGCGCTAAAGTTATTGGCAAATTTCAGCACACAAAGCGAAACCAAGAGCCGGCAGACAAGTGTGCGATTTGATGCCGTAATGCGGCAAATCACCAACCGGGCTTTGGGCGAAGCCCGTGCGAGAGCAAAAATTGTTAGCATCTCCTATGCAGCCGATTTTGATATTATTGACGCGAGCATAATGCCGGGGGTGCGAACTTATTTGCAAGAAGTTTGTTTGGAGATCGTCAGAGACGGTTTGGTCGTAGGTGGTGATCTCGCTGCGAGTTTGCACCGTGCTTGGCAAATTTCCATTACCGGGGAAACGCAGGGGCAAAATCTAGCGTTCTCTATTAGCTGGCCTGGGCAGGAAATTTCGGAAATTTGCAAAATCATACAATTGAATAAAGAGATGAAAGACCTTGGTGGCAAAGTGAACGCTAAGACGGTGCAAGGCCTTGACGGCGGCACGGATACTCAGCTTATTGAATATATCTGCCCTGCGCGAAAACCAGAACAAATTCCGAAACCGACCCCAGTACCGCAAACGCAAGCAAGAGAGGGTTGATATGGCCAGTTCTATACAAATTAACGCGAATAAAACATGCTTAATTGTCGACGATTCAAAAATGATCCGCCGTGTCGCGTCGCGTATTTTACGGGAGCTTAAGTTTGAACCAAGCGAAGCGGGCGATGGCCGCGAGGCTATGGAGCTTTGTAAAGCCAAAATGCCGGACGCCATATTGCTGGATTGGAATATGCCTATTATGGACGGCTTGTCTTTCCTCAAGACCTTGCGAGGTGTTGAAGGCGGCGCAAAACCTGTTGTCCTGTTCTGCACGGCAGAGCGCGATGTTATCAAAATTGCTGAAGCTTTGGATGCAGGCGCTGACGAATATATTATGAAACCGTTTGATTCCGATATTTTAGGCTCCAAGCTTTCCGAAGTCGGCCTGCTGGATCAGGCGCACTTATGAGCGGAGACCTTTCCTTAAAACCCAGTTACTATGAAGCGCTGAAACGCCTAACTATTGAGCTTGTCGGTGTCAAACTTGGCGCGGATCACACTTTTTTGGTGGAAACTAGATTATCCGCTCTTGCCCGTAAGGAAGGGTTTGAAGACCTGTCGCAAATGATTGATGAGTTGTTCTCGCGCGGACAAACGCGATTGGCTATTCATGTTGTAACTTCGCTTTTGGAGCGGGCAACAAGGTTTTTTGAAGACCGGCCCGGATATGAAGCGCTAGGCGATATTATATTGCCGGACTTGCACCCGTTATATAGGGGCGGCACATTGCGGATAATGTCTTATGGTTGCTCTAGCGGCCAAGAAATTTATTCCGCAGCAATCCTCGCCGATACATTGGCCGATTTATTTCCGAATATGGACATTGAATTGACGGGTGTTGACTACCCGTCTGAAGCTTTGGAACGCGCTAGAGCCGGGCGGTTTACCCACTTCGAAGTACAGCGCGGTCTACCCATACGTCATCTTATTAAATATTTTGACCGAGACGGCGAAGATTGGGTGATAAAACAAAGCCTGCGCGATAAAATTACGTTTTTGGATCATAATTTACTCGCCAATATAGATGCGCTCGGTACTTTCCAGGTTGTTATGTTCCGAGGGCATCTCGGACAATTTATCTCACCAGCTAAGGTTCGTATATTGCGCAGTCTCGGTAAATTGGTCAGTGTAAATGGGTATTTGATGCTGGGTAGTCACGAAAATCTGGACGACACTAATTTTTGGTTCAAGGCTTTGTCGGCTACACCGGGTTGTTACAAAAAGCGCGCCAAACAAGGCCTGATTACGGAGCCAGAGACAGAAACGGGGACGGGGACAGAAATTGAAAAATTCCCAAAACAACCCTTTGTCCCTATGGAATATAACGGTTCTAAAACCGTCTAAATTTGGGTTCGGTCTCGGCATCACCGAATTGTGTCTGTGATTTTTGCCTTAACTGTGCTACAATGTGAACACAGATTACAAAACACATGCAGGAGGCACAACATGCTCACGAAACTTTCACTTAGTTTAGGGTTGGCTCTTGGTTGCTCCATTGGTTTATCAAATGCGGCATTTGCACAATCGCTGGTCATCGGCGACGGCGGTGCGCAAGAGTGTTTTCACAGCGTCAAACACGGCGACCCTGGGCGCATTTCGACTATAAAGGATTGCAAGCTCGCTTTGCGTGATCCGAATCTTTCTAAAAAAGACGAAGCGGCAACCCATGTTAATCTCGGTATTTTGCTGATGCGGGCGAAGCGGTATGACGACTCGCGCGCCCAATATAATTTGGCTATAAAAATGCAGCCTGAGCTTTCCGAAGCCTACATCAATTACGCCGCTAATCTGATCTATCTCGGTGATTTTGATGCGGCCATAACGGCCTCCAATAAAGGCATAGAGCTTGGCACCAAAAAAATGCCCGAAGCTCTGTTTAACCGAGCCATGGCTTACGATAATTTGAAGCGATATAATTTAGCCTACGCTGATCTTAAAAAAGCTTTGACCCTACGCCCAAATTGGAAGCCCGCCTTGCGCGCAATTGACAATTACGAGGTTGCCGCAAAGCCGACCAGTCAAGGTTAGTATCATCCTATATTAGTCTCGTTGCTCTAAAACAGAAACGGCCCGCTAAATTAGCGAGCCGTTGTTTTTGTAATTTGACTAAATTTTAGTCCTCGTCGCTTGCAATCTCTTCACCAGTTTCCTGGTCGACAACTTTCATAGACAAGCGGGTTTTGCCGCGCTTGTCAAAGCCCATAAGCTTGACATAAACTTCGTCGCCCTCAGAGAGGTGATCTTTTGGATGTTCAACACGTTCCGCAACAATTTGGCTCACATGGACAAGACCGTCGCGTTTGCCAAAGAAGTTCACGAATGCACCGAAGTCCATAACCTTAACCACTTTACCTTTATAGATAACGCCGACTTCTGGCTCAGCCGTTAGGCCGTCAATCCATTCGCGGGCAGCTTCGATAGAGGCTGCATCGCTAGAGGCAAGTTTAATCGTGCCGTCGTCTTCGACAGAGACGCGCGCGCCAGTAACTTCAACGATTTCGCGGATAACCTTGCCGCCCGTACCAATGACGTCGCGGATTTTATCAACCGGGATTTTCATGGTAACGATACGCGGTGCGAACTCGCCAACATCTTCATTGGCTTCGTCCATGGCTTTGTTCATTTCGCCGAGGATATGAATGCGTCCACCGTGAGCTTGTGCAAGTGCATCTTTCATGATGTCCATTGTGATACCAGCAATTTTGATGTCCATCTGCAAAGATGTAATACCGTCGCGTGTACCCGCTACTTTGAAGTCCATATCACCGAGATGATCTTCATCACCAAGGATGTCTGAAAGGATAGCAACATCGTCGCCCTCTTTAATCAGACCCATAGCAATACCGGAAACCGGTTTGGAGATCGGCACACCCGCGTCCATCATAGCCAATGAACAACCGCAGACGGTCGCCATAGATGATGAACCGTTGGATTCCATAATTTCAGAAACCAGACGGATGGTGTATGGAAACTCTTCCGGACTCGGAAGAACCGCAGCCAATGCCCGTGCTGCCAATTTACCGTGACCGTATTCGCGGCGCGATGTACCGCGCAAGAAGCGAGCTTCACCAACGCAGAACGGCAAGAAGTTATAGTGTAGCATGAACTTGTTTTTGATCGTGCCCGTAAGCTGATCAACAAATTGTTCGTCTTCGGATGTACCCAAAGTCGCTACACATAATGCCTGTGTTTCGCCGCGTGTGAACAGGGCGGAACCGTGAGTGCGCGGTAGAATGCCGGTTTCGGATTCGATTGGGCGTACTTTGTCTAATTTACGGCCATCAATTCGCTTGCCGGTTTTGATTACGCTGGTGCGCACGACTTTGGATTCGACGGATTTAAACGCATCAGAGAATACGCTGCCGTCCATGCCGTCAGGATTATCGTCAGATGCTATCAATTTCGCGCCCTTATCACGAGCTTCCGCAAGTGCCGCTTGGCGTTCCATTTTGTCAGTTTTCTTATAAGCTTTGGCGATGTCTTTATCGAGGAGTTTGGCAACCGCTTTTTTCTCAGTCGCATAATCAGGTGCCGTAAAGTCCCAAGGCTCTTTGGCCGCTTTTTCGGCCAGATCGATAATCGCGTCAATCACTGGCTGATAGCCTTCGTGAGCAAATTCGAGAGCGCCGAGCATTTCATCTTCGGTCAATTCTTTGGCTTCACTTTCCACCATCATCACCGCGCCATTTGTACCGGCAACAACCAAATCAAGTGTGCTGTCTTCCATTTCTTGGATAGTTGGTTGCAGCACATATTCGCCGTCAATAAAGCCGACGCGCGCCGCGCCGATTGGACCCATAAACGGGACACCGGATAGGGTAATGGCAGCAGAACCAGCAATCATGCCAAGCACATCAGGCTCGGTTTCAAGGTCGTGCTGTAGCACAGTGATGATAACTTGTGTTTCGCTCATGAAGCCTTTGGCAAATAAAGGCCTGAACGGACGGTCAATAAGGCGCGAGATCAAAGTTTCGCGTTCGGTCGGACGACCTTCGCGTTTGAAATAGCCGCCCGGTATTTTGCCGGAGGCATAGAATTTTTCTTGGTAGTTAACGGTCAGCGGGAAGAAGCTCTGTCCCGGCTTGGCTGTCCGCGCCGCACAGATTGTTGCGAGCAATACAGTTTCGCCGTAAGTCGCAAGCACTGCGCCGTCGGCTTGGCGGGCCATGCCGCCAGTTTCGAGTTTGAGGGTTTTACCGCCCCATTCAATTTCTACAGATTGTTTATTAAACATAGTTTTCGTCTTTCACATACATATCAGGGCGGTTCATTCTAATTTTTGACACGACCCCTACATTCGGGCTTTCTTGCCCATTATTCTGGCTCTTCGCGAGCCTACATACTTAAAAACCGTCCCCCAGAATTAGGAGACGGCTTATTTTTGGCGATGCGCTTAACGGCGCAGCCCCAGGCTTTTGATGAGGTCTTGATAACGACCCGCATCTTTTTTCTTGAGGTAATCAAGTTGCGTGCGGCGCAGGCTAACCATAGCCAGCAGACCACGACGGGAATGATTATCTTTTTTGTTGGTTTTAAAATGTTCAGTTAGATTGACAATGCGTTCGGTTAGGATCGCGACTTGTACTTCTGGTGAACCGGTATCGCCCTCTGAACGGGCATATTTTTTAACGAGCGCAGCTTTGCGCTTTGGTGTAATCGACATCGTATTCTCCTATAAAACGACTACAAATTAAATACGCGTTTCGGACTTAATCGCCCGGCTCGCGCCTCACATAGAGCAATTTCTACACCTTCGTGTTTTGCCAACACCATCCGGCTTACGTCTAAATCTCCGAGCATGCGGGGATAAAACGCGGCCTTCAAGCTTGCAAATATTGAAGGGTGTAGGACAATTGCCCGTCCTTGCTTCAGATCGAACCGCTCATTTTCGTTGACGGCCAGCACCGGGATGTCGTCCAGTGCGGTCGAAAGCGGGAGAAGTCCGTCCGTTGCGCGCGCCTTATGGCGCAATTCTTCCAGCGCGTCCAGTGAAAAACACGCATCTTCTGCAAAGCTGCCAACCCGGGTGCGCCGCAAGGTTTTAACCGATCCTTCCGTGCCGAGCGCATAGGCCATATCTCGCGCCAGCGACCTTATATATGTACCCTTGCCGCAATCGACGCGGATTATGGCCGTATCTTCTAAAATTTCCAAGACTTCCAGCCCGTCTATTTGTACCAAACGCGGCTGCATTTTGGGTTCTTCCCCGGCGCGCGCCAAATCATAGGCCCGTTTGCCGTCTATTTTAATCGCAGAAAACTTCGGTGGTATCTGGCTAATCTCGCCCGTAAATTGGGGGAGAATATCAGCAATCTCTTGTCCGCTCGGGCGCACATCAGACACGGCGACCACCGCACCCTCTGCGTCCAGCGTATCCGTGCGCTCACCCCACTTAATCTCGACCTCATAGGTTTTCTTGGCCTCAACCAGATACGGCATGGTTTTGGTGGCATCGCCAAGTGCTATCGGTAATATTCCGGTCGCAAGGGGATCAAGTGTCCCTGCGTGACCAGCTTTCTGCGCCCCAAATATCCAGCGGACTTTACCGACCGCTTGGGTTGATGTCATACCAAGTGGTTTGTCAAAATTTACCCAACCGTGTATTGGATTACCTTTTCTGCGTCGCGCCAAATCTAGCTCCTGTTTTGCTCTTGCACTATATAGTGTAGCACAAACAAAAAAACAGCGGTGAAATCACCGCTGTTGAAGTTTTATATTCTGCCTATTTTCCTTATAGGTTTTTTATCGAGATGTACTATCTGTCTTCGACCCGTGTCCGCACAGAAGCTCCGTGGGGGTCGCTATGCTCGGCACCTGTATAAAGGTGACCGCCAGGCGCGGCTACTGGTGCCGTATCGATAGTATTGGTGGTTCTGAGAACGGCGACTAATTTGCCGCCAGCACCACCGTCTGTGATTTCAATGACACCAACGCCCGGGCAACTGCCTTGAGCGGAGTGGGTCACGGATACAGGCGTCGGGCCGCGCAGAGCAACCATGATATATTTACCGTTCGGTTCCCCTTCCATCAAATCCGGTGCCGGATCATTGGTAGGTAGGCCTGCATCGTCGGTTACAGACGCGCCTGCACAAGCACCCGTGCCCGTGCCTTTGCCGTCGGCAGAGGTGAGGTCATATGTTGTCCGCTCCAGAGATCTCGTGTTGAAAACCTCGACGGTATTTTGCACCCGGTCTGCATTGTGAACATGAGAACCGAAGTTTAGCCTTGTAGCACCGTGAGCATCACGGCGTGTAGATGTACCTGGAAGTTGACCCGTATTGTTAGCTGCTATCCCAGTTGGATTGCCCAGAGTAGCCGTATTGTTCGGGTCTCTAAACACCAAAGTAGGCGCAGGTGTATTTGGCGCATTGGGTGTCGCAGTAAATGTATCAGCGATTGTGTACATAGTAAATGTAGACTGGGTTGCCCCGCTGCCAGCCGCAGATGCACCCGCATTGATCCACATTTGTCCGTTTACATCAACACCGCCACAACCCGCACCGTTCACTGTGCCTTGGTCGTACTCGCCAATAATCGTCATGGGTGTTGAGCGGGTATTGGCAATAATCAAGCCGCCGCCGCCAAATGTGACATAAGCATTGTCGTTGTCAGATACGATCGGGCAAACGATTACATTAGCCGGACGACCGCCATTGCCAGCGTCAGGCCCGGATACACATCCGTTTTCTTTACAAACGCCAGCCGGGGTCAAGTCGCCGAGAGCGCCCATATTGTACGCACCGCTAACCGTCGATACCAATGCATTGCCTGCAGCATTATTGCCAACAAATGCAGTCGCACCATCCGTAATCGTCATGCTTTTACCCACACCCATGGAGGCAGACAAATTGAAGTCTGCTCCGGTAATGCGCCCATTTGCGTCTCTGGTAACATCAATACGTTCCAACACGCGGCCATGGAGGTTGGCTAGCAAAAGTGCACTACCGTCCGAATTCCAAAACGACATATGCAAGGAGCGCCCAGCAGATGTGCCGCTGACCCTAAACAGGGCTACGGCTTCTTTGGTTGCACCGTCAACAATGCCGATATAACCGCCAGTTGGGGCAAACATATTGACATTCATATACATGTTTTGCGGATCTGCTATCATGCCGTGTAGACGGCCAAAATTAGGCAATGTCGCCAAAGTAGCACCTGTTGCACCGCCAGTCCCGACCTGTGTCAACGTACCTGGAAAGACTGCATTGACATCACAAGGCGCAGGAATGCCGCCTGCACACCCAACCGGTTGAGCCGCCGCGCCGCCGTCGACTTGTGCTTGAACATCTTCACTGCGCCACACCCAGATAAAGCTACCATTTACACCGCGCGCCGCTTGGCCAGCAACCGAATTTGATTGATCTGATGCCCAGACTTCATAAGGCACCGTACTGTTAATGGGCTGTTTTCCAGCCGAATTATCGACGGCATCCAACACGTCATCACAGCCCGCCAGCCCGAGTGCAAGCACTGCGGCTCCGGTCATTAGCAAGCCTGTTTTAATAGATTTAATTTTAGACATATTTTTACGCATGTAGTCTTCCCCTTTTTGTTAAGTGCGTTCCGATTCTTCGGTTTACTGCGACAATATGTAGCACATGGCGGGTGACTTGGTAAATATTAGTTTTTACTAATTTAGGAACGCCTAATTTGTATGCCGCGACGATTACCGCTCTTACCATTTCAGCCACGTACTTTGTATAGGAATTCGTAAACTGTTAACCCATTTATTCGACGGATTATTAATATCAAACTTTCACTGCGTTTTCACGCCGATGTGTTTCTATCGCTTTAAATTGGTGCCCTGTCAGAAACTTTGACACAAATTTTGGGCGTGAACCTAGGGGAAGAGTGTGAGAAAAGGTACGATAATTACATTAGGCGCATCTGCGGCTTTTGGCGTTTTGGCGATTGTTTTGGCGCGGGGGTTTATCAACACCGCCGTTAATACGCAATATGAGCAGGTCAGAGATGAGAAAGCCAGAAAAATTGCCAAGACGGCTGTTTTGGTAAAAATGAAAACGGTGCCTGTAATGGTCGCAGATATGCGCCTCATGCCCGGTGAACCTTTGACCGAGCAGTCCGTAAATATTGTAGAATTTCCGGAAAATTCCGTACCCGAGGGCAGTTACACTTCTTACGAAATGTTGTTTTTAGAGCCAAATAACCCTTCAGTGGTTTTAACGCAAATGGCGCAGGGCGAACCAATCCTGGCGTTTAAAATCAGCGCTCCAGGTGGACGCGCATCTCTTTCAGCTCAGCTTGGTGATAATATGCGCGCCGTGTCCATACGCGTAAATGATGTCTCGGGTGTTGCCGGGTTCGTCAGTCCGGAAGACACCGTAGATGTAATTTTAACCCGCGAAATAGAGGCAACTAAAATTGGCCGATACGGAAAAAATGTTAAAGGCGGTGACCGCAAAGCCAGCTTTATCGCAGAAATTCTACTGCAAAATATCAAGGTTCTCGGCACAGACCAGACAACCAATATGGGGAGCGATGGACCAAAGCTTGCTAAAACTATTACGTTGGAAGTGAATGCAATGCAGGCACAAAAATTGGCTTTGGCAAAATCGGTTGGTACTCTAACTTTGGCATTGCGCGCCGTAGGAACCAGCGAAACATTTACCGCTAGCGCTCTCAGGGTCGGTGATTTAACGGGCAAAAAAACCAGACCGCGCCGCTCAGTGCGCACAAAGAAAGCCCGGCCTGTTAACCAGACGGCTCAAGTGGTCGTGGTGCGCGATGGGCAACCACGTCTTGTCAAAGTTTACCGGGACGAGGCCAAGAAACAAGATATGGCGAGCTTGCAAAATCCAGCAGGCCAAAATCTAGCAGGCCAAAATCTAGCAGGGGGCACCCAATAATGGCATATAGAATTTCAAACCTGCAAAGCGCCGCAAAACTCTTATGGCCAGCTTTAATCCTTGGCACTTTCATGGTCGCCAATGTCCCTGCCAACGCCAAAGCATGGGTTGAGGCAAGTTCCGAAATAAATACCATCAATGCGGTGGTCGTCAAGGACGGTAATATCACACTTAGATCTGACACACCATTTTCAGAAGTCCGGGTTGCGGAAAGCAGTGTCGCCGATGTCGTTGTCTTGACCAATCATTCGTTTTTGGTCACGGGTAAAACCCGGGGTAAAACCAGCGTCATGCTCTATGACAATAAAAAACGGCTATTGGATGTGATCAATGTTGAAGTAAATTTAGACATTCAAGGCCTGAAAAAAAGCCTGTACGAGACCTTCCCCAAAGAGCGCATTGAAGTACGCCGTATGGCAGGAAAGATTTATTTGTCCGGTGATGTCACTACATCAAGAATTGCCGAACAGGCCGAAAAAATTGCTGCAGCATATTCAAGCGCTGACGATGTAACTAGTGGCTTGATTGTACGCGATTCGCATCAGGTCATGTTAGAGGTACGCTTTGTTGAAGCTACGCGCTCTGCGATCAAAGAATTAGGCGTCGGACTTTTGGTGCAACAGGCGGGACAGTTTTCTTTCGCAAGCGGCGTTGGTGCCATAGGCGGTAGTTCTGCCCTTAGTACCTTGTTGCAAGACACAATAGGCCCGACAAATATTGATGTCAAAATTGATGCTTTAGAGGAAAGCGGCATCATCCGCACATTGGCCGAACCTAATCTGATCTCCATGTCCGGCGAAACCGCTAGTTTTTTGGCCGGCGGAGAATTCCCTATCCCAATCACGGGGCGAAACGGCGAGGTTACCATTACTTACCGCCAATTTGGTGTTGGTCTTTCCTTTACGCCGACCGTGCTTGATGATGGCATTATCAATTTAAAAGTCAGCCCTGAAGTGAGCCAGCTTGATCCGACAAACTCTGTGCGGGTTGGCGGTGTGGAAGTGCCGGGCCTCACTATTCGCCGCGCCGATACTACGGTGGAGCTGCGTAATTCACAAAGCTTTGCCATTGCTGGCCTGCTACAAAACACCGAGACTAACCGTAAAACGCAAGTGCCGTGGCTGGGAGATATTCCCGTACTCGGAGCCTTGTTCCGCTCATCGCGGTTTAAAAACAACGAAACCGAATTGGTGATCATTGTTACGCCGCGCCTCGTACAACCTGTGTCTGATATTAGTCAATTGTCTACACCGCTGGATAGTAATTATAGCCCAAGTGAAGCAGGGTTTTTCCTTGGCGGGCAAATGAACGGCAACGCAGCGAACCGAAGTCCTGTGGCGCAAAATTACAGCAAAGCCTTGAACGGGACATCTGCAACAAAACCGGGTGAAACAAAACCAGCTAAGACTAAAGCATCTGGCGGATTAGCAGCCCGCTACGGCCATGTGATTAATTAGGGGATATTACAATGTATTTAAACGCTAAATCTATTTTTTGCGGCGGTATTTCGCTCTTTATTTTGAGCGGATGCGCCACAGCGAAGCCTGCGCTTGAGGGCCGTATTGATCCTTATTTGGGCAGTGCGGTTAAAGCGAATATCGCTGCACAATTTGTAGCACCAAGCCCGCAACAAAAAGCCAATACATATATTCCCGCAGACCCGAACCGTGCCGCTTTGGCCCGTAAAAATTACCGGGAAAACACAATAGATACGCCGACAGCGGGCAGCCAAACCAGTAGATAGCAAAACAAAAGAGAACATTATGGACGATAAATTAAGCAACAACGTTCTTGAGCTTCGCCAAATAGTGGAAGCTAATCTGGAAATTCCTACGCCGGCGGATGATAAACCTGACGGGTCCGAAACAAAAGCCTCTAAGTTCATCCCCAAAAGTGCAGAACCTGAAGACCCTAAAGAGGCTAAAATATGGGCTTATCTAGGCGTAGTCGGCGGCGCTGGTGTGACCAGTCTTGCCGTACAATCCGCTTGGGAATTATCGACCTCGGAAGTGGACGGCGAAAAAGCCCGAGTGCTTTTGGTTGATTTGGATTTTGAACGGGGCGATTGCGCGGCCTATCTTGATATGGAAACCAGTATCAGCATTGCTGAGTTGAACGAAACTGAGGGCCGCATGGACGAAAATCTAGCCGCTACCTTCATTCGCCGGGTTAGTCCGGGCTTGTCATTGCTAAGTGCAGAAGCAGAAATAGGCGGTAATGATTTGCTTTCAACCAACGCTCTTTTGTCATTGCTGGACAGTGTCAGTGGTTTGTTTGATTATATTATTTTAGATGTACCGCCCATGTGGCGCGCCTGGACCCAAGCGGTTATTGGCGCCGCCGATAAATTTGCGCTGGTTACGGAAGCCCGTGTGCCTGCTCTTCATCTGACGCGGAAAATGGCTGAGGACATTCGCGAAGCCATGTCTTTGCCTGCTCTGCCGGATATTATATTAAACAAGCATGAGCGGCGCTCTCTTAGCGGCGGGCTTAGCCTTGGTGATGTACATAAAGTATTGAGACGCGATAGCTGCTCGCAAATCGTTGTCGACGACGAAACCCTGCGCATTGCTATTAACACTGGCAAACCGGCAGGTGTTCTAAAACCAAAGAGCCGCTACACGAAGTCGGTTCGTACACATGTTCGCACTTGGCGTAACTTGGAAGCGAAGACTGCAGCCAAAGCCGCACCGCGCCGCCGCGACAGGCGCGCGGCGCGCAGCTAAAATGTTCAAATTGGTATATTAATACGCCGAACGCCATAAAATCTATTTCGCATGAGTATATGATAGGCTAGGCTTGCTTTTTTCATGTAGCAAGCCAAGGGGCAAATATGGACGCAGAGGCGCTCAACAATATCACACTGGACATGGGCGGGCCTTGGGAAATGGTTCTGGCTGCCATGTTGGCCTTGATGATGTTTGCAGTAGCACTCGGTTTGAAACCTGCCCAATTCGCATTTTTTAAATCTGACCCCAAGCATTATTTTGCGGGCGTATTGGCGCAACTTGTCGGCCTGCCGCTTCTTACACTTGGTTTGGTTTATGTACTTGACCCCATCCCTAGCCTCGCCCTTGGGATGATATTGGTGTCCTGCTGCCCCGGCGGTAATATTTCCAACATCATGACTTTGTTTGGGCGCGGCAATACAGCTTTGTCGGTTTCTATGACCGCGACATCCAGTTTGGCGGCCGCGTTTATTACGCCTGTGTCTATTTTATTTTGGCTATCCCTTTATCCCCCAACCCGCGCGCTTTTGACGACGATCAATTTTGATGTTGGTGCCTTCTTGCTCCAGACCCTCATCATTCTGGCGATCCCGATTTTGCTGGGTATGGTGGTTGCTTTCAAAGCGCCAGTTTTCGCTACCAAAATCCAAAAACCGCTGGCAATAAGTGCCGTTACCGTGATGATGATTATGATTATTATCGGGTTTTATAAATACCGCGCCTTGATCCCCATGGCCGCCGCCCTAGTTGTCCCCTTAGTGGTCATACATAATGCCTGTGCCTTGGCGTTGGGGTATTTAAGTGGTTTGCTGACGGGGGCAGATGTGCCAACAAGGCGGGCTTTGACCTTTGAGGTTGGGATACAAAATTCAGCACTGGGTTTTGTTATTTTAGTGACGCAATTGGACGGGCTAGGTGGCGCGGTAGTGCTGACGGGCTTGTGGGGTTTATGGCATTTAGTTGGCGGGTGGACCATGGTGGGTTTATTCCGATACGCAGACAAAAGAAAAAGGAGATATGTTGATGTTTGATATAAAAATTATGGGCGGTACCATCTATGACGGCGAGGGCGGTGCTGCTTATACCGCTAACATCGGCATTAAAGACGGCATAATAACCGAGATTGGCACTTGTTCAGGTGAAGCGGGAGAAACCATAGAGGCTGACGGCCTTATCATTACGCCCGGCACAATTGATTTGCACACCCATTATGACGGCCAAATTTCATGGGACGAGGAAATGAAACCATCGGTTAATCACGGTGTTACCACTATTGTCATGGGCAATTGTGGTGTCGGGTTTGCACCGTGCCGTAAAGACGACCATGATAAACTCATCCGCCTCATGGAGGGTGTTGAAGATATTCCGGGGACTGCGCTGAGTGAGGGTTTAACATGGGATTGGGAGAGTTTCCCCGAATATATGGACGCTCTCGATGCCCGCCCCCACACTATAGATTTTCTCGCCATGATGCCCCACGATCCATTGCGGGTGTTCGTTATGGGCGACCGTGCCGTGTTTGACCAAAAAGCCACGGACGCTGACATTGATGAAATGCGCACATTGACCCGCGAAGCCTTGGAGGCGGGTGCGGTCGGGTTTTCTACTGGACGTTCGGATGCCCACCGCAGCTCGGACGGCGATTGGACACCAACCAGCGAAGCTCATCCCTCAGAACTGGCAGGCATTGCCAGCGCTTTCAACGGGCTGGATTACGGCGTTTTGCATGCGGTCAATGATTTTGACCAAGAACGCCCCGGCGATCAATTCGACCAGGAATTTGATATATTGGAAACTTATTTCCGCGCCGCCCCCGGCCACAAGGCAAGCATGACTTTGATGCAACGCGATCTGGTGCCGGATCATTGGAAGAAAATCATAAAGCGCGCCGAGGACTTGCAAAAAGACGGTGTGGATTTACGCTTACAAGCCGCACCGCGCGGCATTGGTTTGTTTCTGGGGTTACAATCCACCTTCCACCCATTAATGGCATTTCCGAGCTATATTGAGATTGCCGATTTATCGTTTGAAGATCGGGTAGAGAAAATGCGCTGCCCGGTGCTGAAAGAAAAAATGCTGGCTGAAACGCCTGTTAAGCTGGCAGGTTCGGGTACATCCGTGCCGCCCATGACCGATATAATGATTGCTATGACAGAACAAATTGCGGGCAAAATGTTCAAGCTGTCCCCGGACGGTTCTGGCAAGGTGGATTATGAGCAAGGCTATGCCAGTTCCGCCGCCGCTGAAGCAGATAACAAAGGCGAGACGGTATGGTCGGTATTGTATGATTGGATGCTTGAAGACGAAGGCAAGATGCTGATTTACTTCCCGATCTACAATTACACCGACATGAATTATGATGCGGTGCACACTATGATGACCCATCCACTGGCACTTCCCGGCCTAACCGACGGTGGTGCCCATGTGGGTTATATTTGCGATGCCAGCTTCCCGACCTATTTGCTCGCCCACTGGACCCGCGACCGCGATAGCAAAAAAATCAGCATTGCGCGGGCTGTGCAAATGCTCAGCGCTGATGCGGCAGATTTTTTGGGGCTTGATGACAGAGGGCGGATTAAGGTTGGCCTCAAAGCCGACATAAATATTATTGATTATGAAAATCTTGAACTAGAGGTTCCTGTCATGGTCAAGGATTTACCCGCTGGTGGGCAACGTCTGCTACAACCTGTGACGGGCTACAAAGCCACATTGGTCTCGGGACAGGCTGTGATAAAAGACAACCAGGTCACCAGCGCCCGTCCTGGTCGCTTGGTGAGAATGGGGCGGTAAGCAGCGCCAAACCGATATAACAAGGGATACTCTATTCTACATTAAATGTGAATTTGGTCTCATGACCTTCACTGGTCACGGCTTTGCCGTCTACGGTCTTTGCTGAAAAAATTGCTTTTTCTGCAGCTTTTACGGCGGCTTTCTCAAAAGCTTTTTTGAAGCGACCAACACCCGAGCTTTCTTTGGCCATTGCATTCAGTACTGTGCCATTTGCATCTACATCATAAGAAACAAGTACAGTCGCAATTTTGTTGTGGCCACGGCGCTGGGCTACGGCAGGGTAGCGCGCAGCTGCCGCTTTGGTTTTCTTGGCGTCCACAATCAATTCAGGTGCCAGTTCCGGTTCGGACTCGACAAGTGTTGCAATAGTTACTTCAGCAGGCGTCAGGCTGGCTTCCAGTGTTGGTTGTTCATTAACAATTTCCGGCTCCGGCACCAAAGGCTCTACGGCAATTCTTGTATTGTTCAATTCTTCCAAAAGAGATGCCGTGACTTTATTGTTTGTTTCCAAGCCAAATAATTGTTGATACTGGTTCATAGCGGCAATAGTGGGGCCGTCCATTTTTCCGCTAGCTTCGCCCGCATAAAACCCGAGTGTCGCCAATTTTGTCTGGACATCTTTGGTGACTTGGGAAAATGGTATCGCGACAGGTTCAATGTTTGCGGTTGGAATGGCGCGCGGCTCTACGTTCAGTACGGCGGCAGGAATGGTTACTTTAACGGGACGGCGTTTTTTTGGTAAGCGGGTCGATGCAACTTGCACCGGTTTTTTCTCGACTGTTTTTTCAAATTTAACTGTGCTTTCGCCCCATTTTCGCGCCGGAATATTGGTAATATTGGCGACGAGAACCGGTGTGATTTGTTTTGTGGGAAGCTCTTTTATAGCAAGCACTTCTGTTGCTGCGACAAAGTTTTCACCCTTAGCATCGAGTGTAACCTTTGCAGCCATTGTAGGCTCTGTGGGCAATTCAGAAGGTAATACGATAGGGGTTACAGTCTGCGCCGTAATGGTCGCAGGCAAAACGGCTTGCGTGTTGATACGTGTTTTTTCCGTGCTTGCAGTTGTTGTCGTCCCTGACCGCGACGCGTTAGAGGCGATGACACCAATGCTGGCTACGGATAACAACAACACGGCAGACAATCCCACGACCGCTTTGCGGCTTAAGCCGCTTTCGTCATCAGCATCTGCATCATCTTCGAATTTTTCCAGGTCGCTTTCTTCAGTTTCACTGACTAATTTCACGGCAGGTTTTTGCGAATTATCAACCTTGGCCACTGGCTTTGCAATGGTTCCAGGTTCAATAACTTGTTCAATTTTTTTTTCGGAAGCTGCTGGGGCATTATCGTCAGCGCTCACATCCTCGGTACGGGCGGCCTTATCACTTATAGCTTCATTAATAGCTATGTCGACTTCTTCTTTACGACTAAACAACCCTTTGAGCTTTGACATGACGCTGTCTGAATGATCTTCCGTATTTACTTCCATCACCAGAGCGGCTCCACCCAGACCACTGGCCAGCGCTGCCGCTTTCTTAAATGGCACACTTGAAATTTTTGTATCCATTTTTAAAATATCGACTATTTTGTCAACATTGTCCGGCGTGATTTTTTGAGCTTTCAAATGCTTGATCCGAGCGCGCATTTGCTTGGCCACATCACGGGCCGTTTCAAGATTGGATTGGTTGTCGGCAATCAGACCGTCGGTTTGACGTAGCGCATTACCTGCTTCGGCGTGAATACTGCTTGCATCTTTCAAATTACCTTTCGCTGCACCGAGCGTATCACGTACTTGCTCCAGCGTGGCGCGTGCAGATGCTCCGGCTGTTTCCGCTTGGGTTTTTTGCGCTTCCAAATCTTGCATTTGTTGCTGAGAAATTCCCAGATTGCGCCGCACATTTTGTGCCTCATCCTGTGCAGATTGCGATATGGCGCGTAATTCCACGGCTTTAGCCGCCGCTGCCTTCGCTGCTATTTCGGCGTCTGCCAAAGCAGATTTGGCTTTTTGCGCTGCGCTTGCCGTTTTAGCCGCCAGTTTTTGCTGTTCGGCCAGGGCTTTTTCGATTTTCTGCAACTCGTCCTTGGTTGTCTGCTCGATTTGTATTCGCTTGGATAAACCTTTTTCACTTTCTGACACTTTGCGTTCGGCCATTTCAAAGGTGCGTTTGGCTTGGCCTTTAATCTCCCCTTGGGATTTCACAAATTCTTTAGCTTTCTTGGCACGAACACTTAATTCTTGGGCTTGGTCTTCAAAGCTACGAATAGCCTCTTTTGTGTCTAAAAGTTCTGCGTTGATCCGCTTGATGTCAGCCCGGCGTTCTTCGTCTGCCTTGCGGGCCTGTTCTTCGCGTCGCGCAAGTTCGGCGCGGCGAGCCTCTTCGGCGAGGCGGGCTTCTTCAGCTTTACGTTTGGCTTCAATACGCTTCTCTTCTGCGATGCGGGCTAATTCGGCGAGGCGAGCTTCTTCGGCCAATCTGGCTTCTTCGGCGAGGCGCTCTGCTTCTATACGTTTTTCTTCGGCCAATTTTGCCGCTTCGGCTTTTGCCAAAGCCCGTTTTGCCCGCTCAGCATCCTGAATGCGTGCCTGCTCCATTTTATGTGCGGCTTCTGCCAGCCGTGCCGCCTCCAAGGCGCGCTCCTCTGCCGCTTGTTTTGCCTCTTGTGCGCGCATCATCTCCGCAGATGAAGCATCGGCAACCGCACGGGCTTCTTCGGCCAAGCGTTCAACTTCACTTTGTTGCGGCGCTTCAACCTTGCGGTTACCGCCAAAGCGACCAAACAATCCTCGTTTGGCTGTTGTGTTGGCTACGTCTGCTAAACTGTTTGTGGCGGAAGGCGCGCCGGATGTAGCCCAAACAATACTCTGTTCAAAACTCAGGCTAGGAATTTTCAAAGAAACCTTGTCGCCCGCATTGATAGATGCTGCAAATATATCAGGTATGGTGAACCGCGTTACATTTCCCTCGATTTCACTATCCAGCAATGTGCTTTTCTCGGATTGGCTCCACCCGGTTGGGGATAACCATTCATTGCCGTTCTTGCACAACTTCACCATAGTCTGCGAACTATCAGCTTGTGCTTCAACTAAAATTGCCGTGCTATTCTCTGCTTGTTTCATGTTTCCACCCGTACTCGCCATAATAATATCCCCGCTCATTATTTTTTGTAATTTTGCTTATCCCAAAGCTAAAAATCCCAAAGTTAAAAATCCCGCTAAAACCCCAGTGCTAAAAACGCATTTAATAAAATTTGTTATTTAACCACACGGAAAGGCTCTAGTAATTTCCCCTATGACAGGATGTTAACCTTTTGTTTACATTATTACCAGTCACTTAATAGATTTTTAGTGCTGCGGCTTGTGGATAATATTGTACCGCGTTGATTGCCTGCGCATTCTTACCAAGATTTCATGCAATTGGCTGAAATGTTCAGGTTTCTCTCAGGCTATTTGGTTTATATATTGGTCAATATTGAAGTTCAAGGAGACCAAAATGAAGAAAACGACTTTTAAAAAAATGTTGGCCACTACTGTAACGGCGGGGCTTATTAGCTTGCCTATAGCCTTGCCAATAAGTTCTTACGCCCAACAGGGCGAATCGGTTACACCAAGTACGACGACAAAGACTGTGGCTTTGGATGTCAAACTTAAAGGTTATGTTTTTGGCTTGCGGGTTATGAAGGCCAATATTTCAGGTCAGTTTACGCAAGATTCGTATGCCTTACGCGCAGACTTGTTCACATCAGGCCTCGGGGCATTTCTCAAGAAATTTCAAATTTGGTCAACCACCACAGGTCAAATTAACGAAAGTGGTTTGCGGCCTGTGCAACACATTCAGCAAAACATGGATAAGAAAAACCGCCGCGTAGAAATGAGCTACGGCGAGACGGCTGTAGATATTTCAATTGTACCGCCCTTAGGGTCCCAAGGTAAACCACCTGCAACTCTCAAACAAAGGTTTGAAAGCGATGATACCCTAAGCGCCTTATTAAATATGATGATGCGCGGTTACAGGTTTACCGACGAACCGTGCACGGGCACTGTGCCTGTATTTGATTCCAAGCAACATTATTTGTTGCGCATGGAAAGGGATGGTAGCAGACGCATCAAGCAAAAAGGCTATAAAGGCGATACGGTCAAATGTAAGGTTTATTATGTCCCTGTCTCTGGCTTTGATCCCGAAGACCTGCCGAGCGCGGAGGAGGCTGCAGCACCTATCATCATTTATCTGGCGCCATTTGACGAGGCAGGTCTGTATGTCCCTGTGCGGATGACCTATAAAATCAGTTTTTTCAAAGCCGTTATCAAAGCGCGGGAAATTACGGTACGCCAGCAATAGCGTAAGAGAATGTGGTGGGCTAGGCACATCCTAATAAGAAACTTTGCCGCAGTGTTAACCGCCTAAACTGACGCCGCCCAATTGGTATCTGATGAGGACCCGGCAATGCTTTAGGGGTTCCGCTGGCGGGTGGAACTGCCATTTTTTGGCAGCCGCTTTTGTATTGCCGCCGAACATGCCTGCGGGTAGGGAGCGCTCAACGCGGACATTTTGTGTTGCGCCGCTGGCATCGACATCTAGGCGTAAAATGACCCAGCCTTGGCGGCCTGTGCGAAATGCGCGGCGTGGATAATTGGGGAGTTCAAAATTAATGGCTGCCAATTTTTCGCCGCCGATACAATCATCCGGATTGGCATAGCCTTTGACCCATGGGTCGGGCGGATAGTCGGATTTGGGCATGAACGGTTTGCTGGCACAGCCCGATAATAAAGCGGATAAGCCGAGCGCCGAAAATATCAATGCGCGCATTATTCTGTCTCGCCAAATTTGTCTTCTACCAATGCGGCGAGAGCTTTAATTGCTGCATCAGCGTCGGGGCCGTGGGCGGTGATTGATATATCTTCCCCGCACGCCGACCCAAGCAAGAGTAGCTCCATAATACTGTCGCCAACAACGGTTTCTTGGCAGACATCATTGCAAGATGTAACCTCAATTTTAGCAGAAAAACTCTGCGCCATTGTGGCAAATTTAGCCGATGCACGTGCGTGGAGGCCGCGCTTGTTGCGCAATGTGACACGGGTGCTTTTCAGGTACAGCGCCTCATGGGCGTCGTTTTTTTTAAGAGAGCTATTTGTGGACAGACTATTACGCATCCATTTCGCCGGCAATGACTTCGGAGGCTATAGCAATATAATGGCGCCCCGCTTGCTTCGCTGTCTGGGCGGCCTCAGAGAGAGAAAGTTCGCGCCTAGCTTCGGAGAGTTTAATCAGCATCGGTAAATTAACGCCTGCCACAACCTCGACATTTTCGCGCCCAAGTAAAGAAATGGACAAATTGGACGGTGTGCCGCCGAACATATCTGTCAGCAACATAACGCCCTTGCCAGTGTCAGCGGATTTAACCGCCGCATGTACGGCATGACTGGCCAGTTCGAGATCGTCATCAGCGCCAATACAAACCGTGACAAATTGATCGAGCGGGCCGACCACATGCTCTGTAGCTAGCTTAAGTTCGTCCGCCAAGCGTCCGTGGGTTACAATTACAAGTCCAATCAAAGCAGTGCCTCACATTTACAATAAAACACTTAAACAAATTCTGGCGGCTATGAAAAGCGTTATTTGTGCATATCTTTACTCTATTTACGCTTCCGTTTATCTTGTGTTGAGATTTGCAAGGGCAAGGTCAATGTAAAACGCGCGCCTATTATTTCTCCGGCCTCGTCTTTGCGGTTAGATGCGACAATAGTGCCGCCGTGAGCCGTCATAATCTGGCGGCAAATAGCAAGGCCAAGACCGGAATGGTCACCAAAGGCAGTCCCTTTCGGGCGCTGGGTGTAGAACCGTTTGAAAATCATTTCTAGGTCATCATTGGGGATACCAGGGCCGTCGTCGTCTATGGTGATAATCGCCTTGTCGCTGTTCTCATTTGCGCTACGCTCGAATGCGAGCCGCACACTGGCGGTTCTATCATCAGGCGAGAAAGTTAAAGCATTGTCGACTAGATTTCGCAGAACCTGACCCAGAGAGTTTTCGAGGGCTTGTATGATCACCGGGTTGTCTTGATCTTTCTCGGTCGTTTGCACGACATCTACAACAACTTCCCGGCGGGTCTGGGTGTAAAAATCTGTGATGTCCGACAGGAATTTATGCAAATCCAATGGCTCTGCTTTTTCTTTGGCCAGTGCCGCATCCATGCGTGAGGCTTTGGAAATATCTGTAATCAACCTATCCATACGCGATACATCGTTCTCAATAATGTCGATCAGTTTGTTGCGGCGCTCGTCGGTTTTGGAGCCGCGCAAGGTTTCGCTGGCAGAACGCAAGGATGTTAGCGGGTTTTTAATCTCGTGGGCAACATCGGCGGCAAATTTTGCGATGTCATCAATGCGTGTATATAGTCCTTCGGTCATTTCGCGCAGGACGATAGACAGATCACCTATTTCGTCGCGTCGGTCAGACAAATCCGGAATGACATCGCGTTTATCGGAAGACCGCACGACTTGTTCAGCAGCTCTGGCGAGGCGCCTGATCGGCAATGCGATAAACAGGGTTAGAGACAAGGCAGACAAGATAGAGGCAATAATGGCAATTAAGATAATCGGGGTTAGGCCTTGGCGTTGAGAGGCCAAGATCGTATCCACGTCATGGGTCTCGAATACCAGAGCGCCTTGAATGTCTTCCACCCGTTTAACAGGCATAACCACCGCAACGATTAGTTTTTTATCTTCATATTGTTCACCTGAAACTGTGGTGCCGAGTAGCGCCGATTTAATGTCGCGCTCCAAATGTCGCTGCTTTTCTTCACGGTTTTTTCGAAAAACCCGCCAATCGTTGATCCATTCATCACTCCATGATTGTAGGCGCACCCACCAGACTTCTTTGGGTTCAAGAGGTTCAGAATTGCTTGTGATGGGGTCAAGTTGTCCAATTTCGACACTATCGTCGAGCAAATCACTGTCTGCAACCAAGGCGCCATTTCTATCATATAGCCGGATACGGGCTTTGTCGGGCATTTCTATCCGCGCTACAATGCGCCGCGCTTCAACCTCGTCTAACGCGGCCATCGCTCCCAAACCGGTGGCTTCATCGCCTAGCAAATTTGCTATGAGACGAGATTGGGAATGTAGATTGTCGATCTTGGCATCAATCAGACCGCGCGAAAATTGATTCATTGTCAGAGCGCCTGCGATCAGAATAATCAGACCAAGAAGGTTGGCTAAAAAAATCATCCTGGTCAGGGTCGAGAACATAATAAAGCGGCGCACCCCGCGTGCGCGTTTGCGCGTGGCTAGAAATTTCAACCGTGATTTCTTGGCAGAAGCCATATCAGCGTTCCTTTATCCCCTGTTCTATAGTAAACTCTATAGCAGACGGATATTTACGCTTCCTTATATTTATAACCAATTCCGTATAGAGTTTCTATGCCGTCAAATTCTTTGTCGGATTTGCGGAATTTTTTGCGCAGGCGTTTAATGTGGCTGTCAATGGTGCGGTCGTCTACATAAACTTGGTCGTCATAAGCTATATCCATTAAATTATCACGACTTTTGACGTAACCTGGCCGTTTGGCCAGAGCGTGCAAGATTAAGAATTCTGTGACGGTTAATCTAACTGGCTCCCCTTTCCATGAACAGGCATGGCGGTTTGGGTCGAGTAATAATTGCCCGCGTTTGATGACCGCATCATCACCAACTTCAGGCATAGGAGTTTCGACACTACCAAGCTTGGCCCTGCGCAACACCGCTTTGATGCGCTCGCCGAGCAGTCTTTGGGAAAACGGTTTTGTTATATAGTCATCCGCGCCCATATTCAGTCCGAGCGCCTCGTCAAATTCGTCGTCCTTGGAGGTTAGAAATATTACTGGCATATTGGAGGTCTGGCGCAAACGACGCAAAAGCTCCATGCCGTCCATGCGCGGCATTTTTATATCGAACACGGCTATATCGACCGGATTTTTGCTCAGGGCTTCCAAAGCAGATGCGCCGTCGTGATAGCATTTCACCGCATGCCCAGCGTCTTCCAAAAACATCGACACTGATGTTAAAATATTTTCGTCGTCGTCTACCAAAGCAATATTCGCCATGAGGTCTCCAAAGTATTCCAAGGGTTACCAAGCAGTAAGGCAACCAAAGAGGTTAAGATTCGTTTTGTCACTGTAACGACCTGCCAGAGCCGCATCAAGTTCACAATAACGCCTTTAAAAGCCTAATTGTGGCACGGTTATGGCGGAAAGCACGGTTTTGGCAGTTTTTGCCCATACTCAATGTCCAGGAAATTGGCTTTTAAGCTTGGTGTAAGGACGCGGTGCGTTATAAAGACATTTGGTTTTAATGGATTGCCAATGGCTAAACGCAAAAAAACGAAACAAAAACGAGAGAAGTCCCGGTTTTTGACTATATCACAAGCGGCCAATACTTATGGTGAGCGTAGCTTTGACAATTATGCGCAAATCCGCTCTGTAGCTGAACAGGTACAAGCTGGCTTGTGCGCTTATCTTGATGGGGAGAAAAAATGCGTATTTTTGGTGCCGCCTCAAGGGTCGTTTAAGGAACAAAATTATGGCTCGGGCGCATTTTCCGTTTCAGGCAAAGGGTTTTTACCCTTGGAACCCATTAGTTTTGGTCTTGGTGTTCGCGTCAGTGAGACGGGTGATTTCCTGCGCATAGTCTTGCAGTGCCGCAAAGAGGGCGACCGTATTGATGTACAGGTTGAACACAACAAAACTTATGAACTGGATTTACCGCTCAACGACAAAGATTTAAAAGCCGTGCTGGAAGGTTTGTACCAGCATATCCTGCACTGGTTTACCGACAGGGTCGAGCGCTATGACCACGGCAATTATGGCACCAGCGATATCGGGTTTGATATTCTTAGAATAAATTCTTAGAGCACCTAATGCCTACACAGCCCCTAGACGTTATAATGGAAAATGAGAAGTTATCATGGAAAATTTACACACTTTAACCGCCTTGCTCCCATTTAAAATTGCCCTGATAGGCGTGCTGGGCATTGGCGCCCAGTGGCTAGCTTGGCGTTTGCAGCGCCCGGCCATTGTCCTGATGGCCATTGCCGGATTAATATTTGGTCCGTTCATGACATGGTTGTTCTCCTTGGGATTTGTGCAAAACACGGATTTGTTACACGGGATTATTGATGCGGTACGCCTTAACCCGGAAGAAGACTTTGGGGCGATGTATAGGCCTATGATCGGGATTGCTGTGGCGATTATACTGTTTGAGGGTGGGCTTAATCTGCGGTTCAAAGATTTGCGCGATGCGTCGCGCGCCGTCAGCCGCATGGTATTGGTGGCGGCACCCATAGCTTGGGTTTTGGGGACTGCAGCATCCCATTATATCCTAGGTCTACCTTGGGATCTTTCGGCCATGATTGGCGGATTGTTTGTGGTGACCGGCCCCACGGTTATCCTGCCTTTATTACGCCAAGCCCATTTGCCGGGCCGTCCGGCGGCAGTGCTGAAATGGGAGGGGATTATCAATGACCCCTTGGGGGCGTTGTTCGCGGTGGCGGGGTATGAATTTATCCGCTATACTGCCATGGGTGAAAGCACACAATTCGCCATTACCATGCTGGTATTTGCGGCTATCATCGGGGCGGTTTTCGGGATTGTTTCGGGCTGGGCATTGGCGTGGGCTTTCCGGCGCGGCCACGTTCCTGAATATCTCAAGGCTCCGGTAGTGTTGGTCTGGGTATTGTTCATTTATGTTATGGCCAACGAATTGGCCGAGGAAACCGGGCTGGTCGCAGTAACGGCACTGGGCGTTGCTATGGCCAACACCAAGTTTGCTGCCATGCAGGAAATGCGGCGTTTCAAAGAAAATATCGCCGTTATATTGGTGTCTGGCGTGTTCATTGTTCTAACCGCTACATTGACTTTGGAAGTGCTGAAAGGCTTTGATCTAAAGGTACTTGGCTTTGTACTGGCCATGATGTTCATTGTTCGACCGGTGGCGGTATTTGTCTCAACTTTCTGGTCGGGGCTGAACTGGCGAGAGACTTTACTGGTGGCATGGATTGCGCCGCGCGGGGTTGTTGCAGTTGCGGTTGCGGGCTTATTTGCCACCGAGCTACAATTGATAGGGCGAGCGGACGGAGCTATCTTTGTGCCCCTGGCTTTCGCTTTGGTGTTTGCGACCGTGCTCAGCTCCGGCTTTACCATCACACCTTTATCAAAATGGTTGGGGCTTGTGGACAAGGACAAAACTGAAGGCGTGATGATCGTTGGTGCCAATCCGTGGTCGCTTGGTCTGGCCAAAGCCCTCAAGGATATGGACATTCCGGTGCTTGTTGCCGATACTAATTGGCGGCGCTTGCGTGGTGCGCGGCTGGAAGGGTTTGCGGTATTTTACGGCGAAGTTTTGTCAGAGAATGCCGACCACCGCCTTGACCATTCTGCCTTTGGAACTTTAATTGCTGCCACACCCAATGACGCTTATAACTCGCTGGTCTGTGTGGAATTTGCCCCCGAACTTGGCCGCCACCGTGTGTTCCAGATATCCGGGCAAGAGGCGGACGAAACCGATGCGGGCGCGATTATGTACACGGCGCGCGGGCGAACGCTAGCCACCCATGGTCGTACATTTGATATACTGACCCGCGATTGGTGGTCTGGTTGGCGTTTCCGCTCCACCACCCTCACCGAAGAATACACCATAGAGGATTTCTTAGAAGAGCGCGGCGAAGACATTGACATCCTTATCGCGAAACGCCCAGACGGCACACTGGATTTCCTCCAACCGGATAGAAAAACCAAAGCCGTCGGCTCTACAATCCTCAGTTTCGGTGCGGTTTTAAACCCAAATCCAAATAAAGAACCAGAGCGAGGTGAAGGTGCCCCCAGCGCCGCACCCTTAACCAGTGACGGCGCAATTGCATTCACTCCCAAAGGTGATTTGCCAAGCTAGAGCGGAACCGCACAAAAACCTTGCGAAAAACCCTCTTTACTTCGCCATAACATAGTTCAACGCCAGCCGACCGCCGTCTACATAGATGCATTCGCCAGTGATATAGCTGGCATCCGTGCTGGCCAAGAAGGCAACTACGCTGGCGACTTCGTCCGGGTGGGCTATGCGGCCCAGGGGCGTGCGGGAATGAATCATGTCTAGGGCATCTTGGTTCTCGGCTACACCGGCCAGCATGTCGGTTTTTATACTGCCGGGGCCGACACCATTGACCCTAATACCGTAAGGGGCAAGCTGTAATGCCATACCTTTGGTCAACTGGTTGATGCCGCCTTTGGAAACCTCATAGGCCAGAATGTCAGAGATTGCGACCACGGCATTGACCGAGGACATATTAATGATGGAAAACGGTCGCCGGGAAGCTCCGGAGCGGTCATCACTATCGTCTAGAACCGAAACCATATGCTTGGACACGGCCTGAGCAACCATGAAAGCGCCACGCAAATTAACCGATAGGACTTTATCAAAATCCTTAAGGTTAAGGTCGAGAATGCCGCCTTTGACGATTATGCCTGCATTGTTGACAAGCACGTCAATAACGCCGAATTTACTTAAGGTTTCGGCAATCAAATTATGGACGGAAAGTTTGTCCGAGACATCGGTCGGCACAAAAAGCACATGTTCGCCGCTAGCGTCCAATTTGTCGGCGGCTTGCTTGCCCGCTTCCTTGTCCTTATCGGCAATAACGACATTATCTCCGTCATTAAAAAACCTGCGCACACACGCATAGCCAATGCCTTGGGCACCGCCAGTGACAATAACAACTCTTCTATCGGCCATTTGGGGGGGTAACCATATTGGGTCTCCGGCTCTTTAATATCACAATGTGGTGAATTTGGTCTGGTTATCCGGACTGTAATTCGGATATCATTTGTTTGAGATGGTATTTTTGTTTTTTTAGTTCGGTAAGTAGCATGGCGTCGGGCGCGGGGTGTTTAAGTTCATTTTCGATTTTATCGTCAAGTCTGGCGTGTTTGTTGTTAAGTTCCTTCAAATGCGCTGCTAAAGCCATTCGCACCTCCTATTTAGTGTTTAAGTAAGCCTTTGTAGCACAAAAAAACCGGCAGTCCTACCAGTTTTACATTTTTTCCTTTGTTTGCTTTATTTCGAGTTACCGAAGCGTTAGGGTTAGGCTATGAGCGATGATGATTCTGAAGATATAGGTGGTTCTGGGGACAATTCTGGAGATAAGGCCGCATTACGTAGTCTGCTCAAGCAGTTGAAAGCGGATCACCGCCGGATTGACGACGAGATTGTTGCTCAGCGCGAAATAGGCACTGTTGATATGCTGAAAATCGGGCGCATGAAGAAAATAAAACTAATCTTGAAAGATAAAATTGCACTGATTGAAGACAGATTGATGCCGGACATTATTGCATAAATGGCGGCGCGCTGAAATTTCATTAAATCTGCCGCCACAAAATTTGTGCTGTTCTTTTGGCTTATATGTGCATAATCGAGCAATGGGAATCAGGCACCAACATGATCATGGGCATAATCACGAGCATAGTCATGCACGCGGCACATCTTCTGTGGAAGCTCATGGTCATGGGCATAATCATTTTCATTCTCAAGGCGTGAATGCTAAGAACGAACGCCGCATGGCATTTGCGGCTGTTCTCATTGGGTCATTTATGGTGGTCGAGTTTATCGGCGGGATACTGTCCGGCTCTCTGGCTCTGCTGGCGGATGCCGGGCATATGCTGACCGATTTTGCGGCGTTGTCCCTCGCATGGACGGCTTTTCGTATGGCAAGACGTCCTGCCGACTGGAAGCACACCTTTGGTTTTGATAGATTTTCCGTCGTAGTGGCCTTCGTCAACGGCTTGTCCTTATTTGCTATCGCTGCGTTGATTGTTTGGGAAGCCATAAAGCGTGCCGGCCAACCCGTAGAGGTCATGGGTGCGCCGATGTTAGTCGTGGCTACACTCGGCTTGATTGTTAACATTATCGTATTTTTCATAATTATTAGCGGCGACAAAGAAAACCTGAATATCCGCGCCGCCGCCCTGCATGTGATGGGGGATTTGCTCGGCTCTGTGGCGGCCATTGGGGCGGCGATTGTCATATTGCTGACGGGTTGGATGCCAGCTGATCTTATAATGTCGGTATTGGTGGCCGTTATCATTCTGCGGTCCGCTTGGTATGTGGTTCGAGAGGCCGGGCATATTTTGATGGAGGGCGCGCCTAAAGGTCTTGATCGCCGAACCATTAGCGCCGACATGCACGAGCAATTTTCCCAAATCGTGCATGTGGATCATATCCATGCTTGGTCCATATCTCAAGAGCGCCCCATGGTAACTTTGGAGGCCATTATAAGCGGCGAAGCCAATATTGAAGACACTGCCCGCGCCATTAAAACCCGCCTACACGACAGGTTCGGTGTCGAGCACGCCACCGTAGAGGTCAAGCGCGAACGGCGATAAGTTGATAGGTGTAACTAAAGCGGCTTACCCATCCTGATTAGTGGTATTTTGGTGCCGTCGGAGGTTTGGTCGAAAACCTCTTCTATTTTAGCATAACCACAGGCTTCATATAACGGCACGCCTGCCAAGGTGGCCATCATTTCAGCGCGTGCAAACCCGGCGTTCCGAGCCGCTTGCTCACAATTCTCCAAAATCAAACGTCCAACCCCGCGCCGCGTATAGTCCGGATGGGTGTACATAGCGCGGATACGGGCAGCTTCTGTGTCTGGATCCAGCAGGCGCGCGCTGCGTCCCTTTGAATGGTCGCCGCCGTAAAGTGTTGCACGTTTAGACCAGCCGCCGCATCCGGCAAGGTGTTTATCTGCAAATACTGTGAAATATGTGCCGTCTTCTATAAGCTGCGTATCTAGCCCCATAACTTCGTAACTGGCGCGGATTTGGGTTTTAGTCAAAAACGGCGCTTGCAAGCTTTCTATAGATTTGCGCATTAAATCGCGCAACTTAGGCAAATCATTGCGGCAAGCGTTAACAATTCGTAAATTATTTGCGCGGGTTTCCATATTTACATTGTGGCATATTAGTCACGCTTGGCAACAAAATTATCAACAGTCCGATTAGCGGTTGTGATTACAGGTATATTCGGTCAAAAGCTGAGGTTAGATTTTATATCTAATTACTATTCATAATATAACTCAAATATGGGGAATATCCAGATGAGAACACTTAATCTAAAAACACAATTGGCGCTTAGCGTTTCAGCACTGATGCTGGTCGGTAATGTCAGTATAGCTTCGTTCGCGCAAGAAGGCGCAAATGTTGCTGACGAAGTTATTTCAACAGGTACACGCCGCAAAGCGCGTTCCGCAGCAGATACGCCGGCGCCTGTCGATGTGATCTCTGGCGACGAGTTTGTAAACAACGCCTCTTCCGATATTGGCGATTTATTGCGGACAGCAGTTCCTTCCTTTAATGTCAATGCGCAACCTATCTCTGATGCGGCGACGATTATCCGCCCGGCTAACTTGCGCGGCTTGTCCCCTGACAACACTTTGGTTCTTTTGAACGGTAAGCGTCGTCACCGTGGTTCCGTTATTTCATTCCTTGGCGGCGGCATTTCTGATGGTGCTCAAGGTGTAGATATTGGCGTTATGCCAGCTATTGGCCTAAAGCAGGTTGAAATTCTCCGCGACGGTGCATCTTCACAATATGGTTCTGATGCTATTGCTGGTGTGATGAACTTTATTCTTAAAGATGCTTCCGAAGGCGCAACTGTTGAAGTTAAATACGGCTCCACCTATGCGGGCGACGGCGACAATTACCGGATTTCCGGCAATATCGGCCTGCCGCTCGGCGATAATGGTTTTGTGAATATCTCTGCTGAATACGGTGCAAGCGACGGTACATTCCGTGCAGTTCAACGTGCTGATGCTGCTAATTTGATTGCCAATGGTTTCCCAGTTAACGACATCAGCGTCAACACTGTGACCACAGATTTCGTGCAATATTGGGGTGCGCCTGATGTGAAGGACGATATTAAATTGTTTGTTAATACGGGTATCGAGCTTACTGAGAGCGTCGAAGCTTATGCATTCGGTAACTATGCTACGCGTAATGTCGAAGGCGGTTTCTTCTTCCGTAACCCAACCAATCGCGGCGGCGTATTCCGCGGCCCTGTTGTTGGCGGTCTAGCCACATTGCGGACCTTGGACTTAACCGATAATGACGGCATACCTTGTCCTGTCGTAACGATTACAGATACAGACGGTGACGGTAATCTGGATACATATGATCCTGTTGGCTTCGCTGCTTTGCAAGCTGACCCGAATTGCGCCAGTTTTGCAGACTTGTTCCCCGGCGGTTTTGTGCCACGCTTTGGTGGCGACAACAGAGACGTTGCTTTCACGGGCGGTATTCGTGGTGAACTGGAAATCGGTAACGGCTTGGGCTACGATATCAGTGGTTCATACGGTTCCAACAAGACTGAGTTCTTTATTCGCAACACAATTAATGCGTCTTTGGGCTTGGCCACACCAACATCATTTACACCCGGTGCCTATGAGCAAATTGAAACAGCTTTCAATTTGGATCTAACTTACGGCGTACCTGTTAGTGGTTGGGCATCTGATTTGAATATTGCTGCTGGTTTTGAGTGGCGTGATGAGCAATTTGACATCACCGCTGGTGATCCTGCATCATTTGCTTTGGGGCCATTTGCAACACCATCAGTTGACTACCCAACCGGCCAAGGCTTCTCGTCTAGCTCAAACGGATTTGGTGGTTTCAACAGAAGCACATCCAACTCCCAAGGCAATATTGCTATTTACGGGGAACTGGAAGCGGACATCACAGATGCTTTCACTTTACAAGCAGCGCTTCGTTGGGAAGATTTCGACTCCTTTGGCCAAACAACCAACTGGAAAATCGGTGCTTTGTATAAACTGACAGACAGTGTGCGTGTACGTGGTACTTATTCGACAGGCTTCCATGCGCCAACCGCTGGTCAAGCCAATGTGGTGAATGTAACAACCGCATTTGATGCACAAGGCGAACTGGCCGATCAAGGTACTATTCCGCTAAGTAGTGTTCCTGGCGCATTTATTAACAATGCTTTGGGTAACCGTTTCTCATTAGGGCCTGAAACTGCTAATAATCTGTCTTTGGGTGTTGCCTTTGATACTGGTGCGATGTCTTGGACGGTTGATTACTACAACATTCAAGTGGACGACCGGATTGCAATTACGGATCAGCAAGATTTCCGCGGACTTTTGGTACAACACGGTATTGATGCAGGTGTTTTTGCGGTCGATCCTGGCACAACGACCAGCCAAGTTCTCAATGCTGTCACTGGTACGACCGCCAACGGTTTCACTGTGAACGCGGCAGATTTTGCTGGGTTTGAAGACCTAATCACAGCGGCATTCTTTGCTAATGATTTTGATACCAAAACTACTGGTTTCGATATTGTTGGTCGGATGCCATTTGATATTGGTGCCGGTACCTCGTCCCTGTCTATTGCGGCGAATTACAACAACACTACGGTAACACGCCGTGGTAATTTGGGTAACCAACGCCTGCAGGCTCTTGAAGAGCAATTGCCAAACTGGAAAGGCAACATTGCGTTCAACCACGAACAGGGTATCTGGCGTGGTTTGGCTCGGGTCAACTACTTTGGTCCGTGGACAGATTCGGGCAATGGCGGCACACAAATCGGTGGTGAATTTACCATCGATGCCGAAGTTGGTGCTCAGGTCATGGAAAATGTTGAAGTTATCTTCGGTGTTGCCAATGCATT
The DNA here is from genome assembly GCA_026982415.1 of Robiginitomaculum sp. GTDB lineage: Bacteria > Pseudomonadota > Alphaproteobacteria > Caulobacterales > Maricaulaceae > Robiginitomaculum_A. The sequence goes on from JALSHE010000106.1 coordinate 121,606, forward strand.
TGACAATTATCCGGACGAAAATCCTGGACAGTTGAATATTGGCCAGCTTTACCCTGAAAGCTCGCCAATGGGCTTTAACGGTGGTTCATATTACGCCAAATTGCGCATCACTTACTAAGCGCCATTTAAGCTAAAAACTATAACGCCTCCGGTTTTCACTGGGGGCGTTTTTGTTTGTACCATAGGCAAATCTGCCCTATGGTTTTTTCATGCAAACAGAAATCTTCATTGCCTATATTCTTACTGTCCTCGCGCTGATGAGCACGCCCGGGCCGAGCCATCTTTTGATGCTGAGCAATTCTGCGGCCAATGGGTTTCGGCGCTCACTAGCGACGGCGGCGGGGGATCTCAGTGCAAATATGTTACAAATGTTGGCGGCGGGCTTAGGTGTCTCTGCGCTAATTATGGCGGCACCGAAAGCGTTCATTATTATCAAAATTGCGGGTGTGCTCTATCTTGTTTGGCTCGGTATACAGATGCTACGCAAATCTTTTAAGCCAAGACAGGCAGAGGCAAATGCGCCGCGCACCAGTCTTAAAGCGCTATATTTACAAGGTTTCATCACTTCGGCAACCAACCCGAAAGCTGTCGTGTTTTTTGCAGCACTTTTCCCGCAATTTATTTCGGAGAATGTAGCGTTTTGGCCACAATTCCTAGCCCTGAGTGCCGCCTATATTTTTATCGATGGGGCATTTCTCAGCGTCTACGGTTTTACCGCTTCGCGCTTGCGTAAGTTTACGGCTTCTAATGCATCACGGTGGATAGACCGCCTGGGCGGTATCGGTATTTTGATTGCGGCGGTATTGCTGGGTTTAAAAACTATGCCACGGCCTTGATGCTAAAAAATCGAACTAAAAATTGGGTAGGGCGCTTTGCGGCGCTCTACCCTCCTATCAGCACAGGTGATGTGGGCACATGCGCATCAAGAATTCTGCCTCCCTACGATAGCAGAACGGCAAAATAAATCAATATGCATTGAAAAAATGTTTCTTGCGGCTTGCGTGCGGACTATAGTGCGAGAAAATTCATAGGCAAAAATATGACAGTGACAATAAAAGCTCAGGGCAATATCGCGGTGATAACAATCGATAATCCACCCGTGAACGCCCTATCGGCTCATGTCCGTGCAGGGTTGGTTAAGGCGTTTGAGCAGATAGGTGCCGATAATAACATTGATGGCGCTGTGCTTACGGGTGCAGGCAGAATATTCATTGGCGGCGCGGACATCAAAGAATTTGGCAAACCGCCGCAACAGCCGTTCCTGCCCGATGTTATCGCCGTTCTCGAAAATTGCCGTGTGCCCATAGTCGCCGCTATTAATGGTGCGGCGCTCGGCGGAGGGCTTGAGGTGGCGCTCGGCTGTCAGTTCCGTGTCGCAGGGCCAGCCGCAAAATGCGGTTTGCCCGAAGTACATCTCGGCTTGATACCGGGCGCAGGCGGCACCCAAAGGCTACCGCGCCTTATCGGTGCGGTGAAGGCGGGCGAAATGATAACGTCCGGCAAGCCGCTCAGTGCAGATAAGGCGCTGGCGGCGGGCGTGGTCGATGCCGTGTTCGCAGATAAACTGCTAGAAAATGCTACGGGTTTTTTACAAAATAAACTAGCTGCCGGAGATATGGGCGTAGGGCTAAGCACAGTCACAACGCTACCCAATTGGGACGCCGGACAATTTGCAAAACTGGAAGCAAAAACCAAAGCCCGCGCCCGTGGGCAATTGTCCCCGGTAAAAGCTTTGGAGGCCGTGCGGGCAGCACAGGAGCTACCGTTCACGGACGGTCTCAAACGCGAGCGGGAAATTTTCATGGAGTGCATGAACAGCCCCCAGCGCGCCGGGCTTATCCACGCATTTTTCGCCCAAAGGCAAGTGGCGAAAGTCCCCGGCCTAGATATGTCTAAGACCCGCCCCATAAACACCGTCAGCATTTTAGGCGCAGGCACTATGGGGGTCGGCATTAGTTTGGCCTTTTTGGCGGGCGGGTATTCTGTCGGCCTGTTCGATATTAATCGGGAGGCTCAGGAGGCGGGGCTAAACCGTATCGTTAAAACTTTGCAGTCTAATCTGTCCAAAGGCAGGATTACGGCAAAGAATATGGAGGCGCAAATTGGTAGGCTTTCTGCCGTGTTTGATATGCAAGACCTCTCAAACTCTGATTTGATAATCGAGGCCGCTACAGAAAATCTGGCGGTGAAAAAAACCATTTTCCGCGACCTAGACCGCATTGCCAAACCCGGCGCTATTCTGGCCACCAATACATCCTATCTGGACATCAATATTCTGGCGCGAGAAACCAATCGCCCGGGCGATGTTATCGGTATGCATTTTTTCTCGCCCGCCAATATTATGAAACTCCTAGAGGTGGTACGCACGGATACGGTTAGCGACGAAGTGCTGGCCACCGTCATGGGATTGGGGAAAACCATTGGCAAGATTAATGTACTATCGGGCGTGTGCGACGGCTTTATTGGCAACCGTATCTTAAAAGCCTATCGCAAACAGGCGGATTATATGGTCGAGGACGGGGCAGAGCCGCAAGATATTGACAGAGCTATGAAAGACTTCGGCATGGCCATGGGGCCGTTCGCGGTGTCCGATTTGGCGGGCACAGATATAGGCTATTTCAACCGGAGGCGCGAAGACGAAGCGCGGCCAAAGGCGGAGCGCTATTCTCACATCGCCGATTTACTGTACGAACAAGGCCGGCTCGGGCAAAAATCCGGTGCCGGATATTACCGCTATGAAGACGGTTCCCGCACACCCATTATTGACCCAATCACCACTAAAATTATCGCCGCAGAGCGCAAACGTCTCGGCATCATCCCGCGCACATTTACGGATGATGAAATCCGCGAACGCATTCTCTATGCCATGATCAATGAGGGCGCGAAAATATTGGACGAAGGTATAGCCGCCCGCGCACTCGACATAGATATGGTCTATGTCCACGGCTATGGCTTCCCGGCCTATCAAGGCGGCCCGATGTTTACTGCCGACACAATTGGCGCCAAGGGGGTCTTTGAGAAAATTCAAGAATTTTCCAAAGACGACCCCTATTTTTGGCAAGCCGCCACACTACTCAAGAAACTTGCCGAAACAGATGGAAGCTTTAAGGGGCTATAATAAGATAGAAAAAACAAACTAAACCACGCGCTATCCCACAATTCTCTTGAAGCACCGCGCCCTGTCGCTTACCCTTATGCTCAAATTTACATGAATGGTGTTTCTATGATAAAAATTCAATCCAGCTATGATTATGACGACCTGATAATTTCAGGCGAAGAAAGCTTGTTCGGGGACGGCAATGCGCAATTGCCTGCGCCGCCTATGTTGATGTTTGACCGCATCACCGAAATTAATGATACAGGTGGAGAATTTGGCAAAGGCCTGATAACAGCGGAGCTTGATGTTCATCCAGATCTTTGGTTTTTTGGCTGTCATTTTAAAGGGGACCCGGTGATGCCGGGCTGTCTTGGCCTTGACGCGATGTGGCAGTTAGTGGGGTTTTTTCTAGGCTGGGGTGGTGCGCCAGGCAAAGGTCGCGCTCTTGGAGTTGGTGATTTAAAATTTACAGGCCAAGTGACTAATGACATTAAATTGGTAAAATATACGGTAAATATAAAACGGGTCATCAAGCGCGGAAATCTGGCTATGGGCATCGCTGACGCCATAATGGAAGGTGACGGGGAAGTGTTTTACAAGGCACAGAAACTACGGGTCGGCGTTTACGTCTAACCCTGCATTCGAAAGTTCCAAAAAAGGAAACATGTTATGAGAAGAGTTGTTGTTACGGGTATGGGCATTGTTTCGTGTATCGGCGATAATGTGGCGCAGGTTGCGGCTAGTTTGAAAGCTGGTAAATCCGGCATTTCTACGGACGAAGACATGGTAGCGCGGGGCTTTCGCTCGCAAATCTCCGGGCGGCCAAGTGTCAATCCCAAAGACCATATCCACAAACGCACATATCGTTTCATGACCGAAACCTCCGGCTGGTCCGGTGTGGCTATGATGCAAGCAATTGAACAATCCGGCCTGACAGAGGATATGATATCCAATCCGCGCACTGGCATTATTGCAGGTTCCGGCGGGCCGTCGTCTATGACCATTGTAAAGGCCGCCGACACCACTCGCGATAAAGGCGCGCCCAAACGCATCGGGCCATTTGCCGTGCCTAAGGCCATGTCCTCGACAGTTTCGGCGACCCTCGCCACGCATTTCAAAATCAAAGGTGTCAACTATTCCATCACCTCTGCTTGTACGACCTCCCTGCACTGTATCGGTTCGGCGGTTGAGCAAATTCAGTGGGGTAAGCAAGACATTATGTTTGCAGGCGGCGGCGAAGAACTGGAATGGACTATGTCCAATTTATTCGATGCTATGGGTGCCATGTCGTCTAAATATAATGACGCCCCCGAAACCGC
>JALSHE010000107.1 GCA_026982415.1 Robiginitomaculum sp.
CGTCTTCTTCAGGCTCGTCTTCTTCAGGCTCGTCTTCTTCAGGCTCGTCTTCTTCAGGCTCGTCTTCTTCAGGCTCGTCTTCTTCAGGCTCGTCTTCTTCAGGCTCGTCTTCTTCAGGCTCGTCTTCTTCAGGCTCGTCTTCTTCAGGCTCGTCTTCCTCGGGTTCGTCTTCTTCAGGCTCGTCTTCTTCAGGCTCGTCTTCCTCGGGTTCGTCTTCCTCGAAATCATCATCACTGTCGTTGTCACTGTTGTCATCGCGACCCTGTCCGGAATCAGCAAGACTATCATTTGGGAAAAGTGACCAGACAAGTGCAATCGAACCCGTTAGGTAAATAAAAGCAAGAATGAGTGATCTTAGAAAGGCCATAATAGCATTTTCCTTTATTGAATAATCTCGTTTAAGCTATGGACAATTAGGACAGGGAACAGCCCCTAGAACTTTACACTAATTGTTGCTGTTAGTAAATCCCGGTTATAATCGACCGCTGGAAGATTAGAGTTGTTGACCGCGTGTAGATATTCTAACTCTCCAAAAACTTTATCCGTAATTGGGTACTGTACTTCAACTATAAACCTGTGTTTTGTATCATCTCGCACGGCAAGTATAGATGGGGTCACACTATCATAATTACGCTGTTCAAACCGATATGTTCCGCGTACACGTAGGCGTTTGCCGTTTAATGGAATGCGCTTTGAATATCTGACCCGCACTTTATGCGCTCCGTAATCAAATTGCGGCCCGAAGCTATTCACATCCTTATAGCTGTATTGGGTTTGGATATATTGCCGAACACTGTCGATGAAATAGTATATATCTACTCCGCCTTCATTTTCATGTGCATCGCGGGCAATAGATGTGTCAAAGTTTTTATCACTATACGCATAAAAGGCACGAGCCATTACTTTTTTATTGAACCGTTTTCTTATATAAGGTGAAAATCTATGTGCTGACAAAAAACCATCATTGTCAAGAGCCGCATCATAGTAACTATAATTAATACCAGCATCAAAGCTCCCAAAGTCATGCACTATCCTGCTAGCAAGAGAATGGGTCTGGCGATCAAAACGAGAAAACTTGGAATGGTTGGTTTGCGAATACCGATAACGAACATAAAACTCTGTGTTTTCCCCAAAATCCTTATCATATCGAATAAGGCCGTAGAGACTTGCTTGGGAATCATTTGCACCTGAGTTATTATCAAGCTCAGTAACCGAAACATTGCTATTATAGCTCGCGCCCACGCCTAATTCAAATTTGAAATTTGATTTCGGATCCGCTTTTGACTGTGCGTTGGCGAGAGACGGAAACACACATAAAGCCGCCCCTGCTATAAAACCTTCATATATAAATTTGTAATCACTTCTCATCGACGTTAATCCCTTTATTGTGAGTGCCCCTCATCAATAATCAGAAATTTCTGTTATGGCTTAAGTAACACTTTGAGCCATCTGGTAGATTTCTATTATCTACCTATTTGTCCAATAAGCGCTGTCAGGTGTCAAGCCTTTATGACACTGTGAGCGTTTGAGGTTATAAAACACTAGGTCCTGAGCCTAGGGAAAACCAAACCCACCAACATAAATAGCGATACACGATTATGAGGGTTATGGCGATGACTTGCGTAATAAAGATATAAAACAGATTTTGGAGAAAATTATGACTATAGTTACCAAATTATCAGCTGCATTGCTTGGCACAGCTTTTCTTACATTAACGGCATATAGCGCACCTACTGCCGCCGCCCACCCGCAAAAAGACCAAATGCCGCAAAACCATCAAATGAAAGCCGATGATCACATGGGTCAGCAGCATCAAGATATGATGAAGCAAATGAAAAAAGACCACGACATGGTGTCGAAGATGGATATGTCGAAAATGGACATGACAAAGCTTTCGCCCGAATGTCAAACCATGATGACTAAAATGCAGGCAAAAATGGCGGACAAACATAAAGACGGCCAAAAAGACCATGCTATGAAAGACCATGACATGTCCAAAATGGGCGCCCATGATATGAGCAAGATGCAAGAAAATGGTATGATGAAAGACCACAATTCTACAAACATGAAAGCCAAAATGGCCAAACACAAACAGTGTATGGCTGAAATGAAAGAGGCTATGCCGCACAGTCACTAGCTGTGTCGGCTCTATGCGGTTGGGTATGGTGCCAGGCTTTCCCCTCTTGCCTGCGGCACCATGTCCAATCGTTTTTAGAAATCAAGCGCGATACCACATGTTATGAACCAAATGAGAACACATATTTCAACAATAAATTGGCGCATTGTATTGAATACCTTGCTGGCTACCGTGTTCTTTTTTTCAACGGCAACACTCACTCATGCGCAAACCTCTAACAGCTTCTCTGACGTTTTGAGGATGTCACAAAATATTGAACAGATTATCGCTTCCAACGCAACCAACGTGAACGGTTGCCCGCAAATGGACAATCAGCAAACCTGTTGTGATGAAAATGAAAACATTACGCCCTGTGACACTGATGATAGCTGTCAAACAACCTGTCAAGATTTAGGTGTTTCACACGCCCTGATAATGTCAATGCACGGTTTGGTTCCTTGGCAACCTGCAAGCATAAGCACGCCTGAATATAGTATAAAAACTGGAATTGCGGGCTTTTTAGGCGCGCCGCCTCCACGAGACTAAACTCATTTTTTCGTCCGTCTTCTAATGCTTTTTTAGACGGAAACGCGTGCCTGTAACGCGCCAAAATGATTTAGTCTTACCTTGAGGAAATCCGATGTTTCGTATCTTACTGCCTTCAATGGCAGCGCTCTCTTTGGGCGCGTCCACCCTATTTATATCCAATAAAGCTTTGGCTCAACTCCCTTTAACCTTGCCAGAAACTGTCACCATTGCTCTAAATGCCAATGACCCAAGCGTTAGCTTTTTAGAGCAAGAGGCGTTGGCATTTGAAGACCTTGCAATTGCCGATAGCCAATTGCCTGATCCTACCTTGCGGGCACAAATCACCAATTTTCCGCTTTCGAGTTTTGATTATAACCGCGAGGCTATGACGCAGCTAAAATTCGGCATAAGTCAAACGCTGCCCAAGGGGCAAACATTGTCTTTAACGCGGCATAAACGCGGCGCCCAAGCACAAGGTTTACGGGCGCAAAAAGCACTTCGTGAACGCCAAATTGCGCTGGAAGCCCGGCAAATATGGCTCGAATTATATTATTGGCAAGAAGCGCGTAAGCTTATTTTGGAAAGCCAAAAGAAAGTTGGCGAACTTGGCGGTGTCGCTGAATCCGTTTATGCAAGTGGCCGTTCGTCCTTGCAAGATGTTCTACGGGTGGAACTAGAGACGAGTGCTCTCGGGGCAAAATTAATCGATATAGACCGTAATGCAGATATAGCGCGCGCCAATTTGGAACGACTTGTTGGCAGAGTTGACGGTGCGCGACCTATTTCCTCTGTATTTCCAGTTTTGCCGCGCATCACGAGTGAGGGAGAGATACGTGATAAGCTTTCCCGTCATCCCTCTATGCGTGTTTTGGATGCACGGGTGGAGACAAAAAGCCGTGATGTCGACATTGCCGCTGAACAATACAAACCCGGATATAGCTTCGACGCCCAGTACGGACTTAGGGATTCGAGATCAGATCTTGGGTCCATCGGCGTTTCCGTATCTCTGCCGCTATTTTCTAAAACCAATAAAGACTACGCCCTCAGTGCCGCAAAACGGATGCGTTCCTCACAAAAACTACAACGGGATGTCCAGGCCTTGGATCTTGACCGCTCCTTGCGCAAAGAATGGGCCGGATATACTCGCCTCGGTGATAGAATTACCCTTTATGAAAACGGCGTTCTAGTGCGTGCACACGAGACAAGTGAAGCTGCAATGATTGCTTACGGCAATAAATTGGCCGACTTTTCAGAACTCGTGCGCGCCGAACTTGCCGTATTGGACATAGAATTGACCTTAGCCCGTTTGCAGATCGACCGCATGAAAGCGGGTGCCTACCTTTTATATTTAAGTGGAGAATAAAATGAGTGCTTCAAAAACCATACTATTTGCAACTATTTTCGGACTTGGCATCGGGCTTGGTATCGTTGGCAGTAAATATATAGGCAATGAGAATTCACCATCACAGTCAACACAAACAGACGATGAAAAAAAGCCTCTCTATTGGCAAGCCCCAATGGACAAAAGCTTTCGTAGCGATACTCCTGGAAAATCTCCTATGGGCATGGATTTGATCCCGGTTTACGCCGGCGCAGACGGCACGGATGACGAGCGCAATCTCGTGCGCATCAACCCAACCGTTGAGAATAATATTGGTGTCCGCACTGCAATCGTCTCCAGTAATAACACATCCCCCATAATTGAAACAGTTGGCACGATACAAATTGACGACGATAATACGTCTGTTGTTGATGTTCGTACCGAAGGTTGGATCGAAAACATGCCCGTTAAGGCTATCGGTGATGAAGTCCGAAAAGGGCAATTGCTTTTTAAGCTATTTTCCAGACCACTTGTCAGCGCTCAAGATGAGTTCTTACAAGCCGCAAAAATGGGCAGGCAAAATTTGATAACCGCAACCCGCGCCCGTTTGCTGTCTCTTGGTATGAGCAATCGAGAAATCGCCCGGCTCAAAGAAACCGGAAAATCAATACGCCTCATGAATATATATGCGCCGAGATCCGGCATTGTTACGGAAATGGGCGCAGGCGAAGGGGGGTTTGTTAAACCCGGTATGAATGTCCTAAAAATCGTTGACTTGAAAACCGTATGGGCCATTGCAGATGTATTCGAAGATCAAGTCCATCAGGTACATCCAGGGCAAACCGTTTACATGCGCATGGCTGGCATGCCGTCGCGTGAATGGGAGGGCAAGGTCGAATATATTTATCCAACCGTAAACGCTAAAGCGCGCACCGTTCAAGTCCGTATAGGTTTTGACAATCAGGACGGTTTACTACGCCCGGAAATGTTTGCACGCCTTATCATAAAAACTGAAACAAATATGCCGGATATGGAAATGCCCAGTACAGTCGCGATTCCGCGAGAGGCCTTGATAAGAACTGGACGCTCGGAACGTGTAATATTGGCTTTGGGGAACGGGCAGTATCAACCTGCCGAGGTCGTGTCCGGGCAAGAGATAGGTGATGATATAGAAATACTCTCTGGCCTGAAGGCCGGCGAAAAAATCGTCGTTTCCGCTCAATTTCTACTCGATTCAGAAGCCAGCCTCCGAGGAACCTTGCTACGCTTAACGCCGACAAGTCAAGAAACGACCGATATGGATATGGATTTACCCGACACGGGAAAAACCATGGGTGAGGTAATTTCCATCATGCCAGAACACGGCATGGTTACGGTTGATCACCCAGCAATTGAAAACATAAATATGCCAGCAATGATAATGGCATATTCAACTGAACCTGAACTTCTCAAAAAAATAAAAGTAGGTGACCATGTAAATATTACCGTTGTCACCAAGCCAGGTGAGGATGGGAATTATCGACTTTCAGACATTGTAAAAATGGATATGGGCGGGGAGAAAAAACAATGATTTCCGGTCTTATAAAATGGTCAATAGGCAATCGTTTTTTGATCATACTTTTCGCAATCCTACTTGCCGTTTGGGGTGGCTATACGGTCAAAAATACACCGCTTGACGCCATACCGGATTTATCCGATGTGCAGGTCATCATCAAAACCACTTATCCAGGACAAGCTCCACAGGTGGTCGAGGACCAAGTGACTTATCCGCTAACCACGGCAATGCTTGCTGTTCCGGGTGCGGTCACTGTGCGGGGATATTCCTTCTTTAATGACAGTTTCGTCTATATTATTTTTGAAGACGGGACGGATTTATATTGGGCGCGTTCGCGTGTTCTGGAATACCTCTCACAAGTCGCGCCCACACTCCCCCCTGCGGCACGTTCTGCGCTTGGCCCGGACGCAACGGGCGTCGGCTGGGTCTATCAATATGCACTTATAGATAAAACCGGCGGGCATGATCTCTCGCAGCTACGTTCCATCCAAGACTGGTTTTTAAAGTACGAACTGCAAACCATTGATGGTGTTTCGGAAGTCGCCACCATTGGCGGCATGGTCAAACAATACCAAGTCGTAGTTGACCCTGAAAAACTGCGCACATATGGTATCCCGCTTGAAAAAATACGCCTAGAAATCCAGCGCGGTAACCAAGAGACGGGCGGGCGCGTCATAGAGATGGCCGAAGCTGAATATATGGTGCGTGCATCGGGCTATATCAAAGGCATTAAAGACCTTGAGGTTATACCCCTCGCTGTCACCGACAAAGGCACGCCGATCTTGCTGCGAGACGTAGCACAAATCCGCCTTGGCCCCGAACTACGGCGCGGTATTGGTGAATTGAACGGCGAGGGCGAAGCCGTGGGCGGCGTAATCATTATGCGCTACGGCGAAAACGCTATGCGCACGATTGATTTGGTTAAAGAAAAGCTGGAGGAGCTAAAACACAGCCTCCCCGAAGGCGTAGAGATCGTCACTACCTATGACCGCTCTAGCCTGATTGAGCGCGCAGTTCACACCTTAAGCGAAAAACTGCTCGAAGAATTCATTGTGGTTCTGATCGTTTGCGCGCTCTTTTTGTTTCACATTCGTAGCTCCTTGGTGATTTTACTTAGCCTACCGCTTGGGATTCTTGCCGCCTTTATTGTGATGAACATGCAAGGCATCAATGCCAATATTATGTCCCTAGGTGGGATTGCCATTGCTATTGGGGCTATGGTGGACGCGGCGATTGTCATGATTGAAAACATGCATAAACATATTGAACGAACACCGCTCACTAAAGAAAACCGCTGGGAGATTGTTACCAAGGCCTCCACAGAAGTAGGCCCGGCTCTGTTTTTCTCATTATTGATTATCACCTTTAGCTTCCTGCCGATCTTTGCGCTCGAAGCCCAGGAAGGCCGTTTGTTCCACCCGCTCGCTTACACAAAAACTTACGCTATGGCAGGGGCAGCACTTTTATCCGTGACCTTGGTGCCCGTTCTTATGGGGTATTTTATTCGCGGCAAAATTCTACCTGAACATAAGAACCCGGTGAACTGGCTTTTGATGATGATCTACAAACCTTTCATCAATATCGTGCTGAAAGCACCATGGGCTATGATTTTGGTAGCTTTCATTGTTATGTCCAGTGCGCTCATTCCCTTAAACCGTATGGGCGGTGAGTTTATGCCCGATCTGGACGAAGGTGATTTGCTGTATATGCCGAGCGCTTTTCCAGCCGTGTCGGCGGGTAAAATGTCGCAAATACTGCAGCAAACCAATAAACTGATTATGACCGTTCCCGAAGTGGAAACCACCTACGCCAAAGCAGGACGCGCCGAAACGGCGACCGACCCTGCGCCTTTGACCATGGTCGAAACCACCATTCGTCTCAAGCCAAAAGAGGAATGGCGCGCGGGCATGACCATGGAGAAACTCAAAAAAGAGCTGGACGCGAAGGTTCAAATTCCGAGCTTAACCAATGTCTGGATCATGCCGATTAAAAACCGCATTGATATGCTAGCTACTGGCATAAAAACCCCTATCGGCATTAAAGTTGCCGGCCCTGACCTCAAAATCATTGGCGAGATTGGCCAGCAGATCGAAACCGTCGTCAAGGATGTTCCCGGCACATCGTCCGTATACGCTGAGCGCGTCACAGGCGGGCGGTTTATCGACATAGACATTAAACGCGAAGAAGCAGCGAGGTTCGGGCTTAATGTCGCCGATGTGCAGGCCTTTGTACAAACCGCCATTGGCGGTATGACAGTCGCACAGTCGGTTGAGGGGCTAGAACGCTACCCGATCAATGTTCGCTATCCGCGTGAATATAGAGACTCGCTGGAACGGCTGCGTAATCTACCCGTCGTGACAAAAACGGGCGCACAAATCCCGCTGTCGCGGCTTGTTGATATATCAATATCAGGCGGCCCTGGAGTTATCCGCAGTGAAAATGCGCGGCTTAACGGCTGGATATATGTGGATATAGCCGGCGTAGATATTAGCAGCTATGTGAAAGATGCAAAAAAAGCGGTGGAACAAGTTAAACTGCCCTCAGGGTATTCCCTGTCTTGGTCGGGCCAATATGAATATATGGAACGGGCGAAACAAAGGCTCAGTGTTGTGGTTCCGCTAACGCTCGTTATTATTCTCTTGCTGCTCTTCCTAAACTTTAGGCGCATAACACCTGTGCTCATCATTATGGGGACACTCCCCCTCGCCCTTGTCGGTGGTCTATGGTTCCTTGATATTCTGGACTATAATATGTCAGTTGCCGTCGGCGTTGGCTTTATCGCGCTTGCGGGCGTATCCGTAGAAATTGGCGTGTTGATGATTGTCTATCTGGAGCAAGCCTTGGACGCACAAATAAAGCTCGCCGAACAAGAAGGCCGCAAATTGACCAGAGAAGACTTGCGCACCTCGGTTATCAACGGTGCGCTCATGCGGGTGCGCCCTATTATGATGACGGTCGCCGTGGTCATAGCTGGCCTTCTCCCGATCATGCTCGGCACGGGTACAGGATCCGAGGTTATGCGCCGCATCGCCGCGCCAATGGTTGGTGGTATGACCAGTGCCACCATTTTGACATTGCTCGTCATTCCTGCAGCCTTTCTGATATGGAAAAGAATAGCATTGAAATTGCCGAGATAAATTAAATTTAAAAAAGTTGAGGGGTAAGTTAGTTTCCCGCGTATTAGTAAGAGCTAATATAAGGGGAGGTCAGATTTTTTTATAAAAATCAAACCTTAATCATAAAAAATATATTTGCGCTCGCAATTTTTTTTGAATGGTGTTATTAATATTAGCACTTACTAATATAAAAAATGTCTAAAGGGAATTATTATGTTGAAAAATTTATTTATTGCATCGTCTGCCGTAGTTTTAGTTGCGTGCGGCGGCGGGGGCGGCACTACGACACCTCCTCCCCCCCCTCCGCCTCCGCCGCCTGCAAATCAGGCACCTGTGGTTGCTAGCGCTAATGCAGATCAGAACGGACAAGTCGGGTTTGATATTAATTATGACGCAACACAAGGGGGAAGCACATTCACAGATGCAGACGGTGATACGCTTACAATAACGGTAACATTTAACCCAGCGGATAACGGCTTGGCTGCGGCGGGCGGAACAATAACTGGTAAACCTCAAAGGCTAAATGATGTCACGGTAACGGTAACAGCCGATGACGGAAATGGCGGCACGGCTAACGACACATTCATAATAAATGTTGGCGTTGACCAAAATGCCATTCAGGCCAAATTTAATGGAAATATTGACCTTACAAACCTTCCAAATTACGAGAATCCTACCATTCCGGCATACATCACCAAGTTAACAGAAAACGGGAACCCCGTAACGGATGCCGGTGCGATTCTTGGCCGTGTGCTGTTTTATGATATGGCTCTTTCGATTGATGATACAATATCGTGCGCGTCTTGCCACATACAAGCGCAAGGGTTTAGCGATATAGACGTGGTCAGTAGTGGCGTCTTGGGCGGTGAAACACGACGGCATTCCATGCGCCTTATCAACACGCAATATGCAAATGAAGTGAACTTCTTTTGGGATGAACGGGCTATTAGTCATGAGGATCAAGAAACTATGCCTTTGCAGGATTTCAATGAGCACGGGTTTAGCGGCACCAATGGTCGTCCTGACCTAAATGATCTGATTGCCAAGCTTCAGGCGCAGGAATATTACCAAGAGCTTTTTCGGTTCGCGTTTTTGGACACAAATATTACGGAGCCGCGACTGCAGCTCGCACTTGCGCAATTTACAAAAAGCATCACCTCATTTGATAGTAAATATGACACTGGGCGCGCGCAGGTTGCTAATGATACAGATAATTTCCCTAATTTTTCAGTAGGTGAAAACGCAGGAAAAAATTTATTCTTAAGCCCACCCCCACGCGGTGGAGCAGGATGTTTTCGCTGTCACAGTGCGCCAGAATTTGATATTATGCCAAATATAAATGGTCATAACGGGATTGTCGCAGAAGCCTCGGATCCAACCTTGGCGGACTTTACCAATACTAGGGCGCCTACGCTTAGAGACGTCGTAAAGCCTGACGGTAGCCCTAATGGTCAAATGATGCATAACGGAAGTAAGGCAACACTCAGAAGCGTGATTGACCATTATAACAATATCCCTGTGCCCGCAACTGAACCAGAGCGCACTCAATTTCTGGACAACATTGATATGCGGCTCGTCATGATGTCAACCACACCACCGAGTTTGAATTTAAGTGAAGCTGAGAAGCAACAGTTGGAAGATTTCTTGAAAACTTTGACAGGGTCAAATGTTTACACAGATCCAAAATGGAGTAGCCCATTTTAAGCTTGGGTTAATCTGACCATAATCGCCGGGCGGCTTTAATGTTGCCCGGCGTTACGCCCATATGACGCCGCTCTATAAATTCCAGTCCATTGACAATCCAATTTGCCATATCCGGGTTGATTAAATGGTAAAAGTGATGGCGACCCTCGCGGCGCTCAACAACAATTCTATGGGCTTTTAGCAAGCGTAAATGCTGTGAAATGCGCGGCGCTTCCAAGCCAAGGGCTTTTGCCAACCCGCTAACATCTTTTTCACCCAGCCGCAGTTCTTCAATCATCCGAATGCGGTCCGGGTGCGATAAAAGCCCGAAAATTTCTGCGAGTTCTTTTGCAACCACTTGCCTGCTTGGCATGACACTCTTCCCTCTCGTTATGCTTATTATCTCATCTTCTCATATACATTCTATAAAGCGTATTAATTTTCAAAGCAAAGAAATATATACTTGCAAATATCTGCACATGTACATATATGAAGCTATATTAAAACACCTTTAACCCCGAGAGAAATATGACCAAGTTTACTAAATTATTAGCTGCATCAATATTGGGCAGCGCAATGCTAAGTGCATGCCAACCAGCATCTGAAACCAAAACACCCGTTCAAGATGTTGCCAAGAAAGTAACCAAGAAAGCCCAAAGTACAGATTGGAAATATGTTGGCGAGTACGGCGCAGCCAATTGGGGCACAATGTCTGATAAATTCAGCACCTGCGCGACGGGCAAGTTGCAATCACCATTTAATATCACAGCGGACATTTCTGCTGACCTACCAGCGCTTGGCCTTAATTATAATGCCGTTCCCATGAAGGTTATCAATAATGGCCACACAATTCAAGCAGACCAAGCGGGCGGCGGGCAGCTTGTTGTCGATGGTACAACATACAATCTTTTACAATTTCACTTCCACGCCGGTAGCGAGTACACAATTGATGGAAAATCATACCCATTGGAAGTCCACCTCGTACATGCCTCCGATGCTGGTGCGCTCGCGGTTGTTGGCGTTATGTTTGAAGAAGGCGCGGCCAATGCCGAGCTTGGAAAAATCTGGGCCAATATGCCTGCAAAAAAAGGCGAAAACGCTGTTGCAGGCGAAACAATCAATGTGAACAAGCTATTGCCAGCTAGCAAACAATATTACCGTTTCATGGGATCATTGACAACACCACCATGTTCTGAGGGTGTTAACTGGCACATGATGAGCACGCCAATTACCGCCTCCCAAGCGCAACTCGACGCTTTCACAGCGATTTACCCCATGAATGCAAGGCCTTTGCAGGACGAAAACAACCGTCTTGTTGTCTTAGGTCGCTAGTCCTTTCATTCATGAGAAAATATATATTACTTACCAGTGCGGGCGCGCTTTTCTTTAGCGCGCCCGCACTGGCACAAACCACGGCGGGCGTATTTGGCCCAGGCATAAGTGAAAATGACCGTTCAGGGCAGTTTCGTATTGCCATGTCCCCAGGGCAAAATGACGGTACAGACCGCTGGGAATCACGCATTCACTATCAACAAGCTATTAGCGATAACTTGCGCAGCCGTATTGTTTTACAAGGCAGCAACCTTGAAAATGGAAGCTTTGAAAGCAATTTCATACAGGCGGAACTACAATGGCAATTTAAAAAACCGGATAATAATGCATCATGGTCCAGCGCCCTTAGGCTTGATGCGCGCTTCGTCGAACAAGATGACGGGGAGAACAGACTGGGTCTCAACTGGACAAACCAGTGGAATCCCGGCGATAAATGGCAATTTAACAATGTTATTCTAACCGCCGTAGAAATTGGCAACGATGTGCGTGATGGCCTGGTGCTTGAAGTGCGCAATGGCGTTAAATATAGAATAAATGCCGACACCAAAGTTGGCGTAGAGAGTTTCAGTGCCCTTGGCAGAACCAATGCGCTTGGCAATTTCAACACCCAAAACCACCGCATTGGCCCCGTTGTAACGGGAAAAATCAATGATGAAATATCTTACTTGGCTGGCGCTCTGTTTGGCGCATCAAAACCCGCTCGCGATATTGACTTTAGGTTTTGGCTGGGACGAAAATTTTAAAGGGCCAACTGATAAACCCTAATTGCCGGCTTGCTGCTTGCGAATGGCTTCATATTGCTTATTGACGCCATCGTGCCGCGCCCGAACATTTTCCGGCCATTGGCTTTTGATATAAGACAATACGGCGATAATTTCTGTGTCAGTAAGTATGTCTTCATAGGCTGGCATATCACTTATATAGTCTGCACCTGCATATTTTTGCACGCCGTATTTAGTAAGGTCAAACAGCACTTGATCTGTGTGGTGCCAAGTATGGCCACTTTCGTCGTGGGGCGGAGCAGGGAGCACACCATTTGGTTTACGCCTTTTCCAATCCGCCTGCCCTTCTAAATTCACGCCATGGCAAGACGCACATGTGCTTGTATAAACTATCTGCCCTTGCTCTATTAATAGAGTGTTTCCTGGCTCAAGTTGCACAATATTATCTGGTTTTTGAACCGCATTGCCTGGGTTATTGCAGGCGCTTGCAAGCGCTCCAAGCCCTGCCATTAAAACAAATTTCAAGACTTTCAACTCACCCCTCCATACCAAGCATGTTTCCCAAAGATTGCCGCGCCCGATAGATCCTGGTCTCGACCGCTTTGGGGCTTATCTTCAAAATATCCGCCGCTTGCTTGTGGCTCATATTTTCTATTGTGCAGAGAATAAGCGGGGCACGCAGATTTTCCGGCAAATTGGTTATGGCGGTTTGAGTAGCTTCTAATTTGCGTTTAGCATCAATTACTGTTTCCGGGTTTTCTTCTGCTTGCATTTGAGTAATTTTAATTTCCATGATCGGCGTCATACGTTGCATGAATGATCTGGTTTTTCTCTTGCGGCCTAAATCCCTGCATTTATTCATAGCAATTTGAAACGCCCATGTAGAAAACTTATACTTTGGGTTAAACCGCGCCAAATTGCGGTGCATAGCGATAAATGTGTCCTGCACTATATCTTCCGCGTCGTCTCCGTCCCCCATATGGCGATAGGCAAACCTGTATAGCGGGGACTTATACTTGCGCATGATGGCCGTGAATGCAGGGTCGTCCCCTCCGGCAGCTCTCTTGACAAGCGCCTTATCTTCATCATCACTCGCCGACTCAAACATTAGCAGGGTTAACTGGCTATGTTACGGAAGGATTTTTGAACGATTGCATCAAACCGCACCGCTTGTTCTTCATTTAATAGCCCGCGCATAGCGAATATATGTTCAATCGTCAAAGTTTGCAGCTCGTCTAAGGTCTTCACATATTCTGATTTTGCCGCTAAAACTTCAGGACTCATTTCATGGGAGGTTTGCATAGCCATACTCAACCGCGCATTTGCCTTCTTCATACGAATTTCCAAAGCCGTTTTTTGCGTAGCGAACGATTTTTCTAATATATGTAATTTATCATTTTGTGCTTCATCCAGAACCAGTTGCGTATGGATTTTCTCATGCAGCCCCATCGTCTTCCCGGCATTTGGCATAATATATTTATGCCCAAGTAAAATCCCGATAACGCCCGCAATAAAGCTTAGCGCTATGACTAAAAGAGCGCTGCGCAAACCTTTGTTAACCACAACACGGCACCATCATTTGTGTAACACTATAGGCTGGCGTTGCTGAAAAAACGCCTAAATCATTGCTAGTTATGCTGGCATTTGCACCGATGACGCTACCAAATAAGAGTGTTGATGCAACAGGCAAGCCTTTTAACCAAAGAGGCATTTTCGAAAAATAGGCATAGGGGGCTGATGTTTCTATGCGCTGCCAGACACGCGCCTCAAGACCGACGAGCCGCTTCTCGTCAGGCTCCGGCATGGCATTTAAATATGCATCTAATTTGTTTGTCATAATTTTTCCTGTGCTTCTAAAGTCCCGCTAAGATGTATGAAGATGGGCAATCTTCCAAACCCCATTTATATTTTTCAAAATTGCGGTGCCATTGCGCGTCATGCTCGAATTTTTGCCTTTATAGTTATAAGCCATATCAATAGCAAATGTTGCCGAAGCCAAATCACCCGAGACATTGGTTCTATAATCTTTGAATTCGTACTTTGTAAACACCAAATCTTGATTGGCAAATTCAGGCGCCAGGTGGTTATCGCGATAATCCGTCCAGCCAATATTATTTCCTTTGCCTTCAAATATCGTAAAGTCTGTTCCGTCTAGCAAAACAAAAGCTTCCATAGCGGCAAGGTCTTTTGCGTTGATCAAGCTAGAGTAGTTGGTCAGGAGTGCTTCGACGTTTTGCTTCTCTTGTGATAAATTCACAGATACTTTCTGCGTTAAACTTTCACGAGAGCTTCCGTCATTTATTTGATCGCCAGATTGTTGCGCCGAACACGAAGCTACAAGCAGACCCAGAGCCAAAGGCAAGGCCAGTTTTTTTGATATATTTTTCATAGTTTTCTCCAAAGAGTGTGGTTATATTTTGTTTTGCATCATACTTTTACATCATTCCGGGCAAGAGATGTTTTATCCCGCCGTGCGCCAAGGCACCACCCAAAAATCCGTTAACGGATACGGCCAGAGCCAGTCCGAACAACAACACATTAAAGATCATGCTCTTGCTTATACCACCCTCTTTTTTAGCGGCCTTAGCCATTACAAAAGCGGTAACAAGTCCGCCAATCAACAACAATGTCCCAATCCATCTATGGGTGGACATGACCACGTTTTCGCCTGCCTGCACTGGGCCGGAGTGCATCCACCCCAACACCCCTGCTCCCAAAGCACCCAATGCACCTGTCCATACCAGCAGTTTAACCGCAGTGTCGTAATGCCCATTCTTTGCACGTATATTAAGCACTTGCGCAAATGCCGCCGTTAACAAAAGAGCGATCGGAAAATGAACAATGAGGGGGTGGTATTTACCAAATGCCGCCATCAGTTTAGAAAACGGCGAACTGTCCGGACTGATGCCCCAATGGGAATGCCCGCCGCTATCGTCGCCAGCAGCTTCGTCATGCCCGCCTGCCTCATCATGACCTGCCCCATTTGCATCATGACCAGCCATCGTCTTTTCGGCATTCTCGCTGTGCTCATGGGCGGCGGTGCCTTCATCATTATGGGTTTGGGGTTGGGTTTGCTCTTTTTTGACCTCATGCATTTTCTGCGGATGAGCCGTCGCAATTTGCGCGGCAAAGACCGCCGTGAAGATTAGGCTAGCAATTAGAATAATATATTTAAAACGCATAACGGACTTCCCCTGAACTTGTAATGTAATGAATTTGTGCAACACCGCACTCTTAAGCCTAATACGCGTTGCCTTGTCTTATCCCTTGAGTTAATTACAATATACGCCTTTTTGCCACGTTAATTTACCCCAAACCTAATCTTTGGGATTTGCCCTAAACCTAATAACTGGCGTAAATTTCGGATTTGCCGTCTTTGTAGAAGATTATAACATCATAAGGATCAAACCGACCATTTTCCATACCCGGAGAACCCGATACCATGCCAGGAACCGCGATACCAAGCGCGCCTGCAGGTTTTTCTCTAAGCAGACGTTCAATTTCGCGCATAGGCACATGCCCTTCAATCACATAACCACCGATCAGAGTTGTGTGGCAAGATTGTAGCTGGTCAGGTACATTTGCCTCGGTTTTATACTTTTGAAGCTCCTCTGTATCATGGGCTGTGACCTTATACCCGGCCTTATCAGCATGGACAATCCAGCCACCGCAACACCCACAGGAAGCCGATTTATACACCACCATATCCTTAGACGTAGCGGAAGCCTCAGGTACCAGAGATGGCACCAAAGACGGTTTAAACATCCAAGCACCTGCACCAATTACCACGACCGCAATCAACCCAATTAAGTACTTTCTCATGCCAATCCTCCAATAAAATTACAAATTTGAGCCAACCTAACATAAGGGAAGCGCAAAACATACAGATTACCATATTATACGCGACTAAAGATAAAACCCCTCAAGACAGAAATTGTGAAATATAGAGCTGACTAGAGTTTTGCGCTCCGTAATCTGAGTGCATTGCCTATGACAGAGACGGAGGATAAACTCATGGCGGCAGCGGCTATCATGGGGGATAGCAGGATACCGAGAACCGGATACAACACCCCTGCGGCAACCGGAACGCCAAGCCCATTATATATAAAGGCAAAGAACAGGTTTTGCCGGATATTCCTCATGGTGGATTTGCTGAGATTGCGGGCGCGGATAATGCCGCGTAGATCACCGCGTAATAAAGTAAAGCCCGCGCTTTCAACGGCCACATCTGCGCCTGTTCCCATGGCTATGCCGACATCGGCTTGCGCGAGTGCGGGCGCATCGTTGACACCGTCACCGGCCATTGCAACGACTGCGCCGCTGGCTTGCAATTCTTTAATCAATGCTGCTTTGTGTTCAGGTAACATATCGGCGCGAACCTCATCAATGCCGAGTTTGTCCGCTACGGCTTGGGCAGTGGTTGCGTTGTCGCCAGTGGCCATGATGATTTTTAGGCCAGATTTATGTAAATCATCAATGGCTTCTTGAGTTGTCTCTTTAATCGGGTCAGACACGGCTATCAGCCCTGCGAGTTTGTTATCGCGCGCCACAAACATAGCGGTTTTACCTTCCGCACGCCAAGTGTTGGCTCGCTCGCGCAGTGCTTCTGGGTCAAGACCCAGAGTTTCCATCATCCGGGCATTGCCAATGGCAATAGCTTTACCGCCTACTTTGCCCTTAACGCCCTTGCCTGTCACAGCCTCAAAATCAGTTGTTTTAGTCAGTTTAATACCGCGCTTCTCAACACCGCGCACAATTGCTTCCGCGAGCGGGTGTTCACTACCAACTTCAAGCGATGCTGTTGATTTTAGGAAGTCATTTTCGGACACACCATCCACCGTATAAATATCCGTGAGGGCCGGCTTTCCTTCAGTCAGCGTCCCTGTTTTATCGACTATTAATGTATCGACCTTAGCGAAGTTCTCTAGGCTTTCTGCATTTTTAACGAGGACACCCGCCATTGCACCTTTACCCGTAGCGACCATAATTGACATCGGTGTGGCGAGGCCTAGGGCGCAAGGGCAAGCTATGATCAGAACAGAAACCGCTGCGATAAGAGCGTAAGCTAGCGCCGGGCTTGGCCCCCAAATTGACCAAGAAATAAAAGCAATAATAGACACCAAGATGACGATTGGGACAAAATAAGACGCAACCTTGTCGACCATTTTTTGTATAGGTGCGCGAGAGCGTTGCGCTTCTGCGACCATGTTGACGATTTGTGAAAGCGTGGTATCGCCGCCAACACGCTCGGCTTTCAGGATGAAACTGCCGGTGCCGTTAATCGTGCCGCCAGTAACATCGTCGTTCTTGTCTTTCTTAATCGGAAGCGGCTCTCCTGTGAGCATGCTTTCGTCAACAGAGGAACTGCCCTCAAACACTGTGCCGTCGACCGGGACTTTATCGCCGGGACGTACTCGCAAATGATCACCGACCTGAACATCCTCAAGCGGAATTTCTTCCTCGCTACCATCCGCCCGCACAATGCGCGCCATTTTTGGCGCAAGATCGAGAAGGGCGCGGATGGCGCCGCCTGTTTGCTCGCGGGCGCGGAGTTCCAACACTTGTCCTAATAGAACCAAAACGACTATGACAGCGGCGGCTTCGAAATAAATCGCGACCGTACCGTCTTCATCTCTAAAGCCAGCGGGGAAAATCCCAGGCACAGCAGTGGCTACAACCGAGTATATCCATGCGGCGCCCGTACCCAACGCGATCAGTGTAAACATGTTAAGGTTACGGCTCTTCACAGAAGCCCAGCCCCGTTTGAAGAACGGCCAGCCACTCCAAAGCACAACGGGGGTCGCAAGGATAAGCTCTATCCAGACAGAAATCCGCCTTGGAATTAATTTTTCAATCGGCAGGCCAATGAAAGGCCCCATAGCGATGATAAGGACAGGAATGGTCAGAATTAAGCCGATCCAAAACCGTTTGGTGAAATCATCAAGCTCGGTTGTGTCGGCCTCGCCAGTGACAACGCCAGCAGGCTCGATACCCATGCCGCATATGGGGCAGGAGGAGGCTCTAATATCGCGCACTTCCGGGTGCATAGGACAGACATAAATTGTGCCCGAATAACCAGCTGGCACCAAGTCGTATTTTCCGGCGGGTGCATTTTCTGCGTCCGGGTTTGAGGCGCAACAATCATGGTCGCCATGAGCGCCCTCAGCCGTACCGTCCGTATCCAGTGTCAAAAACATACCGCAAATCGGGCAATTGCTTTTCTCGACATCGCGCACTTCCGGGTGCATGGGACAGGCATAAATATCGCCTTCAAAACCCTCTGGGACTTTGTCGTAATTTTTGGATTTTTCCGCACCGCTTTTGCTGTCTTTATGATCTTTCATGGGGAGACCTTTCTCTATATATTCTCATTGTTGTACTCTAAATAACCAAATCGCCATAGCCCCAAATTATGGTGCCTATGACAGCCGTAAACTGGGCGTTGATTTCAAGTTTTTGGTGATATGTTGACGGATGTTGCCGGGAAAAATTTACTTCACTCCCTGCCTTATACTTATCTAACTGTTGATTATGATAGGCGTTGCGGGAAGTCATTAACTGATAACTTATGATGATAGCAACTAACACAAGCATAGAACCGGACCGCGAAAACAATCCGCTTGTAGACCTCAGGTCAAAAGCTAATGATAGTAAAGAAAACACCCACGCGCCCACGAGGGCTGCGGTTTGTAGCTTCAATTTTTTACCAGCTATGCGCACTCCACAATCCTCATCAAGTGACAACATTCAAATCTTCAGCACCCATATCATGGTGCTCCGTTTCTAGCTGCAGCGTTGAGAAATAGAAACCGAATTTATCTTTCAATAAACCTTCGGCTTGCCGTAAAATTTCATCCGAGGTTTTTGTATCGAGAATTTGGATATGGGCAGAAAAAATATTTTGGTTTGAAGTTAAAGTCCAAGCGTGCAGGTGCATAACGCTTTTCACACCGTCAATACCCAACAACGCCTCCTTAACTTTAGAAATATTAACATCCTCCGGCACAGTTTGCATGAAAATATCCAGGGCGTCTTTTATAATTTTATAGCTGGCCCAGAATAGCACCAAACCAAAGGCCATGCCGAGTATGGCATCAATGGGTGTGTATCCGGTTAGTTTGATAACAACGGCGGCAATAATGATCAAAATAGAGCCGACAAAGGTTTGCATGATGTGCCAATAGGCACCCTTCATATTCATATTGGTTTTCTGGCTCTTGAAGATCAGTTTAAAAGAGATGAACTCTGTAATAAGCCCACCAAAAGCTGCCAAAAACATAATATTGGTCGGGAGTTCAAACTCTTTGTCGAGACGCATATAGCCCATATACAGCACATAAATCGCCATGAGCAGCAAGAACACGCCGTTGAGAAGCGCGCCAATAATTTCGGCGCGTTTGAAGCCATAGGTCGCAGCTATTGTCGCGGCTTTACCGGAAATCCTGTTGGCAATAAATGCAATCAATATGCCCCCCACGGCAGAGAATGTGTGAAACGCATCTGATATAACGGCTATGGACTGGGAATAAAAACCCAGACCAAGTTCGATGATGAAATATATGCCCGTCAGCCAACCGGTAATTTTCAGGATGCGCGCATCCGCATTTATTCCGTGAAAGCTACCGCCACTTGATGCGTGCCTAGAGTGTTGCCCTGTTGCCTGCTTAGGCGTGTGTTCAGAATGATCTTGCATATGCCCCGTCTCCTGATTTGGTTTTATTCAGTATGTTTTATTAAGCAGGTAACGCTAATTCTTGTGTAATTGCCGCCATATCAAATGCGCCTTGACCCATATATTTCAAAGAGAAATATGATGTGCATAAAACACCAAATATGCCACCAATGGTTAAAATCCATCCGGCCCATTTAAGCAATTTGTTATCTTCTTTTTTTGCCTTGTAAAATGCGAACAAGCCGCCTGCAATTACTGCCAGCTCTGCTTGGAATACAAGCGCCGCCATAAACATTAACATATCAGCCTCCTGTTTGATTTTGAGAATACGTTCTCAAACCTAGTACGCAGGCAGGTGACTTAGCCCTCACATTTGGTCAAGGGTTATTGATTTCTAATACCATGCGCGCACACCAATTACCAATTTAACTTTATCTGGCGTGCCGCCGCCTGCGCGGACGATTTGGGCGGTTTCACCCAAGCTTCTTTGCCACGATGCACCAATATAGGGTGCGAGTTCGCGCTTGAATTCATAGCGTAATCGCAGACCCATATTTAGCTTAGTAAATCCTGCCCCGATACCAAGTTCGGGAATGTCTTGGGCGGAAAGCTTGAGGGAGCCACGGGGCTGTAAGATGAGGCGCTGGTTCAGGAAAAAGTCGTATTCAGCCTCAACACTGGAAGTGAGATCACCTTTATTACTTAAGAAGGCGGCGGCGTCGACTTCAAACCAGTAGGGTGCCAAACCTTGTACGCCAAGCACAAGATGGGTTCGGCCTTTAGGTTCGAAATCATAGCGCAATCCAGCCTGAACATCCCAGAACCTTGCAATGGGCCTCGACCATAACGCCTGAATTTCCGCATCATCAATGGCGTTGTCAGCAAAGCTGTATTTGCCCTCGGTTTTAATCCAAAGTTTGTTCGTGTCTGTGCCGTACCAACCCTGTGCGTCCCAGATAAAAGTATCTTCGCCGTCGGTGATCTGGGTTTCAAGGCGGTCGGCAATAATGAACGAGGTTTTAAGCCCGCCCATAGTTTCAATCTCGTGAGCGCGCGCTTTAGCCATAGCCTCTGCACCCCAATATTTATCGGCCATCGACCACGGCTTGTCCGTAGCTTCGGGTGTTTTGGTTTCGTTAGTCTCGGTTTCAACCGTATCTGCTTTAGCCATATTGTGGCCTGCGTGTGGGTCATTGGCATCTTGTGCCAAGGCAGTATTCGTCGCCGCTAGGAAAGTGATACAGGAGACAAGAAGCGTTTGTTTCAAAATATTCATTTGCTCATCCCTCCCATATTTTCATGGTTCATTTTTGAGTGGTCCATTTTGGAATGGTCCACCTCCTCCATATCATCCATATTCATTTTCATTTTTGAATGATCCATCTTGCTGTGGTCTATCTTCTTCGCCGTGCTGTTTTCATCCTTGGGCAGCAATGAAACTACTTGGAACATACCCGCCAACATGTGGAAAAACAAATGACAATGAAAAGCCCAGTCACCCACATGATCAGCCGAAATATCCCATGATTGTTTCTCGCCGGGTTTGACAATCATGGTGTGTTTACGAGGCTTGTGCGTTTTAGAGCCGCCAATGCTGGAGACATTATCAGGAATGACCACATCAAAAAACATGCCGTGCAAATGAATGGGGTGGGGCATCATGGTGTTGTTGATCAAGGTCAACCGGACACGCTCGCCTTCATAAAATTTAATCGGGTCATAAACATGGGTGAATTTCTCGCCGTTAAATGACCACATATAACGCTCCATATTGGAGGTAAGATGCAAGATAATTTCCCGCTCCGGCTCGCGGGTGTCGGGGTTTGGTTCAAGCGAGCGCAGATCCGCATATTTCAAAGTCCTGTGGCCAACATTCTCCAAGCCAATACCCGCTTCGTGCAGGCGGCTAACCGGCATTTCCGCAATATTGACAACACCCGGCCCACGTTTTATTTTTTTCTCCAAGACCTTGCGGGGTCCCATATCCATTTTGCCCATGTCCATTTTAGAATGATCCATGCCGGACATATCACCAGACATATCCATCTGGGAGTGATCCATAGTGCTATGATCCATGCCCTCCATATCACCGCCGGACATATCCATACTGCTATGATCCATGCCCATGTCTTTCATGGTTAAAAGCGGTTTCTTACGAAGTGAAGGCACGCTAGCCCGCATACCAGGGCGCGGGCCGAATGTAGCCACGACCTGCCCCGAACGGTCAATGCTCTCGGCAACAAAAGCAAAAGCTTTGGCTTCTTTCGGCTCAATAATAACGTCATAGGTTTCCGCCACAGCCATCTGAAACTCGTCAACTTCAAGCGGACGAACATTCAAACCATCGGCTTGCACAATCGTCATGGGCAGGCCGGGTATGCGAATATTAAACATGGACATGGAGGCGGCGTTGATAATGCGCAAGCGCACCCGCTCGCCCGGCGTAAAGACACCGTTCCAGTTATCCTCAGTGCCGCGCCCGTTAATTAGATAAGTATAGGTAGCCCCGGTAATGTCGGAAATATCGGTTTGCGCCATGCGCATTCTGTTCCATTCAGCACGTTGCTTCATGGTCGCGCCAAAGCCGTTTTTCTTGGCGTCTTTCATAAAGTCGGGCAGTGTGCGTTTTTGGAAATTGAAACCATCAGCCATGCTCTTAAGCTTGCGAAACAGTTTCATGGGATGGGTGAATGTCCAATCGGAAATCACGATCACATATTCCCGGTCATACTTCACCGGGTCGGTGCCTTTGGGGTCGATAATCATCGGCCCATACATGCCCAGTGGTTCTTGCAAGCCGGAATGGGAGTGATACCAATAAGTACCGTATTGGGGGACGGAGTATTTATACTGGAAGGTCTCGCCCGGTTTGATGCCAGGGAATGAAACACCCGGAACACCATCCATATGAAACGGCACCAAGAGGCCGTGCCAATGAATAGAGGTGGTCTCTTTAAGGGTGTTGGTGACGTTGAGCGTAATCTCTTCGCCTTCGGTAAAGCGAATAAGCGGTGACGGAATAGTGCCGTTGACACCGACTGCCATGCCCGCACGTCCGTTAATACGCACGGGAAACTCGCCAACCGTCAAATCGTATTCAGTACCCGACAAAGCCGGAATACCGAGATTGCCCTCTGCGGCAGTTCGTGCCCAAGCGGGGGTAAGGGACGAAAGGCCAAGAAAAGCACCACCGCCAGCCGCAGTTTGTAGTAACCGTCTTCGGTTTAGCATAATAACTCCCTAAATGCAGGTAAATATAGTGTTTGCGAATAATCAATATAGCTTATACGCGTATAGATATGATACCCCTCACAGATAAAACCTAGTTAAACAAAATGTTATGTGTTTTTTCGCAACACCCCTTGACACAGATTAACTTATGGGTATGGGTGCATGGGATATGCGTCAGTTATTATCAACATTCTTGGTCTTGAGCCTGCTATTTATCACCATGCATTCTGTCATGGGCGGTGAGCATGGGCCGGAGCCAACTGATAATTTCTCCTCTGGATTGCAGACCGTTATGGTTGTTGCCACAGGTGACGAACAGCTTCCATCCGACGGTAATTCGTTCAGCACGGAATGTAATATTTGCCATACTGCCCACACATTGCTGATGCTAGCCCCTGATGAGCTAACATTGGTTGATTATGTGCCTAGCACCAAGCACATGTGGGACAATGCTCTGCGCCCCGCACTTGTGGACGATATACCCCACCCCCCTATAATCTTGATTTAACTTTGCTTTAGGGCGGAGTCCCAATTGCGTTCATATGCGAAATGCCCATTTGCGTTTACGTGTGAACGGCATGTGAACTTGCGGACTTCGCAGTGACGACCAAATGGTTGCGCCAAGCGCGCACCAAAATCAAGAGATCTAAAATGAATACGAAAACATCTGTGCTGTCCTGCACTGTCTGGACTGTTTGCACTGGGGTCGTAATGCTTATGACAAGTGTTGCACCGGGAGCAGTTGCACAAACACCTACTACGGATACTTATCCCGAACTTATAACTCTAACACCAGCAAGTAGTCGAAATTTTATAAGCACGGAGACGGTTAAAAGACCGGGTGTCGCCAGCTTTGTGCAATCGGCTATGACTGGGCATCCGGCATTACAGGCGGCGCAAGCAGCACTAGAAGCCGAGAAAGCCCGGGCGCGCGGTATGGGGCGCAAGCTTTATAACCCCGAACTGGAAGTGGACTTGGAAACAGCGAGTACAGAAATCGCAACTATCGGCTTATCCCAGACCCTTGACCGCCATAAAAAACGCAAAGTGTTGCAAGACGCCGGACGTGATAATGTTTTTGCGGCTCAGGCAGCGGTGGAGTTGGTCAAGAAAACCTTGCAAACCGAATTGTTAACTGCCTTGTCCGAATACCAGATCAATCACGACATGGTGGCATTGGCTGAAAGCAAAGTTGCATTTTCCCGCGATTTTCTAAAACTGGCTGAGCGGCGCAAAGCGGCGGGGGATTTGTCCAGCTCCGAAGTACTCACGGCGCAATTGTCACTGGCTGGTTCGCTTGCAAATTTGGCGCGGGCTAAATCGGAGCGTTCCCGGGCAACGCAAACCTTGACCACATTAACTGGCACACAGTTAGAGAGGTGGCCACTTTTACGCGGAACGCCAAATGGCCAAAGTGCGCGAAACTGGCTGGCAAACCCTGAAGGTTTCCCAGAAATACGTTTGGCCAGTGCGCAGTCGCGGGCTTTTAGATCGCGCATTGTGGTTGTCAGAAAAATGCGCAAAACCAACCCGACGGTCGGCGGGCGCATAGGCCTGGAAGGCTCCAACGCATTATTTGGTGTCAGCCTGGCTATCCCCTTACAGCTGAACAATAAATACTATGATAGTATTGACGTGGCCAAGGCCGAAAGCCTTGAGGCCGAAGCTGGACTGGCTCGTATCCGCAGGCAAACTATTGCCCGTCTTAAAGGCACCGAGCGCCGCTTTGCGGACGCCGAACGAGCCTGGCAAGACTGGCAAAGCTCTGGCGCGTTGCAGCTGGACACCCAGCGCTCGCTCCTTAAGCAACTCTGGGAAGCTGGCGAGCTGAACGCCGTTAACTACCTCATTCAATTTGACCAAACTTTCGATGCACAGAGCGCGTCTGCTGAACTGAAGGCTGCCTATTGGCGCAGTTGGTTCGAGCGCTTGGATGCAAGTAATTTAATTCCACAATGGCTGGAGACCATCCAATGAGAAACCAAATGAAAAATTCAAAATACTATCTAACATTATCCGCAGTCCTGCTTTTGGGCACGGCAACATATTTCGCAAACTCCCCGTCTTCTTTTGTTCAGGAGGCCTATGCCCAAGAAGCGGATAACCACGATGATCACGACGAAGAGGGCGGTGATGAACACGGGGAAGAAGAAGGCGTTATTGAAATGGACGCCGCAGAGCGCCGTAAAAACGGCGTGACTACCGCATGGCTAGCTTTGGAAACCCTGAGCACCGAGATTACGGCGCCCGGCGAAATCATCCTCAACCAATATAAAACCAGCCGGGTCACCCCACGCATTTCCGCGCAAATCACCAAGCGCCACGCCAAGCTTGGCGCGCATGTCAAGCGCGGTAACTCGCTAGTGACCCTGACCAGTGTCGAACTGGCCGAAGCCCAAGGCAATGCGATTGTGACTAATCAGGAATGGCAACGGGTAAAGGCCTTGGGACAGGATGTTGTTTCAAAACGCCGATATGTAGAAGCTAAAATTGCCGCACAGCTTACCAAGGCCAAAATCGCCGCCTTTGGTATGACGCCAACAGCTATCAAA
Organism: Robiginitomaculum sp.; assembly: GCA_026982415.1. GTDB lineage: Bacteria > Pseudomonadota > Alphaproteobacteria > Caulobacterales > Maricaulaceae > Robiginitomaculum_A. Next base: position 25,829 of record JALSHE010000107.1, read on the forward strand.
CGATTGCTGGCCAGTGGCGATGCGGCTAAAGCGACGGGTACATTCACGCTGTTTTCCGGGCAGTCTGGCACTGTGATGCAAGACGATTTTGTCCTTGGCGAAATTATCCAGCCGGGCCGGGTATTGTTCGAAATTAGCGATGAAAGCACGGCATGGGTCAATGTGCGCGTACCGAGCGACGAAGCTGACCATATAAAAATCGGTGCGCCCGTGCGCCTTATGACCGGAAGCGGTAACCGCAAAACCAGTTGGAAGCAAGGCAAAGTCTTACAGCTTAACCACCAAGTTGATGAAGCCACCCGCACATTCTCCGTGCGCGTAGAAATGGATAATAAAGGCGACGAACTTCACGCTGGCCAATTTGTCACGGCATATTTGCAAACTGGCAAAGAGGGGCACAAGGTTCTTGCCGCGCCAGTGGATGCAGTCACGTTTATGGAGGGCAAGAACATTGTCTTTGCGGTAGAGGGTGATGAATTGCACCCAACGCCCGTGGAAATCGGTGCCAAGCGCGGCAATTGGGTCGAAATTAAAAGCGGCATTAGCGAGGGCACCGAAATCGCCACCTCGGAAATCTTCTTGCTCAAATCGCTTATTTTGAAATCAAAAATGGGATCAGGCCACGGTCACTAGAATCGGAGTGCTAGAAGCCATTAGGAATAAATCATGTTAAATAAACTCGTAGAATTTTCGCTTCAGTACAAAGCGCTTGTACTGATCACCTTTGCCGTTATCGCCTTTTTGGGCGTGCGGGCAATCAATACTATCCCCATTGACGCCTTTCCGGATGTCACTCCGGCGCAGGTCAATATCTATACGGAAAGCCCCGGATTGGCGGCTGAGGACGTAGAGGAGCTTCTGACTTTCCCGATCGAATCGGCTATGGCCGGATTGCCGGATGTCAAGGAAATCCGTTCGGTTAGCCTATTCGGTTTGTCTTATGTGGCCGTATACTTCAAAGACGATATGGACATATATTTCGCCCGCCGCCTTGTGGGTGAACGCTTGCAAGAAGTGGGCGACCGTATCCCCGAAGGTTACGGCACACCTGAACTTGGCCCCAATACATCTGGGCTGGGGCAAGTGTTTTGGTACACTTTGGAGCGTGCCGACGAGAAACTGAACGCTGATATTACCGATATGGATTTGCGCACGCTTCAAGACTGGACTGTAAGGCTTATTTTGCGCACAGCGCCGGGTGTTGACGATGTAATGTCTTGGGGTGGTCAGGAACGGCAATATCAAGTGCAAATCGATCCGCTCAAGCTGATTAAATACAATCTTGGTTTCACCGAAGTTATGGAAGCCATTGAGGCCAATAATCGGCAGGTTGGTGGTCAATATATCGATCAAGGATCAGAGCAATTTCTGGTGCGCGGGCTTGGCTTGGTCAAGAACGAAGCCGATATTGGCGCGATTAAACTCAAGAGCGTGGACGGCACCGCTGTCTATATCCGTGACGTAGCCACTGTGACCCAAGCGGGCGCACTACGCTTTGGCGCTGTCACCCGCGACGGTAAGGAAGTTGTGCTGGGCATGGCCCTATCGCGCATGGGCGAAAACGCTCAATCCGTTGTTGAAAACGTCAAAGATAAACTGGAAACTGTCGAGAAAGCTTTGCCGCCCGGCGTTGTCGTCAAGCCGATTTACCAGCGCACAGATTTGGTGGAAAAGGCCGTCGGCACTGCTGAGAAAGCTTTGATACAAGGCTCCATTCTTATCGCCATTGTGCTGTTTTTGTTTTTGGGAGAAATCCGCTCGGCCATTGTGGTCACCTCGGCTTTACCACTGGCCATGCTCATCGCCTTTATCATGATGAACCAGATGGGCTTGTCGGCCAACCTTATGTCGCTAGCGGGGCTTGCCATCGGGATTGGAATGATGGTGGACGGGGCTGTGGTTATGGTAGAGAACTCATTCCGCATCATGGCGGAGCGAAAATCCGAAGGTAATGGCCCGGTCAACAAAACGGCGGCGGTTCTTACGGCGGCCAAAGAGGTTGCCAACCCGATGACCTTCGCCATCGCCATTATCATCATCGTGTTCATGCCTTTGTTTACGCTTGAGGGTCTTGAGGGTAAGTTGTTCAAACCCATGGCTTTTAATATCAGCTTTGCTATGGCTGGGTCATTATTGTTGACCTTGACGTTAATCCCGGTTCTGGCCGCTTTAATCTTGAAACCCAAAGAGGAAAAAGACACACTTTTAGTGCGTATTTTAAAGCGTGGCTACCTGCCTTTGCTGGCGTTTTCTCTTAAACGCAAAGCTTTGGTTATGGGCAGCGCCATTGTTTTGCTCATTGGCTCGCTCAGCCTGTTTCCCTTGTTGGGCAAGGAGTTTATGCCGCAGCTTCAAGAAGGGTCAATCATGTGGCGGGTATCGTCCATTCCGTCCACTTCGCTGGATCAGTCTATCAAAATCGCCAAAAACATCGAAAATGCCCTGAGCGAATATCCCGAGGTTGAGACAACTATCTCTATGATTGGCCGGGCTGAAAAGGGCGAAACGGCGGATGTTAATTATATGGAAGTTTACACCGCCCTCAAACCGCCAGAGGACTGGCCGGGCAATCGCAATATCACCGAACTGGCCGAAGACATGCGCGAGACGCTAGAGGAAGTGGCACCAACATCAGTGGTCGCTTTCACCCAGCCTATTCAAATGCGGGTGGAGGAACTTATCTCCGGCGTGCGCGCTACATTGGCGGTCAAACTTTACGGTGAAAACCTGCAAGAACTTGACCGTTTATCTGCCGAAATTAAGGAAGTTTTGGAAGGTGTCGAAGGCGTTGCCGATTTATCTTTGGAGGCCAATATCGGCAAGCCGCAAATCCGAATCGAAGTGGATCGGGCAGCTTTGGCACGCTACGGTATGAACGCCGATGATGTGCTGACCATTGTACGCACGGGTATCGGCAGCGAGCCTGTCAGCACATTAATCGATGGGGTCAAGCGGTTTGAAATCACCACGCGCTATATTGATAGCGCGAAATCATCCGTGCAGGCCATTGGCAATATCCCTATGCAAACCAGTGAGGGAGCGATTATCCCCTTGTCCAAAGTAGCCAATATCACCACCACGGAAGGTTATTCATTTGTCCGCCGCGAGCAATTACAGCGCTATGCGGTGATACAAATGGACGTGCGCGGACGCGATATTGACAGCTTTGTTAGCGACGCCAACTTTGCTATTCAAGAAGCCGTTGAAATGCCGGTGGGCTATTGGGTTGAATGGGGCGGGGCATTTGAAAACCAACAACGGGCTATGAAACGGCTCAGCGTCATTGTTCCGATAACGATTTTCTTTATCTTTGTACTTTTATACACGACATTCAATTCCCTGCGTTACGCTACCATGATTATCGCCAATGTCCCCTTTGCCACTATTGGCGGGCTGGTTGCGCTCTATATCTCGGGGCAATATTTGTCAGTGCCGTCAGCTATCGGGTTTATCGCCGTGTTCGGTGTGGCCATGCTCAATGGTATTATCCTGCTTAGCTTTATTAACGAGTTACGCGATAAAGGATTAAGCGTTAGCGAAGCTGTGCGCCAAGGGGCAGAGCTACGCTTACGGCCCGTTATGATGACGGCCAGTTCAACCATATTGGGGCTAATCCCCATGCTACTATCCAGCGGTGTCGGGGCCGAAACCCAGCGTCCATTGGCGGCGGTAGTGGTGGGTGGTTTGATTACGTCAACTCTACTGACACTAATATTATTGCCCTTGATTTACGAATTTGTGGAAACCCGCAGAGAAAGAAAACTGGAGCAGAAATTACTCAAAAAACAGGAGGTATTATCATGAAAGAAGTCAAAGCATATATTCACATGAACCGGGCGGCAGATGTCGTCCGGATGCTTAGGAAAGCCGAGTTTACCTCGTTAATGCTAGCTGAAGTCAAGGGTACATTTGCAGCCCTTGACGCGCAAGAGCAGGAGTATTCGACGGAACTTGGCGCACGCGTTATCACCGAAATTAAACTGGAATTGGTTTGCCAAGACGAGCAAGTGGACGAAGTAATCGCCTTGATAAAAGAAAACGCAAAAACTGGGCGCGAAAGATCCGGCGCTATTTATATCAGCGATATAACGGCCTATCATCAATTTTAAACTATTAGCAAATTTCACTTGAACCTTAAGCTACTAGAGGTTTTACGGTGAAGTCAAATTTTGAAAAGGGGAAAACTATGGGTAATGAATTGACAATGAAAATCGAGGGCATCGATTGCCCGTCTTGCGTGGGACCGATTGAAAAGGCGGTTTGCGCCTTGCCAAGCGTCAAGGATGCCAGCGTCAATTTTGGCAATGGCAAAATCAAATTGAATTTTGAAGAGGGCGGCAAGGACGTAAAAGCTGTTGAAAAAACCATCAATAAGCTTGGCTACAAAATTGCTAAAAACGAAACCGGACACGCGTCCGGTGGACTTGAAGTCTGGTACAAAACCAAAAAAGGCAAGCTTGTGGTTTTCACGGGTGTCATGCTGGTGTTGGCTACTCTGGTTTTCATATTCGCCAAACATGCAGTTATCAACCTTGGTGGATTCCAGATTGAAGTTTACGAACTTGGCTATGCCGTAGCCGCTCTGGTCGCACTTATGCCCATGGCGAAAAAAGCCTTCCAGTCAGCGCGGGCAGGTAGCCCGTTCACCATTGATACTCTGGTAACATTCGCTGTCGTTGGTGCCATCCTTATTCAGGCATCGGTCGAAGCGGCAGTGGTCGTTTTCTTGTTTGCGTTGGGTGAAATGCTGGAAAGCATGGCGACTGCAAAAGCGCGCAAAAGCGTGCAAGCCTTAGCCGACCTTGCGCCCAAAATGGCGTTTCTAGTTAAGGGCGAAGACGTGAGCGAAGTAGCGGCGGATACTTTGGCTATTGGTGATGTTGTTGAAATCCAACCCGGCGGGCGGGTGCCTGCGGACGGGGTGATTGTGTCCGGTTCCACCTCTCTCGACGAAAGCTCTATTACGGGCGAGAGTATCCCCGTGCGCCGGGGTATTGATGAGGCGGTGTTTGCTGGCGCAATTAACACAGACGGCGTTATCCGCCTGCGCGTTGATAAAACCTCCGAAGACAATATGATCGCCCGCATCATGAACCTCGTTGAAGAAGCCGAAGCCGGGAAATCCCCCACGGCGCGTTTCATTGATAATTTTAGTAAATATTATACGCCGGGCGTATTGCTTGCGGGCATTTTGGTCGGTACGATTGCCCCTTTGTTTTTTGGTGGCGACTGGATGGCGTGGATATATAAAGGCCTGGCCATTTGGCTCATTGGCTGTCCGTGCGCGCTTGTCCTCTCGACCCCGGCGGCAATTACATCCGGCATTGCAGCGGGCGCACGCAAAGGCTTGCTCATGAAAGGCGGCGTGGTGCTAGAGGCTATTGGCAAGGTTAGCACCATCGCTTTTGACAAAACCGGCACCCTGACCGCTGGCAAACCAAAGGTTACAGACATACATGTGTTCAAAGGAACCGAAGCCGATATGATGTCTTTGGCCGCCGCCGTTGAGGTCACATCTTCTCACCCACTGGCCGAAGCCATTGTCGCCAAGGCCAAACAGCAAGGCGTTAAATTTTCCCGCGCCAAAAATGCCAAAGCGCTCTCTGGGCGCGGCGTTGCGGGCCTGATTGGTAAAACTTTGGTGACGATCGCCTCACCGCGTTACGCCGAGGAAATTTCCAAAATTGACGATGCGGCACGCAAAATATTCCTAGATTTTGAGGAACAAGGCAAGACTCTTGGCGTGGTGGTCAAAGGTAAAACCCTGCTCGGGGTGATCGCCATGCGCGACGAACTGCGAGAAGATGCAAGAGCCGCCATGGATAAGCTCGACACCATGGACATCAAAACCATCATGCTGACTGGCGACAATGCCCGCACCGGCAAAGCCATAGCCGCACAACTCGGTATGGATGTTCAGGCCGAGCTTATGCCCGACGACAAGCTGCAAACTATAGAAGCGTTAAAGCAAATGGGTAGCGTTGCCATGGTCGGCGACGGTATTAACGACGCCCCTGCCCTCGCCCGTGCTGACGTTGGCATCGCCATGGGCAGCGGTACTGACGTGGCGCTGGAAACCGCAGACGCCGCATTGCTACACGAACGGGTAAGCGGCATACCGGCTCTGGTCAATTTGTCCAAAGCGACCATGAAAAACATCCACCAAAACATAGCCTTTTCGTTAATCTTGAAAGCTGTGTTCCTAGTGACAACCATGATGGGCGCAACATCGCTTTGGATGGCTATATTGGCAGACACAGGTGCAACGGTTATCGTGACGCTAAATGCGCTAAGGTTGTTGCGGTTTGATCCTTATAAGTGAGTAAACGGAAACCCATCCACAAAAATTCTAAGGTTATAAAGGGATAGCAGTCAGGCCGTACTGATAAACAAATACACTATAAAAATATGGTGCGAGTGGCGTGCGTCAAGACTAGATTTTATATGCAATAGATTCAATATCTTACGAGCGTTACCTTTCAAAATGTGTGCAAATATGTGTGCCACTATGTGTGCAAATATGTGTGCCGTTTTCTGAACACCAAAGGTGAATTCACTGAATGATCGCTTTATGAGTACGATTCGGCCAGATGCTCAATAAGGCTCTAAGAAATATATCTGATCTTTCACATTCTATGTCTTGCAATCTATGCCTTGCAATTTTACTATATTTGTAGTAACGTACCTACATTGAGCAAGTAAAGGAGTTTGGCTATGGGCATTACAACAGTTTCCAGCCGCGATTTTAACCAGGATGTTAGCAAGTCCAAGCGGGCAGCTTGCACTGGGCCAGTATTTATTACTGACCGTGGACACCCTGCCCATGTCCTATTGACGATTGAACACTACCAGAAAATTACGGGCAAACAAAAGAGCATTATTGACTTGCTGTCCATGCCCGAACTCGCCGATATAGATTTTGAAATTCCGCGCATAAGCAAGCAACTTTATAAGCCCGCTAATCTGTCCTGATGTATTTACTAGACACCAATGTCATTTCAGAATTAAGAAAGTCTGGCTCTGGTAAGGCGGATAAAAATGTCACCAAATGGGCGAACAAGGTATCAGCATCAAATCTTTATTTATCCGCCATTACTATTTTAGAATTGGAAACCGGCATATTATTGATCGAAAGGCGAGACGAGGCACAAGGAGCATTGCTCCACACCTGGATGGATACACATGTCTTGCCCGCCTTTTTAGATCGCATCATTCCCGTAGATACCGCTGTTGCACAGGCTTGTGCCAAGCTTCATGTTCCTGCCCCCCGGTCAGACAGAGACGCCCTGATAGTAGCAACGGCATTGGTTCACGGCATGGTGGTCGTGACAAGGAATATTTCAGATTTTGAGCCAACCGGCGTTAAAACACTCAACCCATGGCAATTATAAGATGACAATTAAAAAGGAAACCGTAGAAACCAAACCCCATTAAGTGAAATCACCTTAGCTTTGAGACAGGCTTCTGCATGTGGTTATCAGGCAAACGGGATTCAACACGGAGGAACCGAAATTGTTTGGTTTCAAGTTCCATCTCTAACCGTTCAAATACGGGCCAGTATTTTTCGCCGTAAGCATTTATGAGTTTTGCTACGGTTGATAATCCAGCTTCCAGTTCTGATTCCGTTATCGCCATTAAGATTGACGGATAGGTTCTGTTCCTTCGTTTAGAACATCTAAATACCGGGCGTAGGCATAGATACGGCCACGATCTTTACCGGTTATTTCAGTGACTATGCCGAGCCGCTGCAAATTGGAAAGCGCGTTATTGGCGGTCGGAAAACTGGCTTGTGCAAGTTTGGCAATACCTGTGACCGACATAATTGGCCGTTGCTGCATAATGTCGTGTACCTGGTGCGCCGTAGGAGCCGCCCGCTTGAGGGTGTTGATCTTTAGCGTATCACTGGCAAAAATTTCGGATATTGTTCTGGCAGCCTGATGAGCCTGCTTTGCAACATCCCGCACACCTGACAAGAAAAACTCAAGCCACACTTTCCACCGCCCGTGCTCGCGCACTTCATTGAGCAAAGCATAATATGTTGCTCTATGGGTTTTTAAATACAGGCTGAGATATAACAATGGTTCTTCCAATATACCTTCCGCGCAAAGATACAAAGTGATCAGCAAGCGGCCAAGTCTGCCATTTCCGTCAAGAAATGGATGTATTGTTTCAAACTGTAAATGGGCAATGCCGGCTTTAACAAGGGGCGAGAGCTTATCGTCCTTACTGTGCAAAAACTTTTCAAGATTTGCCATGAGATCAAGGACGGATTCCGGCGGCGGCGGAACAAAAATAGCATTACCGGGACGTGCCCCACCTACCCGATTATTGGGGAGTGCCTCATTCATCACTTATCTTTCAACATTAGAACGTTTTCGATGCACTAGTTTTTATTCATTCTCCTTTCTATTGGTCACCAAACAAGCAAAGTATTAGGCTGCAAGACGCTTTGTCTTTTGGTCTACAGCGTTTAGCATCTCTATTCGCCGCATTTAATGCAGAGAATAATGCTTGCGGTGCGGTGATTAGTCTTTATATTCACGGCATATAATGCGGAGATTAAGGTGTATATTCATCAGGACAATGCTTGGCCTAATTTTTATTGGGATGACAAACGGCTGACAGAACGGCTTGCTTCGGTGCGGCATCGGCAGGGGCGGTTGATTGGCCGTATGGAAGCACTTGGGTTTGACCTACGGGCAGAAGCCGTATTGCACACGCTGACCGAAGATGTGCTTAAATCGAGTGAGATCGAGGGTGAGGTGCTGGATAAGGAACAAGTGCGCTCGTCTGTTGCTCGCCGCCTTGGGATGGATATAGCTGGCCTCACGCCTTCGGAACGTCATGTGGACGGGGTTGTGGAAATGATGCTCGACGTAACACAAAAATATGACCAGCCCCTAACTGATGAACGCCTGTATGATTGGCACGCCGCCTTGTTCCCGACAGGGCGAAGCGGCATGAGTAAAATCACCGTTGGCGCATGGCGAACAGATAGCGGCGGTCCGATGCAGGTCGTATCAGGCGCAATAGGCCGCGAGCGGGTTCACTACGAAGCCCCCGCCGCAAAGCGCCTTAAAAAAGAAATGAAGGCATTTCTAAAATGGCTCAATAATAATAAAAGGGGCAATGGCAGCATGGATTTGGTCGTCAAATCTGCGGTTGCCCATTTATGGTTCGTCACACTGCATCCGTTCGATGATGGCAATGGCCGCATTGCTCGTGCCATCTCTGACCAAGCCCTCGCCCGCTCTGAACAAAGCGCCAACCGCTTTTACAGTATGTCGAGCCAAATCCTCGAAGACCGCAAAGCCTATTACAACATTCTTGAAAGTACTCAAAAGGGCGGGCTTGATATAACGGCTTGGCTCGAATGGTATCTAGGCTGTCTTGACCGCGCCTTTGACGGCGCAGAAGTTATCCTCGGCAAAGTAATACAAAAGGCCAATTTCTGGCAAATCAATAGAAGCCGCACATTCAACGACCGCCAAACCAAAGTGCTCAACCGTTTACTTGACGGCTTCGAAGGAAAACTAACCTCATCCAAATGGGCCAAGCTAACCAAATGCTCCCAAGACACAGCCTTACGCGATATAAATGATCTGCTGGCGCAAGGCGTTCTGATGAAAGAAGTAGGCGGTGGACGGAGTACGAGTTATGCTTTGGCAGAATTATAGTAAAGGAAGTGAAAATGGTAGAATTAACTCAGGAACAACTGCGTTTTCTTCGATCTCACAAGATTCAAAGATGCCGATGTCAAAATATCCATGGACGGCAAAGGCCGCTGGATTGATAACCGGATGATCGAGCGGCTCTGGCGGTCACTGAAATATGAATGCGTATATTTGCGCGCCTTTGAAACTGGCCAACAAGCCAAGCGGGATATTGGCGAGTGGATAACCTATTACAACACCGAACGCCCTCATTCAACGCACGGCATATTGACACCAGGCGAAGCCTATGACATGAAAACACAACCAGAGAAATTGGCAGCATAATGATAACAGCAATTCACCTTATTTAAGCTGCCACATGGTCCAAATTATAGGACCACCTCTTAATATATGAGGGAAAAATGACTAAAACCTGCGCCGCTACAGAACAATTTCCTACTAATCTCAATCGAGACTTAACAACACAGGAACTCCAGTCATATCATGATGATGGCGCTGTTGTTCTTAGGAATGTTGTGCCCATGGTCTGGATTGAGCATATGCGAAAAGCCATTCAGTTGATTTTAGACAACCCAGGCGATGCGTCTATGGAGTACACCCCTAAAAACAGCAAGGGGCGGTATTATGGTGATTTTTTCATTTGGCTTCGCAATAATGATTTTCGCGCGTTTATACAAAACTCTGCATTGCCTGAGATAGCAGCGAAGGTATTCGGCAGCGAACGCGTTCAGTTTTTTTATGATCAGTTGCTGGTTAAAGAACCCGGTACACGGGAGGAAACGCCTTGGCATCAAGACCTGCCATACTGGCCGGTTCGGGGGCAAGATATATTGTCTTTGTGGGTACCCTTTGATCACGCCAATAAGCAGTCCGGTGTTGTTCACTACCTAAAAGGGTCGCATAAATGGGGAAAAAAATATGCACCGAGTGCATTTTCCAAAGATTCCGGGTTTGATGAGACTTATGCAAAAATGGGGCTGGAGCCATTGCCCGATATGGAAGCTCTCATAAAAAAACATGAGGTTATGTGTTGGGATGTGGAGCCGGGTGATATTATTTTGCATCACCCGCTCACTCTGCATTATGCGCCTGGAAATAGCTCTAAAACGGGGCGCAGGCGGGGTCTTGCTCTCCGGTATTTGGGCGATGATGCAGTCTATGACGACCGACCGGGCACCTTTATGGAGAACCCCAAGATACAGGCCATTCTGCCAAAATTTTCGGTCAGTGATGGTGATAAATTACCTGAAAGCTTATTCCCGACTGTTTGGCCGCGCTGATCAATTTCGGTTGAATTCAAATGAAGTTTAATTGCCTGTAACGGCTTTAAGAACGCGAAGTCCATTTCCACCAATTATCTTGGCGACTTCATCTTCACGCAGTCCTCGTTGTAATAGGCGCATCACAACAAGGGGAAAATCTGCATAATCATCCCAAACCGGCTTATAATTAGCGTCCATGTCTGTACCGATACCCACATGGTCAATGCCAACTATATCCACAAGCTCTAATATCCGCGTGATCATACCGTCCATGGTAGATATTCCAATACCCGCCGGCCAAGAACCGATAATACCGCCTGCTTGCGCAATGCGAAGAGCCAAGTCTTTAGTAATGAACCTTGGCATGACTTGGTCACTTTTTAATATATGCGTATGGGAACATATGATGGGGTGTTCGGAAATATCTATAATTTGCGAAAGGCTGGCAAGTGAAGCATGGGCACCGTCTATAACTATGCCAAGGGTATTCATCGCTTTAATAATCGCTTTGCCTTGATCCGTTAGTCCGTTGTGGACAGGCGTGGCCGTCATCATATCACCAATTTCGTTGTGGTGATAATGCATGGGATTTATCACCCGCACACCATCTCCGTAACACAAACGAAGTTTTTCAACACTTCCCTCTAGAAAATCGCCGCCCTCAACACCTAAAAGCATGGCGGTGTTTTTATTTTTGCGTGCTTGCAAAATATCTTCGCTGTTTAAAGCGCGAACGACTAATTCTCTGTCCGCCAAGGCTTGTAAATTCTGTATTTGAGTTTGGTAGCTGGCCCAAGCCTCGCCGACTTCATACTTACGCACGGCCACTAGGCCCTTGCCTTTGACTAGACTTAGAATTTGGAAGTCTGAAACGGCACAAAAAGTGACAGCGTTCATGCCGCCAGTTTTCATGCCAGCAATAGCCTTGTTTTCAAATGCCCCCCTTACTGCGTAAAGCTTCATCACGCCCTTTAGGCCACTTGCATCCTTAACGAAGGTGCGCCCGGGGTGAGCATGGAGATCAAAGCTCGGATGTTTGGCTATTAATTCTTTGGCTTTAACAAGTAAATCAGGGTCAGGTTCAAAACCAAGGATTATCGGTTTTGGCTTCATCTTGAAATATAGGCCAAGGCCGATTGCGCTAAGGACGCCCGCGCCTCCTACTAAAATTTTCCGGCGTGTAACTCCCACTTCAGACTCCAATATAATCAATAATAAAGACGTGAATAGTTAGAACTTATAGCGTGCTGTCACGCCCCATTCACGCGGGTTTCGGGACCAGGAAAGGGCATTAAAAGCTTGAAACCCAATGACGGGAATAGCTGGATTGACCAAGCTATTGGCTGTGTCAAACCGTGAAGCCTGGTTGGGAATAAACACCCCTGTGACCGCACTGTCTTCTTCAAACAGATTGTCAACCCATACTAATAGTTCCCAAGTGTCTCCCTCAATACCTGTGCGTAGGTTAATGAGTGTTGTATCACCGGAAAACGCTTGATCGGTTTGCACAATATTTTGGTCCGACTGATAAGCAAAGTCGGCGCGGGACTTCCAGTTGAGGTTTGAACTGACCGGGCGGCTATATTGCAAAGACGCATTTGCCGTGATTTCAGAAACATATTGCAAACGGTTGCCGTCAAGCACCGGGTTGCCGCCAAGAGCCGCGATTGCGCCAAATGTATAGCTATCATAAGACGAGTCCGTGTAAGCAAATCCGCCCGTAAAGTCTAATCCATCAGCAAGCCGTGCGCGCATTTCTGCTTCAAAACCCTGAACAGATGTTTGCCCAGCATTGGCATTTAGCACCGCAAAGGTTTGACCAAGAGCGCGAACGATTTGATCATTCCAATCGATTTTAAATGCAGCTAAATTCAATGTCGCATTATTGGAAATTCTGGTTTTTAAACCGACTTCATAGTTCCAGCTTTTTTCTGGCGCATATGTTCGTTCACTGTCCAAAATGGCTCCTGCAGTTGTAACAACATTAAAACCGCCCGCCTTTACGGCTTTGGAAACACTACCGTAAAGCAAGGTACTATCGTTCATTTGATAGTCCAAAGTAAACCTGGGAACAAAATTATCAAATGTAGCTTCTTGATCAAAAGTTGCGCTCGCCAATGTCAATGGGTTCGTGTCAACGGCTATGGCTCGCTTCTTCTCGCTCGTCCAACGCCCTTCGATCGTTGCTGTCAGTTGGTCGGTTATATCTAGATTGGTAGAACCAAAGATAGCAAAACTTTCGGTTTGCTCGTTCGTGTTATTAATAATGCCCGCAGGAAGCAAGCCACCAAGTGGAGAAGGGGCTAGAGCTGTTGCCAAGCCAAGTGCGCCATCAACAAATGTGTCTACTGTGTCGGTAGTAGAATCAAGATCATAGTAATAAACCCCAGCCATCCAGCCTAGTTTTTTATCGGTCGGCGAGTTTACGCGCAGTTCTTGGGAAAATTCTTTTTGGGCAATAGCTTGCGTTGTGTAGCGGATAGACCTTGCTTCGTAATCATTATCCGTGGCGTTATCTACATCAAGGTTATTATATCCTGTTATAGAGGTGAGTGTATAGCCATTTGACAAATCATATTCGGCACTAAGAGACAGTATTAAATTGTCTCGATTATTGTGGCCAGGCGTTACCGCAAACCCGGTTCTGAAACTCGGGATTTCGCCTTCAAACAACTGGAAAGCCGGTGGTAACGGGGCAGGTGTCGGGTTGGCCAATGATGCGTTGCTGACGAGGAACCTTGCGGGGTCGTCTCCGTCTCTTGTCGCGTCAAACCCCACGCGGGCAACGACTTCTAAATTTTCGCTCGGTGTAAACATGAGAGCGCCTGTTAGAATTGTGCTTTCACGTTCATCCAAATTCCCCCCCGTAAGCTCATTGGTAAAAAACCCGCTGCGTTTCGAATACAAACCGCCCAGTTGAAAATACACACTGTCTTCGGCAATAGGGCCGCTTATATTGCCACGGACTTCATAATGCCCTCCATTGCCTGCCGTCACTTCCGCTTGTCCTGACATTTCGTTGCCGGGCTTTTTTGTGACAAAATTAACAGCCCCTGCAAATGTATTTCGACCGTAAAGTGCACTTTGTGGGCCTTTGGCAATTTCTACGCGTTCAATGTTACCGCCAAGCATAGCGTCCATAATGCTTCGTGATGATTGATAAACACCGTCAACAAAAAAGCCGACATTAGGCTCCCCAATCGTCGTTGATTGTCCGCGAATAACGGGTGTGGATCCACCACCCCCAAATAAAGGAGCGAATGTAAAGCCTGGCGTTAGCAAGGCGATGTCTTCAACATTGTTAATCCCGGCATTTTGAATATCAACGGCAGTAAAGGCGGTGATTGCCAAAGGTACTGATTGTAAGGTTTCAGATTTTTTACGGGCGGTTACGATAATTTCGTCCGTAACTTCCTGAGCCTGCACAACCGAGCCAGAAACAGCCAGCAGACTGATTGCCACGCTATTAAGGATTGTTTTTTTATAAGAATTTTGCATTTAAGCCCTCCATTTTGCTTTGTTTATTATTATTAATTTGGGTTTTATTCCCATTCATCATGTTCAATCCTTTGCTCCGCAAAGAATTTATCAATTTTGTCGAACGCATTGAAAAGAGCTTGCCTTTCTTGTGGATTGAGGCAGGCTTCAATTTCAAGCGCGAATTTTTTCCGGTCAGGAGCAATTTCGTCGTGGGCATCGGCACCCTTTTGGGTCAGCATAACCAGCAATTTTCGTCGGTCACGTTTTGAGCGGCGCGCTTCAATTAAACCAGATTTCACCAAAGACTTTACTGCCCGGGATATTGTTGCCTGATCCAGACCCATAGCATCTGCAATTTCGCTATTTGTATGTGGCCCGCATGATGCCAGAAAGGACAATATTCGCCAATCCCGCACAGGTATGCCAACATTGCCGACTTTCACTTTCCCGCGATAAGCAAGGTTCAAAGTCAGCATAAAGGCTCGGTAGGGTAAATACTGATCTAGATCGAGCGCATGCCGCACCGTCACTCCTTTTGGGAATTTACGTATACGTTTAGGCGGCATCGGAAATTGAACAAGTTTCACCATAGCTTTCCCCTAGTCAAATACTGGCAGTATATGCAATAGCAGATTAACCGTTGCATATGCAAGCATTTTATTGCTATTACAATTTGATGGAAAGCAATTAAGGTTGATATGATATGCAAGAAACAACACAATCAAATATAAGGCGTGTACGCACAGTCATAGATCGACGAAAAATGATCACCTTGGCGACGTGTGGTGCGGTGACGCTGACAGGCGCGTGCGCCCGTCAACCAGTCACGGAAAAAACCGATATAGAGCAAAAACTAAGCGAGCTAGGCGTGAAGTTACCCGTCGCAGGCAAAGCAGTCGCAACCTATGCCCCATTTAGGATTGTTGGAAATATGGTGTATATTGCAGGGCAAGGGCCGTTAGCGGAACCGAATGTGCCCGTGCTTGGCAAGGTTGGCAAAGATTTGACGATTGAGCAAGGGCAGTATGCGGCACGCCTTGCATGCTATAACAT
>JALSHE010000108.1 GCA_026982415.1 Robiginitomaculum sp.
AACAAAGCCGCGCCGCCCATCTCAAGCTTTGGGGTGTGGATATTCAAGATAGGAATATAAGCAGAATGCCGCGTAGCAATCGCGCCATGAAACCCATCTGTTTCACCCCCGATGAATTGACGCCCGAGGCGGTGGGCGCGATGCAAGACGCAGAAAAATCACCTGCGAAAACATCTAAAAAATTGGGCGCAACATTGATATATCCGCCTCCCGAAAACGGGTGTGAAAAGACGAAAAATTTTGATGACATTTTCATTCGGGAACCTCCGTAAACGTCACCCAAAACAAACACACTTTCGGCGGCTCGTCGTAAAATTTCGAGCCGGGCAACGTCACCTGCTGCTGTCAAGGTGTCTTATTATCCCCCCGAAAGCCTTTGGCGACCAAATACATCTCCGGGCTACCGTCTCTGGAGGCTTTTGGCTTGGCATGGCGTACCGTATCGAATTTCTCGTTGAGCATGTTGAGCAGGTTTAGCTCTGCCCCGCCTTGGAATACCTTGGAGATAAATGCACCGCCGGGTTTTAGGACTTGCACGGCGAAATCGGCTGCGGCCTCTACCAAGGCTACCGTGCGTAAATGGTCAGTTTGGCGGTGACCTGTCGTGTTGGCCGCGAGGTCGGACATGACCAAATCGGGGTGCATCATACCGTGGTCACCTGCGAGCATTTTCATCAATACGTTCGGCGCGTTTTCGTCCATGAAGTCCATCTCGATAATCTCTGCACCCGGGAATGATTCCACTGGCAGGATGTCAATACCAATAAGTCGCGACGGTTTTGCCTTGAGCGCGATTTGCGTCCAACTGCCGGGCGCTGCGCCCAAATCGACAATTACCGCGCCCTTTTTAAGCAAGCCAAATTTCTCGTCCAGCTCTATCAACTTAAAGGCGGCACGGCTCCGATAGCCAAGCGCCCTCGCCTTCTTGACATAGGGGTCATTGAGTTGGCGACGCAACCACAGCGTTGATGATATTTTGCGACCGCGCGCGGTTTTCACCCGCTCGTCCATCATCCGCATATCAGCTTCACCAGCTTGTTTCTCTGGTTTTTTCCAGGTTCGGGCCGGCTGCTTGGACACACCACCGCTCATTTTTTGCCCTGCAAAACCACGTTTTTTTTGTCCGGTTTTTTTAGGCGGTTTATTTTTGGGCATCACTTTTACCTTTATGTGGGTTTTGCCTTATATTTTGGACTTTCCCATTTGGACTAATCTGCGTTTTGTTCATCAGGCCCATCAACATACCCTCGCGCAAACCACGGTCTGCGACACGGATTTTCTGAGAGGGCCAGAGTTCGGATACCACATCAAGAATGGCACATCCCGCAACTATCATAGTTGCTCGGTCATCACCGATACACGGTACTTGCTGCCGCTGGGCATAGGGCATGGCCGCTAGGTCACGGGCGGTCTCGATTATCGCCGGGCCATCAACCCAAATTCCGTCAATTTTATCGCGCTGATAAAAAGGCAGACCCATCAGCACACTGGTCAGGCTGGTCACGGTTCCCGATGTGCCGACCATATGACCATTGCCGTCTTTAAACGTATTGGTGAATTGCTTATCGCGGTTTTGCTTCTTAATCTCCGCCAACACATGCGCTTTCATAGCGGCGTACCACCCTGCCCTATCCTTATGATCTTCGGGGTAAATCTCACTAAGATTAACTACGCCAATCGGCAAAGATACCCAGGCAGAAATCGGGGGTCTATGTAAACGGGTCGGCGCTGTATCCGAGCGCATTTTGCGAACATCAACCCATGAAAGCTCGGTAGAGCCGCCGCCTATGTCGATGACCAAAGCTATGTCTTTGCTCATATCAATTATGTTGAGAACCCCCATAACCGAAAGCCGGGCTTCGACCCGAGGCGAAATAGTTTCAAAGCTTAGCCCGGTTTCTTGCTTGACCCGTACCAGAAACTCTTCGCCGTTATCCGCCGCCCGACAGGCTTGTGTGGCGATACAGCGCCAACGGGAAACGGATCTCCGTTTCATTTTCTCGGCGCAAATTGCAATAGCATCAATCGCCATATCCATACTGTCGTCAGATAATTTCCCCGTACTGGCCATGCCTGCACCGAGGCGCACTACTTTGGAAAAGCTGTCAACAACTTTGAAACCGTCCGGCATGGAGCGAGCGACCAGCAAACGACAATTATTGGTACCGAGATCTATTGCACCATAATATTGTGGTTTGCGCCGCCGCTTACGGCGCGAGCGTTTAGCTTGCGCCCTATCAGGGTGCTTCTTATCGCGACTCTGGTTCGCCGACGGCGTGCTTGGCACGTCGTTTGGTTCCGTAGAGCCGGACTCTAATTCTTCCGGCATAACTCACTTCAACTTTCTGGCTGGTCGCAAATACTGCGCACGCATCGCCTATTCCCCTACAGGTTAGACACACATGGCTAAAAAATGAAGCTTTATTTTAGGTTTATTTACGCTGCCTAGATTTACTGCGCGGCATATCCTGTCAAAGCGGGGCGAATTTTCTCAACATCCATACCAGCATTGGTCGCGGCATCAATTACAGCGTCAACGCCCATTTCCTTGACATTGGCAAAACACCAAAGAATAGTCGAGCGCATTCCGCTAGCACAATGGGCTAATATCGGCCCCTCGGCTTTTGAGAAAACTTCGGCCATTGCTGCGATAAGTTCCGGCGTAATTTGCCCTGGTTGCATGGGCAAATGCACGTATTCAAGACCTGCTTCGCGGGCCAATTTCTCAATGTCACCTGCAAATGGCTGGCCAGGTTTTTCCATATCCGGGCGATTGTTGATGATGGTTGTAAAGCCTTGTTCTTTAATGAAATCAAGCTGTTCCGGGAATATCTGCATACAAACAGATATGTTATCAGAGAGTTTGTTAATTTGTGTCATAGCTTTGGCTCCACCTATATATTAGTTACCGCTAATATATAGGGAGTATTTTTGAATTGCCAAGCAGATTTTGTGTTACAGAAGCTTCGGTTACCAGCCAAGCGCCTTAGCGCCCCAAAATGTAAGCCCCGCCGCAAGATAAGCCAGCCCAAACAAATAACCAAACATAATCAACGGCCATTTCCAACTATTGGTTTCCTTGCGGGTTATGGCAAGGGTCGACAGGCATTGCGGCGCAAATATAAACCAAGCCAGGAATGCCAGTCCCATTGGTAAGGTCCAATCCATTGCAATCGCAGACTGGATAGCTGCTGCGCTTTCGCCAGCGCTTTCTATACCGTAGGTAATCTCTAATGACGACACCGCGATTTCTCGCGCAGCCATGGCCGGAATAAGCGCAATTATCATTTCCAGATTAAATCCAATCGGTGCAAATATTGGCTCCAGCACACGACCAATCATCCCGGCGAAACTATTGCGAATCACACCGTCATTATTTGGATAAGTTGAAAGGAACCAGATGATAATCGACGCTGGCAGGATGATCCGCCCTGCCCGCTTAATGAAGATCATTGCCCGTTGCCAAAGCCCTAATAGATAGCCTTTCAGAGACGGTATTTTATAGCTGGGCATTTCGAGAAGTAAGGTTGGTTTTCCGCCCTTTAGCAATGTTTTCTTGAGGACGAACGATGCCAAAAATGCAAATATAACCCCAATAATAACTAGGCCAAACATAGTCAGCCCCTGCACATTAAATATGCCGAGTTTCGCGCTTGGGATGAAGGCGCCGACGAGCAAGAAATATACGGGCCAACGGGCTGAACAAGTCATTAAAGGCGCGATCATTATTGTGGTCAATCTATCGCGTTCATTCTCGATAGACCGCGCCGCCATTATGCCGGGAATGGCGCAAGCAAAGCTGGACAATAACGGAATAAAGGCACGACCATTTAGCCCAACCTTTGCCATCAAGCTGTCTATTAAGAACGCGGCTCGGGTCATATACCCTGAACTTTCCAGCGCCAAAATAAACATAAATAAAATAATGATTTGCGGCAGAAACACGATAACTGCGCCAACGCCGTCTATGACACCACTAACCAGCAAAGACTTGAACCAACCATCTGCAAGGAATGAACCAACAAGCGTCCCTACACCACTTGTCAAACCTTCCAGCAAACTAATAAACGGTGCTGACCACGCATAAACGGCTTGGAACATCACAAACATAATTAACAATAAAAGAATTGGCCCAAAAACTGGATGCAAAACCACATTGTCTATCTTGGTCGTAATGCTTTGAGCCTTGGGAGACGTCACATAAGCGCGGGTAATAACGCGAGCCTTGCGTTGTAAATCTTTTAAACTGTCACCGTCAGATTTGGGAGCACTGGCACTGCCCGCAATAATCTCTTGCCCCCAATCCTCCAGCTTATCGACCAGAGCCTGACGTCCGGCAGTGCGTACAGCAACACTGGTAATTACGGGCACACCGATTTCTTGCTCCAGTTTGTGCAGATCAATATCCACACCATCGCGCGCAGCCATATCCATCATATTGAGGACAACGATCATCGGCAATCCGTAATTTTTGGCTTGTAAAACATTATGCAAATGAGTGCGAATTTGCGCCGCGTCCATGACCACGATCAAAGCCTCTGGCGCCCGTTCACCCTCAAGCCGCCCGTGGATTGCATCAAGCGTTACCCGCTCATCTGCACTATGGCCGCAATCGCCGTAGATACCCGGCAAGTCCATGAGCCGAATGTTTTGTCCGGACTTGGTTTCGAAATTCCCCACGGCGTATTCAACGGTCACACCTGGATAATTAGCTATTTTCGCCCGCCCGCCCGTAAGCGCATTAAATAAAGATGATTTACCACAATTGGGCGCGCCCAAAAGCGCGATAGTGATCGGGGGTTTATGCTCTGTCTCACGGGTTGTCATTTGCTAGTCGACCCACACGCCCCGCAGCACGGCTTCTCGGTACTTGTTGGTAAGCCGTGAATATCGCAAACCTCTAAGTTTGTGCTACCTGTTTCAACCCCAACATCACGATGTAAATCTGCCGGGATTACCCTTATCATTTTGGCCTCATTGGGACGCATGGCAATTGCTGTTCCGTGTAATTTAACATTCAGGGGTGATCGCCCAAATAATCCAACATGTAATATCTCTACAAGATCCCCCTCTGCAAAGCCGATCTCCCGCAAACGTATCTGCTCATGTTCGGATGCAGAACCAAATCCGCAAATACGGGCTGGTCTGTGTTTGTCGAGCTTAAAAAGTGTTGTCTCTATGTGATTTGTCTCTGTCATTCACGCTGTATATGCGAACTATTCGCAATTGCAAACAAGTATTTCGGGATAAAATGTCGCACTGCAAATTTTTAATTAAAAAAATTGAAAAGAAGCGCCCACAACTACATTTTCGCATAGACACGCGAAATAACGTCCCTTATAAACCCGCTTCGTTGGGTCGTTGATTTTCGACAAATCCGATACAAAGCAAAAGCAAGGCCGCATAGCTCAGTTGGTAGAGCAACGGATTGAAAATCCGTGTGTCCCTGGTTCAAATCCAGGTGCGGCCACCACTTTTCCTCAATTAAATCAAGTATTTAAGCCCTAAGTGGAGAGTGCTCTTGTACATTATTCGATGAATTCTTGCAAAACCACATGAAAAGTCACAAAATTTAGTCACAAAAAACTTTCAGCAATTGCTAACAATCAGTGACGATCTAACGGGTAAGCTATACGGGGGCATCACGTATGATTAATTCTTCACTACAGCCTAGCTTTTGCAGGCGATCTTTCTTAAAGAAAAGGATGAAAAAATTTTATCCGCGTTATTTTTTCGCCCTATTTGTTTTGTTTACGCTTATTTTGGCGGGGCTTTCGTCTTTAACGCATGGCCCCAAGCCTAGAAGTGCAGATATTCCGCTCGATCAATTCTCAAGTGAGCGGGCATTTGTGCATTTGGCGGATTTGATAGGTGACGACCGCCCCCATGCTAGCGCCTCTGTTAAGAATAAAGAAAATTTGGACATTATAGTCAATAAATTCAGAGCATTAGGATTTTCACCGGAAGTGCAAAAAACACTTTCTTGCACATTACATTATCCGGGATGCACACAAGTTCAGAATTTTATTGCGGTGCTCGAAGGGTCCGGCTCCGGGGGTGCTATTATGTTAACCACACATTATGACAGTGTCCCAGCTGGCCCTGGTGCAGGTGATGCGGGGGCTGGTGTTGTGGCTTTAATTGAAATTGCGCGGATACTCAAAGCCGAATCGGCAGCAGAAAATGATGTGATATTTCTCATAACCGACGGCGAGGAAGGCGGACTGCGCGGCGCACAGGCCTTTGCCAGTGAACATCCTCTCATGAAAAACGTGAAATTGATGATCAATCTGGAATCGCGCGGCGCGTCCGGCCCCAGTGCAATGTTCGAGACAAGCGATGGCAACCGCACTTTGATTAAACACTATGCCAAAGCTACCAAACGACCTGCGGCCAATTCCCTATCATTTGAAATCTATAAACGCCTGCCCAATGATACGGATTATTCTATATATAAGCCCATGGGTGTAGCGGGTTTGAATTATGCTTTTACAGGTGATGTGGCTTTATATCATTCGGCCCGTGACGACCTTGAACATTTAGACCAAGCCAGTTTGCAACATCACGGGAATAATGCGCTGGGTGCAGTACGAGCGTTTCGGGATATAGATTTAACCACACTCCACAGCGACGCCAATGCTACCTATTTTGATGTGTTTGGGCGGTTTTTACTCAATTGGTCGTCTGATTTGAATATTCCTTTGGCATTATTGGCTTTATTGGTTTTAGCCTTTACCACATTCAAGGCGCGTCTAACATGGCGCGCGGGCATATCTTCAACTGGCTTAGCGCTAAGCGTGATATTACTAACGCCAGCACTCGGCTGGTTATTATCTTTCCCGCTTGGGCGTTGGCCACAATTGTTCTATCTCGACCATCCTTATCCGTGGTTTGGCCGCTTGGCATTATTGTTCGCCGCCGGCCTTGCCTCTTGGGCTGTGGTCAAATTTTTTGGGCGACGCAAAGCAATCAGCTACAACGCCCTCATCAGTACAGTAGGTATTCTTTTTGCCGTCCTAGCTTTGGTGGTCGCTATAATCATGCCGGGCGCCTCCTATATATTCCTCGTACCTGCTTTGGCTATGACTATTGGCGTCATAGTGGATATATCACGCAAACATGAGCGCTATATATGGGCAGCGCATCTGGGGCTTTTAGCGGCTTGTTATATGGCATTTTATCATTTCATCGCCATCGAAGTCATCCTCCATTATAAACTGTCTCACTTCAGGGTATTACCACTTATCCTTATGGGATTGGCTTTGCTACCGATATTATATCGCGCCCACGTGAATGCGCGGCAAACTTATAAATTTCTTGGCGCAGGTTTGATAAGTATTGTAGTGGCGACAGCTATTATCAGCATTTTCCTACCCGGATTTAACGAAACCCATCCGCGCGGGCAAAACCTTGTTTATATCCAAAACAATGCGAATAGCAGTGCGCAATGGGTTTCCGAAACCGCAGGCGGGCAAGACCTTGAATTTCTCAAGGCGGCAGGGTTTGAGAATGAAGATAAAATCAAACCCTTTTACAAACTAACGGGCGGCCATAGTGTTAGCAAGCCGACCAATAATCTGAACATACCCGCTGCCGAGTATGAAGTGCTATCGAACAAAATCGGTTCAGACGGGTTACGCAATGTAGTTTTAGAAGTTACCTCCAGCAATCAAGGTTATGAACTCACTCTTGCCTTCTTGGAAAATAGTGTACCCGACACGATTACGGTGAACGGAAAATTGGCGGCTGATTACCGCAATAAACCCTATTGGCGCCCCTTTAATCTACGCGGTCCTGGCGCAACAACTTACAAGATAGAGCTAACTGGTGCCGCAGAAACGTTTAAAGAAATGGCGATAGCTGACACATTTAGTCTACCCCATGACCAGCTTCAAGGTATGGCAGAACTTAGGCCTAATGATAGCGACCAATTACACGGCGGTGACCGGGCGCATATTGTCACACAGATTGATTTTCAATGAAAATCCACTCGCATTCTTCTGACAATCGGTTATAACGAGCCAAATTCAATTAGGAGAGCATTTCATGCGTAAATTATCTAAACTGACCCTAACCACTGCTATCGCCGCCGTTCTGGCACTCGGCGTCACTGCTTGCGGCGAGAAAACCCCCAAACAAACGGAAAGCCAAATGCTGATACAAGAAGTCGTAACCGGAAATGTACTCTTAGACGAGTGGACTGGCCCATACGGCGGTGTGCCGCCTTGGGATAAGGCTGATGTCAGCACGATGAGCGCATCCTTAAACACTGCCTTTGATATGGCGCGGGCCGAAATCACCAAGATTGCCGGTAACAAAGTCAAACCGAATTTTGACAACACGATTGTTGCTATGGAAAAATCCGGTGCAGCACTTAGCCGTGTCGCCACAGTGTTTTTTGTCCATGCGAGCAATCTTAACAAAGGCGAAATCCCGAACATTCTCAAAGAAATGTCGCCGAAATTCTCTGAGCTTAACGACGAGATCAACCAGAACCCTACCCTATTTGCTCGCGTTGAATTTGTCTATGATAACATGGACAATTTGAACACTGAGCAAAAACGCTTAGTCGATAATTATTATCAAGGCTTTGTCCGCCAAGGCGCGACCTTGAACGACGAAGACAAAGCTACAATGAGTAAGATTAACTCGCGTCTAGCCACACTAACCAACCAATTTGGCCAAAACGTGTTGCACGACGAGGAAGGCTATGTGACATTTATTGAAGACGAAGCCGGGTTGGCAGGGTTGCCAGATTGGCTCAAAACTTCCATGGCCTCCGCCGCTAAAAACAACGACAAAGAGGGCCAATGGGCCATTACCAATACCCGCTCCTCAATGGATCCATTCCTGACTTATTCCGACAACCGTGCCATGCGCGAAAAGGTCTGGAACACATATTATAACCGGGGGGATAATGGGGACGAGTGGGATAATAACGCAATTA
Organism: Robiginitomaculum sp.; assembly: GCA_026982415.1. Taxonomy (GTDB): domain Bacteria; phylum Pseudomonadota; class Alphaproteobacteria; order Caulobacterales; family Maricaulaceae; genus Robiginitomaculum_A. The sequence goes on from JALSHE010000108.1 coordinate 8,948, forward strand.
TCACAGAAATCCTACAGCTCCGCGACCAGCGTGCCAAATTGCTCGGCTTCAAAACCCATGCCCATTGGAAGCTGGAAAACCAGATGGCGCGTACACCTGAGAATGCCATTGCATTGATGGAGAAAGTTTGGCCACACGCCATAGGTCGTGCCAAAGAAGAAGTCGCCGAAATGCAAGCCATTGCCGATGCGGAAGGCGTATTTATCAAAATCGCGCCGTGGGATTACCGCTATTACGCTGAGAAAGTCCGCAAGGATAAATACGACCTCGACCTCAATGAGGTGAAGCCTTATCTGCAAATGGAGAAACTCCGCGAAGGTATGATGTGGTCTGCGGGTGAATTATATGGCTTCCAATTTGAACAAATTACCGATGTTCCCGTATTCCACGAAGATGTCCGGGTTTGGGAAGTTAAAAACGCCGAAGGCGGGCATGTTGGCCTGTGGTATTTTGACCCCTATGCCCGCAAAGGCAAACGCTCTGGTGCTTGGATGAATGCTTACCGCACCCAGCAAAAACTAGACGGAAAACCGACCACAGTTATCGTCTCCAACAACTCCAACTTCGTCAAAGGCGAGGCTGGTAAGCCGGTGCTAATCTCTTGGGACGACGCAAACACCATGTTCCACGAATTTGGCCACGCCATTCACGGGCTGAATTCAAATGTCACCTACCCGACTCTTTCGGGCACATCGGTTTCGCGGGATTATGTAGAATTCCCGTCGCAGCTTTACGAGCGCTGGATGACGACGCCTGAAGTCCTGAACAAATATGCCGTACATTACGAAACGGGGGAGCCAATCCCGGCAGAACTTCTCGCGAAGATCGAAAAAGCGTCCACTTTCCGCCAAGGGTTTGACACCACAGAATATCTGGCATCTGCCCTCATTGACATGAAATTACATATGGCAGGCGGCGACCCGATTGATCCAGATAAGTTCGAGCGCGAAACCCTTGAAGCTTTGGGCATGCCGAGCGAAATCGTCATGCGTCACCGCACACCCCATTTCAACCACATCTTCTCGGGCGGTTATCATGCGGGGTATTATTCATATCTGTGGGCGGACACCCTCACCGCCGATGCGGCAGAAGCTTTTACCGAGGCCGGTGGGTTTTATGATAAAGACGTAGCAAAATCCCTGCATGACAACATCATGTCTGTGGGCAACACAATAGATCCGGCGGACGGGTTTAGGGCTTTTCGTGGCCGCGATGTAGAGGTCGAAGCCCTGATGCGGGATCGCGGCTTTGCCAAGCCTAAATAAAAAAAGCAAAAATGAGCAAAAATCTGTAGAAATCGGTGCATTAATTTCGCACCGGTTTCGCGGCTTTGCGCCTCATGAAAACACGCTAAAAGGGCTATGCGCAGCACTGGACTTTGGTGTGCAAAACTTGGAATTCGACATCCGAATGGCTAAGTGCGGCACGCCCATGGTTTATCACGACGAATATGCTTTGGACGGGGATGGCGACAAACACTATTTGTGTGATTACAAAGCCTCTGAATACGCGAGGCTTGGCGGTGCGTTCGCCCGTATGCCGACGCTAGACGCCCTGTTCAGCACGGTTAAAGTTCATTCAAATCAAACAGCCAAACTCCTCGTCGACATCAAAGACCTGGGCTTCGAACACGAAATCCACGCCCTCGTCATGTATTACCGCCTGCAAAGTAGGGCTATATATGTGTCTTGGGTGCCGGAAGTCCTGTACCGTATTCATAAGTTGGCCCCGGACATCCCCCTATGCCTGAGCCATTGGTGCGGTGATGTTAGTGAGGCGGTCGCCGCCAGCCATGACATGCATATCAGCAAAGACGGTAGCATTCCTCGGCTTGCCGACAAATATATAATAGGTGTACGCTATGGCTGGGTTTCAAAACATGCCTTGTCCGGCGATATATTACGAATTTTAAAAGCCTCAGGTGGCGGTATATGCGTCCCCCAAATGATGCTAACCAGTAAACTCAGTGGTTATTACCACAGCCAAAACCTATTCGTCTCGACATTCTCCTACACAGATTGGGCATCCATAAATACCCATAAACATGCATTAAATATAGATATGTATTTCATTGATAACAAACAAGTTTTTGAGGAATTGCGCAAGTCCTCACCATGAAACTACTGACAGGCAGTATTATCAATTACTTGACTGAAAACGAATGCAAGGGCTTCATTGCAATACCAATTTGAATTGGTATATATACAAGTCAAAAAATTGAAACCGAACGTAAGAGCGTAAGTTAAGGGGATGGGTTATGGCTGAAAGTTTTACAGGGCTAGATTGGTTGGTCATTGGCGGATATATTGCGCTTCTTGCTGTCCTTGGCTGGGTATTTGCACGGCAAAAATCTGAAAACGCCTCGGATTATTTTCTAGGCGGTAATACAATGCCTTATTGGGTCGTAGCCATTTCTGTTCTGGCAACATCACAATCCGCTGCAACATTTTTAGGCGGACCTGATCAAGGTTACAGGGGTAATTATACATATCTGGCGACGAATTTGGGCACGATTATCGCGGCAATATTTGTTGCGAAAATTTTGATACCTAAATTTTACCAAATGAAAGTCACAACGGTTTATGAACTTCTGGCCAACCGCTTCAATGATAACACAATGCGAGCAGCGGGCGGCATGTATTTGGTAGGACGAGTATTTGCCAGTGGCTCCCGATTGTTCCTCGCGGCCATTGCCGTTTCTATGATATTGTTTTCCAATATCGAGCCGAGCAGCATTATTATTTCAGCCTTCCTGATGATGATATTGGGTTTTTCAATAACATTTCTAGGCGGGATAAAATCGGTTATCTGGAGTGATATGATCCAGTTTTTCATCTATTGGGGTGCGGCAATTGCGGTGTTGTTTATTCTGTGGAAAGCTATTCCCGCCAGTCCAGGGGAAATTATAGAGGGCCTTAAAAATGCCCCGGCGGCCAACGGAACGGTACAAAATAAACTCACATTTTTTGATTTTAGTTTTGATTTTACAAAACCCTTTGCCATAATCTCAGTCCTGACCGGTATGACGCTTTTAGCCATTGCCAGTTTTGGTATGGATCAAGACATGACCCAGCGTGTCCTCACCTGTAAAAACGAAAAAGAAGGCGGAAAGTCGCTTATCATTGCGGCGCTCGTCACCATTCCTGTGGTTTGGGTCTTCGTGTCTATTGGCCAGCTCTTGCATGTATTTTATGAGCGCCCTGACCTTATGGGTGCAGGCATTACGAGTGCGGCTGGGCGTACATTTGACGGCGAAAAAATTACCGTCTTTATGCACTATATATTGGGCGAGTTACCTGCTGGTATGAGAGGGCTGGTGACAGTTGGTGTCATTGCCGCTGCGGTTTCCACCATTAACTCCGGGCTAAATTCTATGTCGTCAGTGATCGTTGAGGATTTTTACCGCCCTTGGCGTATGCGGCGCGATAATAACTTATCTGAAAAGCATTTTGTTCGTGCTGGCCAAATTTCAATGGGTTTTGTTGGTTTAGCTTTGTTTTTGATGTCGGTGTTATGTTTTTATTGGCAAAGGTATACGGAAATGCCTTTGTTGGATTTTGCCCTCGCGGTTATGGTGTTTTCCTATTCTGGGCTTTTGGGCGTTTATTTTACGGTACTGTTCACCAAGCGCGGCTCGCATACCTCGGTGCTTTTGGCCCTAGCGGTCGGGTTTCTTGTCACCTTGTTCATGCAGTCCTTTATCATTGATAGTCTTCCTTTGCCGGAAAGCTGGAAAAGCATTAAGAATCTAGCCTTTAGTTGGAAATTGTGCATTGGGACATTGGTTGCATTTTTGGTTTGTGTCGCGGGAAATGACAATAAATTTGATGAGAAAGCTTCAGCATGATGAACAAGCCTTATTGTATAAAAACGATTATCTTGGCGGCACTATTTTGTCCGCTCTATGTGGCCGCTCAAATACCCCAACCCAAACCCATAATTCGCGAGCAATCCACTGCACTCTTGAGTTCTGCTGAGATAAAAAAAACCGCAGAGCGCGCTCTTAAAAACTTTAAAACACCCGGAATGTCCGTAAGCGTTGTGCAAAATGGCAAAGTGGTTTTTGAAGACGGATTTGGACTTCGTGATATGGAAAGAAAAACCAGTGTGGATAAGAACACCTTGTTTCGTATTGCCTCCACATCCAAAGCATTCACCTCCGCCGCACTGGCTATATTGGTGGACGAGGGCAAGATTGGTTGGGACGATAAAGTTATAGATACCCTACCTGGTTTCCGCATGATGGACCCGTGGGTGACGCGAGAATTCACAGTCCGTGATTTACTTGTACACCGGAGCGGGCTTGGCATTGGCGCGGGGGATTTAATGCTTTGGCCGGAGCCGTCAGGTTTTACCAGAGACGAGATTATTCATAATTTACGCTATCTAAAATCCACCTCAAGTTTTCGCTCACGCTACGCCTATGACAATCTTCTCTATATTGTTGCGGGCGATGTAGTGAGTAAAGCGAGCGGCATACCCTATGAGGAGTTTGTGCAAGAACGGATTATGGACAAGTTGGGCATGGACTGTTTTGCTGGCGAGATTTCCAAGTCCGACCTGCAAAATGTCGCTATTCCTTACGGTTTCATAGATAAAAAAATACGTGCTATTCCGCGCAATAAAGTAAGCGGAAATATAACCGCTTCCCACCCTGCGGGTGGTCTAGCGTGCAATGCTAGCGGCATGAGCAAATGGATGCTCGCCCAGCTCGGCGGCGGCAAAGGAGCGAACGGCAAGCAAATATTCTCCGAAAAACAACGGGACGAAATGTGGAAATCCCAAACAATATTATCCGTCTCGAAATTCGAGCGCGATTATGACAACACCCATTTTAAAACCTATGCCCTAGGCTGGCGCAAAGAGGATATGCACGGCTATGAAGTTATCTCTCACACCGGAACCCTGTCCGGGTTTCAAGCTTATGTGGTGCTAGTCCCCGAGCTTAATTTGGGCATTACAGTGCTTAATAACGGCTCTAATTACGGTGCGCGCACATCGGTTCTGCAGTCAATTCTCAAAGCCTATATGGGACGGGAGAAGCTTGATTGGGTTGGCTTTTACACCAGCATCCAAGCAAATGCCGCCGCTGAGGATAAACAGTTGGATGCAGCAAATGACAATGCGGGTAGCGGCACTGTCGCGCGTCCGCTCACAGATTATATAGGGGCTTATAAAGACCCATGGTTCGGCATTATTGATATTAAAAAACACGGCAAAGACTTACGTTTCACCGCCCGCAAATCCGTAAATCTAAAAGGTACATTAGAGCCATTCGAGCATAACACATTCATAGTGCGCTGGGACAATAGAGGCTTCGAAGCCGATGCCTATGCTCGCTTTGAAACCGACTATGACGGCAAAATAAACGGCCTAACTATGACAAGAGTGGATCCGGAGGCAGACTGGAGTTTCGATTTCCAAGATTTGGATTTTGAGCGGGTTAAGTAGAAATATTATGAAAATAAATCTTCACCTCATGCTGCGCTGTATTGGTGCATTTCTTTTCTCAGTCTGTCTTCTAGCGGCATGTGAGGCGCAAGAAGCTAGCAGTTCCTCCCCTGCCCAAGATACAAAAATAAGTTTGGGAATTGACGTTTTAACAGCGGCGAATTTTGAACGACTAAAGGATAAAAGAGTTGGCCTAATTACAAATTCCACGGGAGTGAACCGCAAATTAAAATCAACACTTGATATTTTGTTTGAGGCAGAAAATGTTAATTTAGTCGCATTATTTGGCCCTGAACATGGCGTGCGTGGTGATGTTGATGCTGGAAAATATGTCGGATTCTACACCGATGAAAAAACAGGTCTTCCAGTGCATTCGCTATACGGCAAAACTAGAAAGCCAACGAAGGAAATGCTAAAAGGCATTGATGTACTTGTTTATGACATTCAAGACATTGGCACACGATCCTATACTTTCATCAGCACTATGGGGCTGGCCATAGAGGCGGCGTCGGAGAACGGCATTGAATTTATAGTGCTTGATAGGCCTAACCCTTTGGGCGGGCGAAAAATCGAAGGCAACATCACCAAACCAGAGTATTTTTCCTTCATCTCTCAATATCCCATTCCCTATGTGTACGGCCTGACTTGCGGCGAGCTTGCCCTGTTGTTGGTAGGGGAAAATATGGTCAATACGAAACCGAGTTTTACCCTAAGTGTCATTCCCATGAAAAATTGGACACGGGATATGAATTTCGAAAGAACCGGGCTTGACTGGATCCCAACCTCGCCGCATATACCCCATAGCTATTCACCGTATTTCTATCCGATGACAGGAATAATGGGAGAGTTGCGAGATGCTGTTTCGGTTGGCGTAGGGTATACGCTTCCGTTTCAAACGGTTGGCGCAGAGTGGATAAACGGCCGCACCCTCGCAGATGAACTGAACGCCAAAAAAATTTCCGGTTTATATTTTAGGCCTATTACCTACACACCTTATTATGCATTTGGCAAAGGCAAAGCCATACACGGCGTTCAGATATATATAACAGATTTTAATAAAGCCCCCTTAACCACGGTCCAATTTCACATAATGACCACCCTAAAGAAACTCTATCCCGAACAAGACATGTTTCAACTGGCCACCGAGAAGCAACTAGGCATGTTTAACAAAGCGATAGGCAGTAATAAAATTTCCGCAATGTTCAAACAAAACGCAGATATTTCCGAAATAATGTCGTTTTTGAATAAGGACGTTGATGGGTTTAAGAAGACAAGCAAGAATTATTATTTGTATGATTAGAGAGGTTTAGTGAGTCTATTTAAACACTTACTCTGCTAATCCCCGCGCGTTTTCAAAAGCAGCCGCCCATAAACATCTGAGCCTGTACCTGCCTTCGTTTCAGTCGCGCGTCCGTTGACAATCACCGCATCAAAACCTGACGGCAATGCATTAATGTCTGACCACCCTGTACCAGCTGCAATTTCGTCTAGATTTATCACTAAGACATCCGCCGCCATGCCAGGCTTTAACACGCCGCGTGATTTGATGCCGAAGGTTTGCGCCGTTAAGCCAGACATTTTATGTATCGCCAGCTCAATGGGCATCAATTTATCGCGCACCACATAGTCTTCGATAACCTTTGGGAATGACCCGAAAGACCGTGGGTGGCGCATTGTCGGGCTACCATCTGAGGAAATAGATATATCGGGCGCTGTTATGAAAGCGTCTTGTGTTTCCTTTGTCATGATAAAATGTGCTGTCGACGGGCCGCTATGGCCAAAATCTATTATCAATTGTTCGGGTCTTTTCCCCGTCTTGTCCGCGACGTCTTGCAAGGTTTGCCCCGCATATTTACCTTTGGATATTAAGATGGCATTTGCGCCATTACGGCGTTTGATTTTTGCTCTTAAGAAAGCTTCGAACTCTGGACGGCGTGTTTTAACGGCAAGCTCAAACTCGCTTTTGCGCTTGGCCCATTCCGGATACAGAAATATCATCGAACCGTAGCTAGCCAGATAAGGATAAACATCTGCCGTTACGGTCATGCCGCCTGCCCTCGCAGTGCGAATTTGCTCCAAAACTGCATCACCCTGAGCGCGAGTCTTGCCGTAAACCACTTTGATATGGGTGACATTGACTTTGGCATATTTGCCTTGAGCGATGACTTCTGCGATTGCCGCCTCGACTTTGTCATCATCTTCGGAGCGAATATGGGACGAGATTATGCTGTCGTAACGCCCGATGACTTTGGCAAGCCCGTTCAGTTCTTGCGTGTCTGCATAACGTCCCGGTAGATATTCCAATCCCGTACTCATGCCGTATGCGCCATGCTCCAAAGCCTCAACCAGCAATGCTTCCATCTTGGCTTGTTCTGCTGGGGTGATTTTATCTTTCTCGCCGCCGCCGGAAATTGTGCGTAGGGAGCCGTGCCCAACGAGGGACGCGATATTGGGGCCACTGCCCCGCTCACCAACATCCTTAATCCACCTAGCATAGGCTAGTTTACCATTGGGGCTACTGCCATCTTGACCAAGAATGATAGTTGTGACGCCTTGACGTAAAAAACTGCGCATAAAGTCATTATTATCGGCCAGAGGATCCCCGTGGGAATGGGCGTCAATAAAGCCCGGCGTTACGATTTTACCTGAAGCATCAATGACGGTGGCGGCTGAAATCTTTGTTTTGTCCGTCTTGCCAATATATGCAATACGCTCGCCCATGGTAAGCACATCGCCAGTGAAAGGCGCAGATCCCGTTCCGTCAACAAGAGTGCCGCCTTGGATATAAATATCATACTTTAGTGTGTAGTCAGGCGCGTTTATTTCAGGCTTTTCCGTGCAAGCGTTGAGAAGGAAAATACTGATTAGGGTAAAAAACTGAACTATGTTTCTCATGGTTTATCCTTCTATATATTGCAAATTTTTGATTGCGCGAATACCCAGTCCAGGCCCGTCTCCCAGAATGATTTTGGGGCCGGCAAATGTGGTGCCGCCCTCTACCGGGTCGAAAGTGCCAAGCACGGGCCCGTCAAGGTCTATGTGGGTGATAATATCAGCATGGGCGGCGGCAAAATGTGCGGCGGCAGAAACGCTAATAGATGTTTCCAACATGCAGCCGATCATACATTTTGCGCCAAATTCTTCTGCGATATTGGCTATTTTAATGGCGTTAGATATACCGCCGGTTTTCATCAATTTAATATTGATAATGTCGCAGGCTTCACGCTCCAATAATTCGCATACTTGAGCCGCATTAAAGGCGCTTTCGTCCGCCATGACAGGCGTGCTGACGCGCTGTGTGATAAACCGCATGCCGTCAATATCATCGGCCTTAACCGGTTGCTCTATGAGGTCAAGCTTTACGCCAGACGCTTCCAACCCCTCCAAAATATTTACGGTTTGTTCTGCACTCCAGCCTTGATTAACATCCAGTATGAGACCAACTCTGCCTTTGGTATTTTTGTAAATTTCCTGAATGCGGTTTATATCAAGCTCAATGTTATTGCCGACTTTTATTTTCAAAGTTTTGTAGCCTTGCTTAATTGCCAGCAGACTATCGGCAACCATTTTATCTACCCCGTCAAGACTAATGGTTAGATCTGTCGAAAGGGCGGGCGAACCGCCGCCGAGCATTTTATAAAGCGGCTGGTTTTGCGCTTGGGCGCTTAGATCGTAGACGGCAATTTCAGCCGCAGCTTTGGCATTTGTATTATGGACAATCGCGCTTTGTATGGTGCTGGTAATGGCGCTTAAATCAGAAACCTCCATACCGATAATGGCCGGCATAATGTGGTAACGCAGAGCATCAATGATTGAGCCGTGGGTGTCCCCGGTGATTACAGCCGTGGGCGGCGCTTCTCCGTAGCCAATATTGCCTGTATCGGTTTCGACCAAGAGAATAATATCTTCAATTTTCGTGACCGTGCGCAGTGCCGTTTTAAACGGCGTGATGAGCGGCACACAAAGTTTGGCAAGTTTAAATCCGGTGATTTTCATGTGCTGATATGTTCCAGTTATTTTACGGTTTTAATGGTCGATGCACGGTCAAGGTAGCTATAGTCTTTGTTAGATTGCAAGGGCGCTACCGGGGTGACGGAAACGCCGTTAAGGGTGCCTTTATAAAGTGTGCCGTCTTGCTTCATATAGCCTAGGCCGTGTACGTCGTGTATGACAAAAGACTGGCCATCAGATTGCCCTAAAAGCATCATTACATGCCCCGGAATATAGATAAGATCACCGGGTTGTCCGCGCTTCAATCTTTCAATTTTATCCGCGCGCGGTGCGGCCTCCCCGTAGCGGGTATTGATACCGATTTCGCTGCGGCCTTGGTCGCCGGAATTGCGCGGCAATTGAATGCCGAAACTTTTATATATCTCAGCCACAAACCCGGTGCAATCGCGCCCGTTAAAGCGGTGGCCCCAGCCATAGCGCTCCCCTAAAAATTTAAACGATTGTTTGATGATGTTCTCTTGTGTGAAAGGCAGATAGCCCACATGTGCATCTTCTTTCCGCTGGATGAGTGCGTGTTTGAAGTCCAAACTACCATCGGCCTTGCGCACAGGTAATAAAACCATATGGCTTAGATAAGGGTTTTGGCCGTAGAGATTATGTTGCAGTTCTTTTGGCCGAGATAGGGGCAGTTTTATGCCCATATCCAGTTGCAGTTCCGAAACGTCCGGCACTTCCGGATTAAAAACTGTCTCGACTTTATCGCCTGTGACAACAAGAAATTTATCCGTCTTGCCGTAATCTAAAACCTGTTCGCGCGCGCCAATAGCAATGTCAACCAACGGCACCCATGCAATATAGTTAAAGGACTGAACAAGCGCCCATTGCCCATCTGTGCTGGTGTGAAGGACGGCAAGCGCATCGCCGGGAAACAGCACACTTTCTTGGAACCTTTCAATATCACGGTCGCCAGCATCTTCACTAAATAAAAGGTCGTGTGTCGGGTAAGTGCGAATAGATGTCCGGCGCACGGTTAGGGCAAATTTTACCGGGTTTATGTCTTGGACGCTTTCTAAATTTAGCGCGTTTTCATAGCGCAGAAAATCCGCGTCATTTACAGGGGTTTCGTCTGTATAAATTCGGGGATATTTTGGCACTTTGCTGATAGAGCGAATGCGCGCCGTAAGTTCTATTTGCGTCAGTGTGTCAGGCACAGTGCTTATGTCGTAAAGTGTGGGGTCCGCAACTATATTCTTCGCATTAAAGGCTTGAATTTCCACGGCGCTCATTATGATTTTGCTCATACCCGGTTTTATCCAATGCTCGGGCGATAAATGCTTTTCGTTCACGCCGATAACATCCGAGATAAATGGATCAGCAAAACCCAAATCCGTCGCATGGTTTTGCACTGATGATTTTTCGCATCCGGCGATAAAAACCGAGACGACGGCGCAAAGCAAGATAGTTTTTGTTTTCATAATATCCTCACGATAAAGTCAGTAATATTTTCCCGATCAACAAGCCGCCGCCTGTCCCGATAATATAACCGAGCATAGCCATAAGCACGCCAATAGGTATAAGCGCACGGGAATAAGCCGCCGCAAGAATAGGTGCCGAAGCAACACCGCCGACATTAGCCAGTGAAGCAACACCGCACGAAAATAAATCCAGCTTAAACAATTTTGCGGCGATGAGCAAAATTGCGCCGTGTATGAACAGTATCATGAAGCCAGCCAGTATAAACAAGGGCGCTTGCGTCAGTTCCGCAAAATTTGCCCGTGATGCGATTAAAGCAACAATGCCGTATAAAAGCACATTGCCCAATTCCATTGACCCTGCAACCCCGCCTAATTTAGTCATGGCACCAAGCGCGCCAAATATAGTGACAATAAGCACCGTCCAAGTTGTTTGCGAAAAGAAATCACTAGCAGGAAAATACCCGGCCAAGAATTGCGCCAACGCTGATGCTGCCAAGCCAAGCCCGATTAAAAACATCAAACTCCCAGCATCAATTTTTGCATCCGGGTTTTGTGCTTTGGCCTCAATACGCGCACTAACCTCATCTATTAATTTGGTGTTGCTCTTTGTCCATTTATTGAATTGCGGTGCCAGCGGCACAAATGCCAATAACAACATCACCCACACCGCATAATCAATGGAATCAATGAGCAGTGTATAGCCCATGCTGGCATCTGGAATGTTGAGTGCGCCTTGTACCGCAACCATATTGCCTGTACCGCCCATCCAGCTACCGCTAAGCGCAGCAAATGTCATCCATGCGCTTTCTGGCAGCCAAGTCTTTAGAACCAAGAATGTAATGATTACCCCAATGCCAATACTCACACTTGCCGTAAAAAACGCCAAAATCATTTTAGGCCCAAGCGCGGCGATCTGCCTTATGTCGCCCTTAAGCAAAAGCAAGAAAATCATCGACGGCAGAAGATTGCCTTTCACCGCCTTATAAGTAGCATTTACGCTATCGGTTTTTTCCCAAAACCCAAAGGTTGAGAGCAACATGACCAAGAAATACAGAATAACGATGCCGGGAATATATTTGAAAATCCGGTATTTATTCGTACTGTCGAGCAAGCCGATAAGGCCGCTAATGGCAAATAATACTGCAAGATAGGCAAAACCGCTTGTAATCATAATTCAATCTTTCTTATGTTAAATCCAGTTTGGAACGTCTTCTCTGTCCAGAATATCTTGAATGCTTGGGCGCTTTCTGATCACGGCATATTTATCGCCGCTTACCAGAACTTCAGGAACTTGAGGGCGTGTGTTATACTCACTAGACTGCACCGCCCCGTAAGCACCAGCCGAACGGATAGCGACCAAATCCCCTTCTTGCATTTTGGGCATTTGCCGCATTTTTGTGAACGTATCTCCGGTTTCGCAGACGGGGCCTACAACATCATAGGCAATAATTTCGCTCGTTTCAGATTTTTTACGCACAGGTTCTATCACATGGTTAGCGCCGTAAAGAGCGGGGCGAATTAAATCGTTCATAGCGGCGTCTAAAATTAGAAAATTCCGCGCACCACCTGATTTAATATATCGAACCTTCGAGAGCAATATACCTGCATTGCCTGCAATAGCCCGTCCGGGTTCAAAGATAATTTTTAGGTTATGGCCTTTGGTCTTCCGCTTCACCATATCTCCGTAATCTGCTGGTAATGGCGGTTTGTCCGTATCTTCATCATAGCAAATGCCTAGCCCGCCGCCGACATCGTAATTTTTAAGGGTGTGCCCATCGGCTCGTAGCACTTTTACTAAGTCTAATATCTTATCCATAGCCTTTTCAAAGGGAGCCAGAGTATTGATCTGACTGCCAATATGCATATCAACACCTGTAACTTCTAGGCTTGGTAATTCGCGAATTTTTGCATAGGCAGTTCTGGCCAATGTTATGTCTATGCCAAATTTGTTCTCCGCATTGCCAGTGGATATTTTCTCGTGACCTCCGGCATTAACATCGGGATTAATGCGCAGGGCAACAGGTGCCGTCGTGCCCAAGTCTGTGGCCATATCGCTTAGGGCAATCAGCTCTGAAACAGATTCGACATTGAACTGGTAAATACCGCCCCCTTGATTGCAAGCGAGTGCCGCCCGCATTTCATCTTTGGATTTACCGACACCTGAAAATACGATTTTGTCAGGCGCAATACCGGCTCGCAAAGCCCGCTCTAGCTCCCCGCCGCTCACAACATCGGCGCCCGCACCTAATTTTGCCAATAGCGTTAGTATTGCAAGATTGGAATTGGCTTTCACAGAATATGCAATCAAATGATCCATACCTGCTGCCGCATTAGTGAATGCGTTAAAGTGTCTGATGAATGTAGCGTTGCTGTAAACATATACAGGGGTGCCGACACTTTGAGCAATTTCGGCCAGCGAAACATTTTCCGCCCATAATTGCCCTTGTTTGTATTGAAAGTGGTTCATAAAAATACTTTATTCTAAAGCGAACTATTCGTGCGCATATTCTTGTACGGTCTCTAAAACACGGAGCAAATTCCCGCCCCATATTTTGTCTATATCTTCTTGGCTATAGCCGCGTTTCACCAATTCTTCGGTGACATTCATGGTTTCGGAGGCGTCCATCCAGCCTGGTATTTTACCACCGCCGTCAAAATCAGACGAGATGCCGACATAGTCCACACCAACCGTTTTCACCACATGGTCGATATGGTCCACGAGGTCGGATATATTGGCAGGCGGCGATAACTTGCTGACATCCTTCATTTTGAAATCGTACAGGTCTTCGGTTTTTGCATCCATAGATAAAAATGCCATATCGTCTTCTAGTCCCATTTCTTTTCTCACCTTGTCCTTAAAGGCTTGTTGCGCGGGTGTGAGGTCTTTCAGATACGGGCCGTAAGCAACTATTTGAATAACGCCGCCCGTTTTTGCTAAGGCGCGTAACTGCTCGTCGTCTAAATTTCTAACATTATCCGACACAGCCCGCGCACCAGAATGAGAGGCAATAACAGGCGTTTTGGAAAGCGCCACAGCCTGCATCATTGTGTTTTTACTTGCATGGGAGACATCGACAATAATGCCAGCCTTATTCATTGTTGTTATTAATTCTCTGCCGAGTGGGGAAAGTCCCCCGTGCAAGCTGAGTTTCTCGCCCTTGTTATAGCTTGGGTTTGAGCTGTCGCCAAATTGGTTATGACCAACATGGGTGATACCTATATAGCGCACACCACGTTTGAACCACATGCTTACATCATCAACGGAATTGCCTAGAGGGTAAGCGTTTTCCAGTCCGATTAAGGCTATGCGTTTATCCGTGTTGTGAATTCGCCTTGTGTCATCAGCGCTAAGGGCTAACTCGATTTTATCTGCATGTTTCTCAGTGAGGCGCTTTATGGCGTTGTACCGGGTCTCAGCAATGTCAGCAGCCTTTGCGATACCTTCACTTGTATCATCGCCTTGGGGGGAAAAAACGATTAAGAAAGCACCGTCCATACCGCCAGCTTTCATTTTTTCCAAGTCCGCACGGGTTTTGCCACTTGACCAAGGATCCATATCGTCTGCGATCAAATCTAGTTCAAGGTCAATATGACTATCCAAGACAAGAGCGTTTTCATGTATGGCTTTAACATTGATAGTAGGATTAGTCGCAGTGTTGGTTTTTGCTTGAGAACATCCGGTTAGGATTATCGCCATGACTGAAAAAAGGCTTATGTTCTTAAAAAGACTGTTTTTTTTGAGGTAATTTACAGGCACGATATGTCTCCATAGTTTTTGATTAATATTGTACTACACTAAGATCTGTCACTAGGGTATTTTCAATTTGGGTATAGCAGATAAAGTTTACGGCGTTGTTTGAATGCATCTAGGCCTGTTTTCCAACTCATGCGTATCATCTCGGCACTTTGCCCCGTTTCCACTTGCTGGCGGAATTTAGCCGTACCCATAAGTTTATCCAGCCACGCGGGTCGGGTAAGAAATGGCGCGCCTAAATTTTCATTTAGCTTATTGGCGCGTCCATACCAGTCTATAAATAATTCAATGTTCAAACCCGATATTTGGCTTTGGCGAAGGTCACTTCCGTATAGTTTTTGGCCATTTAATTTGGGATTAAAGGCGGCGCCCGGCTTTGGCTCTGGTGTGAAAGTAAAGTCACCATATTCAGGGTGAATGCCGCCGAGGACTTGGAACGGAAAGTCAGTTCCCCTGCCTACACTAATATTGGTCGCCTCGAACAAGGCGAGAGATGGGTAGAGCGCAATAGCTTGTTGGTTAGGTAGATTAGGTGATGGTTTTATGGGCAAAATATATTCTGTGGTATGTGTGTAGTTTTTAACGGGGATAACCGTCAAATCACATGTCTGCTTGTTGGTGAGCCAGCCCTCTCCATTGATCATTTTAGCCAATTCCCCAAGGGTCATACCGTGGAGCAAGGGTATAGCATGCATGCCGACAAAGCTTTGAAACTCGGGTTCAAGTATAGGTCCGTCTATATGAAACCCGTTTGGATTGGGTCTATCCAGAACCAAAAGGGGGACATTATTTTGCGCGCAACTCTCCATAATATAGTGTAGCGAGCTTAGATAAGTATAAAACCGGACACCAACATCTTGCAGATCAAATACCAATATATCCAAATCCTGCACATCTTGCCTGGTTGGTGTTTTCTTGTTGCCGTAGATTGAAATAATCGGAAGGCCGCTGGATTTATCGCGGCTATTGTCAATAATTGCGCCAGCATCTTGGGTGCCGCGAATGCCGTGTTCCACAGCAAATAGTTTGGTTATATTTATGCGCTCTGCTTGCAGAGCATCAATCAAATGTAATTCGCCAACCCGTGAACTTTGATTAACAATGAGGCCAACACGTTTTCCAGCAAGAGTGCTTTTCACCAAACCTATTTGCTCTGCGCCTGGGATAATAATATTAGATGGCAACATAGAGCAAGCGAGTATCGCGAACAGGCTAATTGCTGAAACTAACCAGAACAAGATTTTTTGGTGTCCCAACATTTTATCTTTCATTACCCTTCAGGCGCAATAACCAGCAATGCGTCCAAGCTTTTTGGGCGGTATTTTTCAACCAAAGCAAACAGTATTGCCGTAGTCTCCAAGGAGGGTTCACCTGTTATTTCCGATGGTCTGAAATGTAGTTGGAAGGCGCTTATGGCGGCACGAGTTTGGGCGTCAAAAACTCCGGTTGCCTCTATTTTGTAGCCGTAAGTCCCCAGTGCTTTTTGAACATTGATGAGTGGCATTGGTTGTACTGTGAATTGTTGCCAATATTTGACGACGGTCGCATCGTCAAACCATGCACCAATACCTAATTGATATAGGCGCTCCCACGGGAAACGCGGGCCGGGATCGACTTTTCGGCTTGGCGCGATGTCTGAATGTCCGACGATGTTGGTGGGGCCGACTCTTGGGTGTCTTTCTTGAATTTCGCGCAAAAGATCTATCAGTACAAGCATCTGGGTTTCAGGGAAATCAGGGTAAAAACAAAGCCGTTTAGGTGGTTTTATGCCGATTGGAGTAGGTTCAGGCTTCTTACAATAGGTCTGATTAACAACCTCTATGCCTATGGAATGATCATTTAGGGCGCTTTTCCCTGCCCAATAACTCCGCCCTGCATGCCATGCTCGTTCCGTTTCTGGTACAAGCTCATAAACCTCCACATGATCCTTTGTATAGCTTTCGTCGCTGGGGTCGGGCACCAAATAATGCGAACTGACCGGATTTGACGAATCTTTGGTTAGGATGTTTACTGAATCTTCGAAATTCGCTGATGTATGGTGGATAACGATTATACTGACACGGCTGTTAAAATTTACTGATGGTAATTGGGTGCTTGTCCCCACCGTGCTACAAGCAGTCAAGCCAAATAGCCCGGCGAGACAGGCTATACCTTGGAATTTTCGAATCGCTTTGCGAGCGGTTGATATGTGTTGCATTTTTATGCCCTGACCTGCCTTTTTCATTCATTTTATTAGGTTATTAGTGGAATACCTAGCAAGCTACACAGATTTAACAAGAGAATATTCGCAAAACCATCGCATTGGTATTAAAGTGGTATTGCTTAAACCGGCTGTATATGTGACCTTTTTACAATACTACCGCAAAAGCACTACAAAGGATTTAAATTGGTATTTGACATCATGATAATATTTGCGGTATGCAAAAACAACCAAACATTAAGCCGTATTAATGCGGCGTAAACGCTAGAGGGGGTACGTCATGACCAACAAACACATAACATCCAATAAAATCCGTCCCATTACATCACGGGCTGGCTTGAAAGCAGTGCTGCTAGGCACGGCCATGGCCATTAGTATTGCTATGGTAAGCACGCCAGCTATGGCTCAACAGGCCGGCACCGTGAATGGCCATGTAACGAGTGGCGACGGCACGGCACTTTCGGGCGTAACTGTTGAGGCTAGAAGTTCCGTATTACCGGGCGTAAGAACAGCAACGTCATCGGCAAATGGTCGCTATCAACTCCCTTTACTACCGCCGGGGGCATATGAGCTAACATTTAGAAACCCGGACGGTACTGTTCTACAGCGCAATGCGTTAGTTCTATTGCAACAAAAAATCAAAGTCGACGTGGCATTTGGTGCCGCAAGAGATGAGGTGGTAGTGGTTGCCCAAAGGATTAACGTGGATTCAGGAATAGCGTCTTTGAAAAACACACTAGGCTCAGACATTGTTCAAGGCATTCCCATTGGACAAGAGTATCGCGACTTACAAAAATTGATACCTGGCGTTCAATATAGCGAAGATAATGTTCGCGGGCCAAGTGCGGGTGGTAGTGGTCAGGACAATAACTACCAATTTGACGGCGTAGATGTGTCGCTTCCTTTATTCGGAACACTATCAGCTGAGCCCTCCACTCATGATATTGATCAGGTTTCTATCGTTCGCGGCGGCGCAACAGCCATAGGGTTTAACCGTTCAGGTGGTTTCTTGATCAATACCATCAGTAAACGCGGTACTAATGAGTATAAAGGAGAAATAAGCTATACGGTAGAAACGCCAAAGCTAACTTCCGCCCGCAAAGATGCTATCGCCCTTGTGGATTTTGAAGAAAACAGGCGTTGGATTACTGCAAATCTCGGTGGCCCCATTATTAAAGACAAACTGTTTTTATACGGTTCTTATTTCCGCCCGACGATAACACGAGAAAACGCAAGTAATGCTTACGGTGTTGTTCCTGATTTCAAAAGCGAACGCAATGAATATTTTGGTAAAGTTACTTTTGCGCCATTTGACGGTGTATTACTTGATGCCAGCTACCGAACTTCCGACCGAACAGGTACAACAGAAAACGTTGGCGGCTTCGCGGCAGCATCTACCGCGACTTCCAGTACAGCGTCGCAAGACATCATCATTGCTGAGGGTTCGTGGGTAATTAATGATAAAAGTTCATTGAATTTCAAGTTTACAGACTTTCTAAGTAAATCCACTTCGCGTCCAGATACTATTTTCAGTATACCAGTCACATTCGGTGGCGCACTCCCTATTGCTACCATTGATCAGTTAGGGCGGTTTTCTGTGCCACAACCTCTTACAGCTACGCCTCCCGACGTTCTCACAGCTGACCAGATAGCGTTTAACACATTTGTCCAACCTTTTATTGATCAATACGGTTTTTCTGAAAATGGTGTTCAAACTGGCGGCGGTGTTGTTGGTGGTGCTAATCAATTTAACAGGCAGGATTTTAACCGTACTTCCTTCGAAATTGGCTATGACCGCACTATCAATGCCGGTGACACAACACACGATATACATATTGGCTACCAATATCAGGAAATTGGTGAAGACCTTGAGCGCACCTCGAATGGGTTTGGACGCATTTCTGTGCTCGGCGGACGTAGTTTTGCCGATGATGGAATCACACCTGTATTTTTTGAAGCTCGCGTGTTCCAAACGGGTATTGTCGATGGTAATGGCTCCACAATCGTTCCGCGTTCAATAATCTCAAGCTCCAAACTACAAAGTTTTGAAATTAATGACACCATTGAAAATGGGGATTGGACGTTTAATCTCGGCTTGTTAATTAGTAATGATGTCTTGTTTGGCCAAGGCCTGCGGGAAAATGCCAATAACATTTCAGGTTTTGAACTGGCGCCCGGGAATAAATACAAAATGTATGAAGTCGATTGGGTTGACATGATCCAGCCGCGTTTCGGTGTCAACTGGGACTATTCAGACAGCGGCTCTCTGTATGCCAATTTTGCGCGCTATACGCCCTCCGCTTCTTCTTTAGCGCGCGCCGCGTCATGGGACAGGAATTTATCACGCGAACTCAGGCTGCGTTATGATGCCGCTGGTAACTTTATTGAAAGCTCTGCCGTGCGGTCTTCTTCCGGTAAATTTTTCCAAGCTGGTTTGAAACCTCGACAAATCAAGGAATATCTTGTTGGTTGGAACAAGCAGGTTAACGATAAATTAGAAGTTCGCCTTCACGCACGTCACCGCGCCGGTTCGAATTTCTGGGAAGATACCAACAATAATGCGCGTACAAGATTTAATGCACCGGCAGAAATTGCTGCTTTGGGCGACTATATACCTAACTTAGCGGCTGTCCGTGCCGAAATTGGCGGGTCGTCTTACGTGATCGCTCAGCTCGATACGGCTCATACAGAATATTATGAAGCGGCAATTGAAGCAGATTACACTGGCGACAATTTTTATCTGTCTGGCTCCTATGTCTGGTCAAGTTATACTGGTAATTTTGACCAGGATAATACGACTACAGCCAATGATGCTAACAGTTTTATCGGATCATCATTTATAGCCGATGGCGCAGGACGTCAGCTTTGGGACAATAGAGAGGGTAAATTGCGGGGAGATAGACCTCATCAACTGAAAGTCTATGGTTACTACAATTTACCTTGGAATGGCAGTGTTGGAGCATTTGCCAACTATCAATCTGGACAACCTTGGGAAGCTTGGGATGTAGAGGTATATCGTGCTTTGACAGGTAGTAGCAGTGACACAAGTCGTTTTGCTGAAGCTGCCGGGTCACGTAGAACCAAAGGTCATTTTCAACTTGATGTGAGCTATGCCCAAGAACTAGAAGTCTTGGACGGTTATAGCATCGAGCTACGTGCAGATTTATTTAATGTGTTGAATAGCCAAACTGGCTATAACATACAAAACAAAGTCAACAGCGCTGGTTTTGGTGACCCACGAACATTGTACAACCCGCGTCGTTTGCAATTATCAGCTAAGGCAAAGTTTTAATAAGTCTCTAATGTAGAATTTAGAAAAATACCCGCTCCTCTTGGGGCGGGTATTTTCATGCTCTGCCTTATTTTACAAAATCACCTAGGACTTGTTTCAAGCCATTTAGTTTATCACCATATTTTTTCCAGCGATCGATTGAACTAGCGTAAAGAGGTTGACGGACTTGTACTGCGCTTGCTGTCGCTACGGCGGTGGTATTTTCGTGAAACCGCATACAGGCTTCATCCCATTTCAGGCCACAAAAACTTAACAGTTTGCGAGTCTGGTTTTCTTGATTATGAATAATGTCTTCATAGGCAATTTGCGAGAAGCTGTCAGACGGTAAGTTCTCGCGCCAATGCGCCATTAATTCGTCAAATTCACGATAATATGCTGCCGTGTCTTCAATGCTATAGCTATAATCGTGACTATTATTGTGGTTTGCAAAAATTTGACGGTAATTGGATAAACAACTATCCATAGCCCCTCGCCTCACGACAATGATTTTTGCATTTGGTAAGGCGCGGTGTATCAACCCCGCAAAGAAAAAGTTAAAAGGCATTTTATCCACAAGATATGCGGCACCTGATGCCAAGCCAATGGTTTTATCAATGTAATTTTCGCCGACTTTTGACAAATCAACCCTGCCCGCCTCACGGATAATGTCGGGGTTTAGTGTTGTGTTTAGAGGGGCGCCGACCGCAATGTTAATCATCTGGGAAAATACACTAAGCTCGCCCGCTGATTTAACCCTTGGGTGCGACGATAAAATACGGTCAACCAGTGTGGTGCCTGTACGGGGTAGGCCAATCACAAATATCGGCGCAACATTGGGTATTTTACGGAGCGCTTGACTGCTACCAATTGCTCTTGGTTTTGTCGTTGTCTTTGCGGCTTCAAATAACTGTGCATCACGATGTTTGCTATATTGAATTTGGCGCCTCTTGTTTGCTTTCCCTTTTTCGAGCCATTCAAAGCTCTCTTGATATTGCCCCAAATCTTCGAGAGTTTTGGCAATGGAATGCGCAAGTAACAAGTGCGCTTCAGCATCCCCAGTGTTGTTCTCAAAAAGCGCTGTCAATGTTTCAAGCTTACTGTTATCGGCATTTTGTTTTTCAATTGATACCAGTGAGAACCAAGCCAAGTAGAATTTTGGATCGACGGCTACTGTGTTTTCATAGGCGGATTTTGCTTTCTTAAAGTCACCAATAAATTCTGCAGAGGCCCCGAGATTAAAGTGAAACTTTGCCCACCGTGGGTTTTTGCTCACAGCCTTCTCAAAAAACGGTATAGCCAGCTCATGATAACCGATACGACTATACACAACGCCAATCATATCGGCCAATAGAGCGTCATCAGTGCCAATTATAGCCGCTTGGTCTGCATGCACCTTGGCTTGATTATTATGGCCATGGGCAACTAATTCTTTAGCGTAATAGGTTTGGTAATTTACATTTTGCGCGCCATGCTCGCAAGCTTTAGCAAAAAACTCTAGTGCTTTCGCATGATTGCCTGTGTCGGAGGCAAGAACACCTAAAAGAAAAAAGGGAAGCGGATTCTTCTCGTCAATTTTTAATGCCGCAACGGACTGTTCGTAAACGGCCTCATAATTTCGCGCTCTAAGAAGCTTCATACCTGTGGCAAATGAGATAGCCGTCATCCTCGATACCTTCTATATAGAATTTTGTCGCGCCAACCAGAGTGCTCCATCAAGTGCATCGCCGTCCGGTTTTACCAGCTTTGCATTTATTTGCGGAGAAAGCCATGGTTTGATTGGCTCCCCTATTCCGCCGCACAACGCTATGCGCGGTACATCATATTTAAACAAGCTCTTGATTAAAGTTTCAATATGCTTAGCGGCATTTTGTACGATTTCATAGCCCACTGGGTCACTGTCATTGGCTGCGGTAATAATCCGTTCTGCAAATGCTGCGAAATCTTTTGGTGTTGCAGTATCTAACCAGTCATTCAGCACTTGAATATCATAATCAAAATTACGAAATAAAGCCGTGGTTAGTCCGGAATGTTCCAGCCGACCATCTGCCGCACTTAAGGTCGCTGACAATGCCTTTGCGCCAATATATGCGCCACTACCCTCATCTGAAATCGGAAAACCGTAGCCACCTACGCGTATGCTTTTTCCTGCGATACGGCCAATGCCAATACTGCCAGTGCCTACGATGACAACCCCACCATCTTGTCCGTTGTGTGCGCCTATATTGGCTATAACTGCATCATTGGTAAATAAAACTTCGTGGAAGGGCAAAGGTTGCATTTGTAGCTCTGCCTTCGCACCAGTTCGCCCAATGCCAGCAATCCCGAAACATGCGCGGATTTGAGCCACATTATTAGCGCTCAACTCCGCTTCCCTTATAGCCTGAAAATACGCATCCGTAATTGCAGAGAATGCTTGTTTGTAATTCTTGCGCACATTCCCAGGGCCGGATAATCCACACCCTATAATCCGGCCTGTGCTATCCGTGAGCCGCGCGCGACATTGAGTGCCACCAGCATCAATTCCCAAAAAATACATTCGTTCTCAATTCGCACTAAAACACAAAAAGGTATTATAGTGGTATTGTATTTCCGGTCAAATGTATTAGAGTGACAAGAGTGTTTTTACATAAACCCCGGAGACATGATACATGCAGGCTCTTATTAATGGGAGAGTGTTGACACCTGATGGTTTTAAAGACAATCAAAGCGTCTTATTTCAAGATGGTTTGATTACAAAGGTGTGTAATGATCTAGCCCGTCCAAAAAATGTTACGGTCGTAAATGACCTAGGTGGCAAGACATTGCTACCAGGTTTTGTTGACATACAAGTCAATGGTGGCGGTGGTGTCTTGTTCAATGATGACCCCAGTGTTGCCGGGATTAAAGCCATCGGTGAAGCCCACCGGAAATTTGGGACAACCAGTTTCTTCCCCACATTAATTAGTGATAATTCCGATGTGATGTCGCGGGCAATACGAGCTGTAGATGATGCAATACAACAAGGTGTACCCGGAGTTCTCGGCATTCACCTTGAGGGTCCGTTCTTAAACGCAGAGAAATGCGGCGTACACGATGCCGCTAAATTCAATCAAATCGGTGGCGCTGAATTGAACCTCATTTCGAGCCTGAAAAACGGAAAAACAATTGTTACCCTCGCGCCTGAAATGACAACACCCGATGTTATCAGCACACTCTGTGAGCGCGGCATAATTGTTATGGCCGGGCACACACAAGCTTCTTATGAACAAACATTGGCGGCAATGGATGCAGGCCTCACCGGGTTTACGCATTTGTTTAATGCTATGAAGCCATTGGCTAGTCGCGAACCCGGCATTATTGCCGCCGCTTTACAAGACCCACGCGCCTGGTGCAGTCTTATCGCCGACGGTCACCACATACATCCAGCTATGATGCGCCTTGCCTTGCGTGCCAAGGTCGAGGACCAAATTTTTCTCGTAACGGATGCGATGCCGAGTGTTGGAACCACACGAAATAATTTCTCACTGGGCGGGACAAATATTTGTGTGATTAACGGAAAATGTGTCACTGAGGACGGTAAGCTCGCAGGCTCTGACTTAGATATGATGAGCGCCGTTATAAATGCCACAAACATGATCGGAATTGACCTTGAACAGGCGGTTCGTATGGCCAGTGGCTTGCCTGCAAAATTTTTGAATATGCAGGACGAAGTCGGAGAAATACGCCCAGGGCTTCAAGCAAATTTTATAGTTGTTTCTCAAGAATTAAAGGTCGTGGAAAGCTGGGTTAACGGAAAAGTATTTTCCTGATCTTAGTAGCTAATCAAGCTGACTATTTTCTAAGTTCATAACAATATCGTAGCAGTCCCCTCGGTAAGTAGATCTGGTTAACTCAATCGGCGTCCCGTCTTGAAGCTCCGACCTGCGCTCAATCCGTAAGACCTCGCTATTTTCCTCAATGGATAAAAGCCCCGCTTCGGTCGGATTAGCCAAAGAAGCGCGCACTTTTTGAGTGCCTTTAACTGGCTTGTTACCTTTCGTCTCCAGTGCTTGATAAAGAGATTCCGTTATTTCAGAAATATCAGGTAACATGGTAGCCGGAACCACTGCGTGTTCAATGGCTAATGGTTGACCATCAGACAAGCGAACACGTCCAAGTCTAACGACTTTATCTGCCTGGCGTATTTTTAATATTTCGGCTTCCTCCACAGTTGGTGTCCCGTAAGCTTTCATGATCCAAATCGCTTGCGGATTATAGGTGTTCATACTGCTGGTAAATCCGCGTAGATTTGATCCGAGATGGGCAATACGGGGTAGCACAAATGTACCTGAACCGTGCTTGCGCTGAATAACTTTCTCTTCTGCAAGAATATTTAGCGCTCTTCTAATTGTAACCCGCGAAGCCCCGGTCATCAGACAAAGTTCACGCTCGGAAGGCAGAGCATCGCCAGCTACTACATGGTTTTCAGCAATTCGGGTACGGATATTCTTAGCAATCTGCATATAATGTGGCATAGCTGAAGTTTTATCACGGTTTATTTTTTCCAACTTCATCATAGTATTCCTGTTCATTCGCACGAAAAGCTTATGTAAAATTATAGCTAAGCCCTGTTTTCATTACTTAATGTTATATTCTATATAGCATTAAGAGAGTAATAGGGAAAAATACTCATGCTATTTTCTCCATTTTCCCGCATAGATTTTGCGGCATTTAATCTACCACAATGCCAGGGTTTAGTATTTTGTATGGGTCGAGTGTGTTTTTAAGCAGGCGCATCAAGGCTATTTCTGCGCTGCTTCTCGTTTGACTGAGCCATTGTTTTTTCTCAAGCCCAATTCCGTGCTCTGCTGATATAGACCCTTTATATTCTCGCAAGGGTTCATAAATAGCGCGGTCGGACAAATGTCGAGAATTATCGGCTTCCGTACCAGCTTGAACAAAGAAATGTAAATTGCCATCTCCTACATGGCCCAGGACATAGACTTTTGATTGCGGCAATAGTCGAGCGAGTTGGTATTTTACTTTCTTTACATAATCTTCCATCGAAGAAATAGACAGGCTTACATCATATAGATAAACTGGTTTTGACTGTAATATGTCTTCAAAATCATCCCGTATATCCCATAAGCTTTGTCGTTCATTTTCAGATTTTGGAATGACGGCATCTAATATTAGACCGTCTGAAAATGCCGTTTCCACAACCTCCCAAAACCGTTCATCATCTCGCACAGGGTCGCTGCCATCACATTCAAAAAGTGCGTAAAACGGGTATGTCCTATCAAGCGGCGCCCGGTGCCCACCCGGTTTCGTAACAGCCGCATAATACGACCCCCACATCACCTCAAATGCTGAGAGGTTTGAACCAATATTTGTCTTCAAATGGGCCAATAACTGCGAGACTGATTTAAAGTCAGGTAAAGCAACAAACGCAGTGTTCGTGGTTGTTGAACACGGCATCAATTTAACAATGGTGTTGGTAATGATGCCGAGTGTTCCTTCGGAGCCGATGAAGAGTTGCTTTAAATCATAGCCGGCATTGTTTTTGAGCATTTTATCCATGGACGAGATTATGGTGCCGTCCGGCAGAACAGCCTCAAGCCCAAGCACCATAGACCGTGCCATACCGTAGCGCAGTACATTAACACCGCCTGCATTGGTGGCTAAATTACCGCCAATTGTACACGATCCGCGCGCGCCAAGGTCAAGAGGCAGAAACAACCCTTTCTCTTTTACCGCATTTTGAACGGCTTCTAAAACGGCACCCGCTTGTAGAGTTGCTGTCCCTGCGACCGTATCTATTTCGGTAATACCGTTCATGCGCTCCAGAGAAATAATAATATCATTTTTGGTGCTGTGTGTTCCCTGCACGCAGGTCGTATTACCGCCGTGGGTCACAACGGGTTGGCGATGTGCGTGGCATATCTGAAGTATTTTCGATACTTCTTGTGTCGACTTCGGACGGAGAAGAGCTTTTGCCTGCATAGGGCTATTATCCCAATAACTCACGGCTCTTTTTGCAACATCATCTTTGGAGAGAATGGCGCCCTCTCCTAGTTCGGCTTTAAGGCTATTTACTATATTGGGCATAGCGTGGTATCTCTATGTTCAGTGAGGCGCAACAAAACGCCTTCTCAATTCTCCTTAGCCGCTAATTTAGCCAAAGCGCTACGAAGGTTTCCATCCGACTGGCTTAAAATTTCTTTTGCGCCAACCAAATTCTGCCCCAAGGCTATCAAGATAGCGGTTTTGATGTTTTTATTTGCTCTTTTCAGCGCAGTTTGAGCGGTTTGCTTTGAGCAATCCGTAATACTGCAAATTATGCTAATAGCGCGGTCTTCAAGTTTTTTATTAGAGACAATCATATCCACCATAAAGCCTTTATAGACACGTCCCAATCTTGTCATAATCGCGGTTGATAGCATGTTTAGAATTACTTTTTGGGCAGTACCGGCTTTCATTCTGGTTGATCCTGCAAGGATTTCACTACCAGTTTCAGCCAAAATGGCGTGGTCAACATCTTGTAGAATTGGGGTCTTGGGGTTATTGGCAATACCAATTGTCAACGCCCCCATTGCATTGGCCTCTTGTAATGCGCCCAGAGTGAAAGGGGTTTTTCCGCTTGCCGCCACACCAATAACAACATCATGTTTGCCAACATTGGCGTTACGAATCTGTGTTTGACCATCATCAAAATCGTCTTCAGCCCCCTCGGCGCTTTCCGTTAAGGCTTGCAAACCGCCAGCGATGCAAAACACGATACGGTCCTGCGCCCAGCCAAATGTGGGGCCAAGCTCTGTCGCATCTTGAATGGCTAACCGCCCGGAAGTGCCCGCCCCTACATAAATCAACCTACCCGTTTTACCAAGTTTCAGAGCGGCTTGATCTGCGGCATTGGCAATATCCAAAATAGCGGGCTTAACCGCTGCCAACGCCATAAGCTGCCCTTCATACATGGCGGCAATTGTTTCCGGTGTTGACCATTGATCAAAGTCAACAAACCTCTGGCATATATCCTCTGTCATCTACAATCCTGTGGTGCTTTGACGACAAATATTCTGGTTTGCAGTCTATTGAGCCGTAATATTATGGGTAAAATGTTTTTCAAAGAATACTCCAGCCATAGCGGTAATGTCGGCAAACACAATTCTACCCCAATAAGATACAAAAACCACTAAAAAATGGTACTATAAACAATACCAATTAGATACATATAACACCAAGGTCGACTTGTCACGGATTAGTTCCGGGCGCTTATGAATATAACCACCCTAATTATAACTGGGGAGTATATAATTCAGTTGCTAGCCGCGCTACGAACCCATTTTTTATTTAAGGAAGCTCTTTACGGAACCATGAAATATTCTACATTTTGGATATTTCCGTCGGTTTTCACAGGTTCTATACCAAGTGCGCGGGCGACAATTCCGTATACTTCTACGTTTTCAATAGCCTTGGCTTTGACGCCTTTTTTGAAATTGGGGCCTGCCGCGATAAATGTTGCCTGCATATCTTGGGCAAAACGGTCATAACCGTGCATGCCTACAGGCGAGTGCCTATAGACAGACTTTAAAGAACGGGCGAATATCATGCCACCTTCATCAGTAACCACAAATATGTCACCTGTTCTATCCCTGTTATTCATATGCCATTTTTCAGGAATATCGGCACGTTTGTAAACTTTGATGCCGCTATGGGCGCCTTTTAATTTATTATATATCGCGTCAATATCATTGCCGTCTTTCACAAAAATATGTGTGAACGGGTTGCCGCGCGGCCCTTCTTTGGAGTTGAACACGGGTACGAATACTTTTTCCAAATCAATATAATCATCCAGATAAACCATAAAGTCAGGGTCAATTTTTGTCATACCGTGATCCGAAACTACCACGAGGTTAACGCGTTTGGTCAGCCCCAATTCTTCGATACCTGCCCGCAAATCTGCTAGACTATTATCAACTTTCATAATGGCATTGCCGACTTCCACAGTCCCCGGTCCATATCTATGACCTGCGGAATCCACATCTGAAAAATATATCGTTAGCAAACGCGGACGTTCCGCCTCTGGCAAAGCTAACCATGCCAAGATTTTTTCAACGCGTTCCTTATGGGGTTTGTTGTGCTCATATGGTGTCCAGTGGGTTGGGCGCTTGCCCTTGATTTCCGCTTCAGAACCGAGCCAAAACATTGCAGCCGTTCGCACATTCTGCTTTTCCGCAGTCACCCAGATAGGCTCCCCACCCCACCAGCGCGTTTCGCCGTGCATGGTACGACCCATCACCTCATCATGGGTTTTCGAATACGGCATATTACCAGTAATACCCGTACCGTCGGCATGAAGCCCTGTCGCGAGCGCATAAAAATTTACGAATGTTAGCGACGGCATGACCGGAGTCATGGATTCGGCACGAACACCTTCCGCTGCAATAGCTTGCAAGGTTGGCGCGGGATAACGGTCAAGTGCATCCCACCGTAGACCATCAATTCCAACCATGATGACTATGGATTCTTCGTCGGCCTGCTCACCATCCGAACCATACGGTGTCGTAGTACAGGCAGTTACGAAAAATACCGCGAAAAATGCCAAGAGAAAATGTTTCATTTTATACCTTTTATAATAACAAACCGGATCCACGCGGGAGTTCCGTATTCTTGTGTAAATGTGCTGATAGAATAATGCCGAATCCGGCTAACACAGTCATCATCACTGTACCACCATATGATATTAACGGCAATGGCACACCGACTACCGGAGCCAATCCCATGATCATTGCAAGGTTTATCAAAACATAGAGGGAAAATGTCATGGTAAGCCCCATAATCAACAGGCGCGAAAACACTTGTTTAATCTGGCTGGCAAGCCAAAAACATACACCAATAGTCAGTATATAAAGCGCCATTGTGCTAAGCCCACCGATGAAGCCAAATTCCTCACCAATCACTGTAAAGATAAAATCGGTGCGGTTTTCGGGTACATAATTAAGGGAGGCTTGCGTGCCCTGCATAAAGCCCTTGCCGCTAACGCCGCCGCTCCCAAGCGCGATCTTTGATTGGATGATATGGTAGCTCGCACCCGTAGGGTCGCGCTCCGGATCGAGGAATGTAAGAATACGGTCGCGTTGGTAGTCTTTGAGGCCAAATATAAAAAACAGAGGAATGGCGATGGCGGCCACGGTCATAGCGCTTATAATAACCCGCCAATTTATACCAGCCAGAAATATCAACGTGATCCCGGTGGCGGCCAACATTATGCTTGTGCCAAGATCCGGTTGGCGCAATATCAACATGACAGGGATAAAAATGATAATCAACGCACCTATAATACCTGTAGGTTTAGACACACGCCACGAAGGTAGATCGTGATAAAACCGTGCTAACGCCAAAACAGCAGCAAGCTTCATAAACTCAGAAGGCTGAACACGCGCAATGCCGAGGTTCAGCCACCGCTGTGACCCGTTTACAGATACACCGACAAATTCAACCGCGATCAATAATAAAAGTGCGAATACAAATCCCGGATAAGCCATTGAGAACCAGACCCGTATGTCTGTCATAGCGACAATCACCATGAACACTAAGCCGACCAAAAGACGTACCAAATGTTGCTTGGCACCCAAATTCCAGCTTCCGCCAGTCGCTGAATAAATAGTGGCGACACCGACACTACCAATCAGTAAGATCAGCACAGGTAAAAGCCAATTTATTTCAGATAATTTGCCAAAAGTTGATCCGCTAACTGTGTAACTGGCCATCAGTTTTCGCCTCGTATATTGGTAATATCATCACCCCGGACACCATCTCGCACGAGGGCTTTTCCTAGTATTTTGCGGCATATATTCGCCGCTAACTTGGCACCGGAGCCACCATGTTCAACCACTACTCCTGCGGCAAAGCGGGGGTGGTTATAGGGTGCGTAGCCTACGAAAATAGAATGGTCGCGTAACTTCCATGGTAAAGCACTGTTTTTCAGGACACCTTTTAGGCGTTCGGCTGCAGAAATGCCGCGTACTTGTCCTGTCCCTGTTTTTCCGGCCATTTCTACACCTGGAATACCCAAACCGCCAAGTTTATAAGCCGTGCCGCGCGGCATTTCACTAACGGCATGCATAGCCGTTTGGACAATGGATAAATGCTCCGGATTAATGCCGAGGGATGCTGGCTCGGCTATCTCGTCGCCGACTACAATAAACGGCGATACGGCCTTTTGACCATTAGCTATTCGCGCCGCCATCACGGTTAGTTGCAACGGTGTGCTCAGCACAAAGCCCTGCCCTATGGAGGCATTTAAAGAATCCCCTGTCCGCCAACTTATTCCCAATCTGCCTTGCTTCCATTGCGGGTCAGGAACGATTCCTTTTGCCTGCCCACCCAAGCCCAATTCATAGGTTTGGCCTAATCCCAACTTTTCGGCTATTGGCTTGACCTTATCCATACCAAGCCTTTGAATGACTTCGTAGAAATACACATCACAAGATTGTTTCAATGCATTGTGCATATTCATGAGACCATGACCGCCTCTACGCTTCCAACAATGAAAATCGCGATTACCCATACGCACTTTTCCGGTACAGAAGATCTGATCCTCCGGATCAATTACATTATGTTCAAGCGCCGCCAACATAACGGCCATTTTAAAGGTTGAAGCAGGCGGGTAACCACCGCCAATAACTTTATTAAACTGGGGGCGTCGCGGGTCTGTATCCATTTTTTTAAATTGTTTGCTGGAAAGACCTGAGACAAACAAATTCCCGTCGAAAGTCGGCATGGACAGCAAAGTACGAAGCTCCCCTGTCGTCACATCCATCACAGCTACGCCCCCACTTTCCTCCCCGAACAACCCGGCGGCATATGTTTGCAACTCGCTATCAAGCGTCAGCCAGACATCTGCACCAGGAGCAGCGGGGATTTTATCATCGTCCCATTCGCGCACCGTGCGACCGACCGCATTAACCTCGACTTTTTTACGCCCAGTACGCCCGCGCAATACTTTATCATGGGATTGTTCGATACCGGTTTTACCCATTCGGAAAGTTGGTTGGCGTAGAAGCGTATCCTTATCTTGCATGAGAGCATCAGGGCTTGGCTTGCCGACATAACCAAGTACATGCGCGAAAGTGCCGTTATGGGGATAATGTCGGCCTTTACCTTCTAAAGGTATAACACCGGGCAGATCTGGCAAACTAATGTTCAGCTTGGAAAATATAGGCCAATCAATATGCTCGTCTATCAATACCGGAATGAATTTTGCTTTTTTCTTAATGTCTTTCTTGATACGTTTTCTGGTCGGCTCACTCAGCGGTAAAATCTTGTTTATGCGTTCCAGTGCCAAGTCTATATTATCAACTCGCTCCGGCACCAAAACTAGGCGAAAATCCTGCTTATTTGTTGCAAGCGGTATGCCGTGCCTGTCTAAAATTCGGCCTCTTTCTGGCAAAACTGTATTAAAATTAAAGCGGTTCTTATCAGACAATACTTTATAATCTTCAGCTCTGACCACCTGTAAATAATACAGTCTGGATGCCAAAATTGAAAATACGCCCAGTCCACCTAAACCGAGTAAAGCAGATCTTCTGTTCATCATTTTAATCGTGTTTTCTGGTCGTTTCATTGGCGTAATCCTGATGGCTCTACTTGCCCTGTCAAAGCCCTCAATAAAATACGCACCCAATAGAACAAAGGGAAGACAGCTATGCTGGCAATTGCATTGGCCATAAGACCGTTAAAATGTGGCCACTGCCCAATTGAAAACCGCCCAACAAGAAAAATAATCACTAAACATAAAAACACACTTAAACCATATCCGAGCATATTGCGCCCTAAACCGCCTTTAAGGGTAGACCCTCCGTCAAGTACGATAAACAAAATCAAAAATGCCAATGTCCACATACCTATTGGGCTTGCACTGGCTAAATCATATAAAAACCCAAATAAGAATACGCCAAGAAGTGACCAGGAATAGGATGCAGCACGGGGCCAATAAAACACTGCCGCAACGGGCAAAAAATTAAAACCTAAATGCATGCCAAATACATCCATGCTGAGAAAAGCAGGGAAAATTAAAAAGATACCGACAATAAATCCTTGCAAAGACAAGGATATTGAATTCAATGGATTGGCGGCTTCTTTCTGGATCATTCCGAAACCTTTTTCTCTGGTGCCTTATGTTGCCCGTCTCCCTGTTGTAAGTTGTCACTCGGTAAAGTTTCTTCCGGAGCGGAGATTGGCGTAAATGGATATACCCAGACCCAATCAACGGGTTTATCCAGGTAAAAGAGTTCGACCTCAAAATCATTTTGCTGTCCGGCCACAATAACACCGATTTGCAAACCGCGCGGCAATACCCCGCCGTCGCCAGATGTCACCACCCGGTCTCCAATCTGCCAGTCCGCTTCAAGCGATACATAATCCAGCCTAGGTCTTTTTGTATTAGTTCCCAGTAAGATTGCCCGGCTTAGCGAGCGTTGAGACATTACGGAAATCCGGCTACTCAGATCATTTAACAACAAAACACGTGATGAACCCGAACCGGAGCGGACAATATGACCATACAAGCCGTCGGTGGTCATAACAGCATCACCGACATTGATGTTTTTATTGCGCCCGACATTGATTAGAGCAGAATGTACGAACGGCCCCATGCTTTCGCTAACAGCCCTAGCAATAACCTTGGTATCCGGTAAATCCGAAGAACTACCCATGCCCAACATGTCTTCAAAGCGTCGAACCCGCATTTCCACATCAAGCACTCTATTTTCAAATACGCGCAAACGTTCTACCTCAGCCCGAAGGCGGATATTATCTTCATAGGCATTTTTTCGATTTTCCGCTCCTGTAAACAGAGATTCCATACCGCGAACTGGTGTTGCGATAAAACCCATAATTTTTGCGCTAACGTCATCAGCTTTCAATCGCCCTGAGGCCAGCATGGATTCTTGTTGGCGATCTGCGAGAAGCATAAACACACTAATAAGAACGAGAAAAGCCGCAAGGCCGCGCCGCAAATTTCGGCGACGCTGCGGACGATTATACCCGCTATTGCTCATATTATCTTCCTGACGTTAAGGTCAATGCGTATTGACTACCTAGTTCTAGTATCCTGTAGAAAGAATATCTTTCCATTTGGCCAGATTTTCTACAACAATACCGGAACCACGCACGACGCATGTTAACGGGTCATCTGCCAACGATACAGGCAAGCCAGTGCGGTTACGCAGTTCGGTGTCCAGATTACGCAATAATGCACCCCCGCCTGTCAACATAATACCCTTATCGACGATATCCGCTGCGAGTTCTGGCGGCGTTGCCTCTAACGCGATTTTCACAGCTTCGACAATTTGCTCAACCGGCTCGGACAAGGCTTCGGCAATCATGGCCTCGGTAACCCGAATTTCGCGCGGCACCCCGTTCATCAAATCACGGCCTTTGATCTGTACGGTCATGCCCTCGCCGTCTTCCGGCATTTGCGCAGAGCCAATTTCTTTTTTAACCTGCTCCGCACTCATTTCGCCGAGCAATAAGTTAGTAGTGCGGCGAACATATTGGATGATTGCATCGTCCATTTTATCTCCGCCCACGCGCACGGAACGGTCATAAACGATACCGTCAAGTGACAAAACGGCAACTTCGGTTGTGCCGCCGCCAATATCGACAATCATAGACCCGCTAGGTTCGTGGATAGGCAATCCTGCACCAAGTGCAGCGGCCATAGGTTCGCGGATTAAATAAACCTTGCGCGCCCCTGCCCGCGCAGCACTATCATGGATAGCACGGCGTTCAACGGCTGTTGCACCAGAGGGCACACAAATAACAACCTGCGGCGAAACAAAATTCTTACGGTTATGCACTTTTTTGATAAAATGATCGATCATCACCTCAGCAACTTCAAAATCCGCTATAACTCCGTCTTTCATCGGGCGGATTGCCTCAATATGATCAGGCGTGCGACCGAGCATCATACGGGCGTCATCACCAACGGCGTGCACTTCTTTGCGCCCATTTTTTGTCGAGTAAGCAACAACGGATGGTTCATTCAAAACCAAATCACGCCCCTTAACATACACCAATGTATTGGCCGTTCCCAGATCAATAGCGATGTCCGCTGATAGAAACCCGAATATTCTCGATAACATATTTATTCCCGACTATGGAATTGCGACCCGACCAGCCATCACAGTACAAATTTCAAAATGATGAGTGAGCACGCAACATAAAAATTGATTCTGATAGTTAATGGGCGGAGCGCCCGAAAAAAGCAAGACTGTAAACATAAAACACTGCTGTTTTATGGTTTTTTAGTCGTCTCTCCACCTGTATCTTCTACACGCACTTGTGTATCATCCTCTTCAATCGCCATTTTGTGTTTTAGGCGGGAACCAGCAAAGTAAATTATTCCCACCCAGGCGAGCGCTATGGCAACGACAATGGCAATATAAAGCGGCCCTTTGCCGGCAACCGAACCTGATATGCCCTCACTAACCGAAGCCACCAAGGCAATCTTTGGAATAATCCCTAGCGCTGTCCCCAAAAAGAAGCTGGAAAATTTCATCCGTGTTACACCAGCCGCTAAATTCACTAAAATAAATGGCCCTGTGGGCACAATTCTAACCCCCATACTGGTCAGAAAACCATGGCTTCTTATTAAACGTAGAATTTTAGTCATCTTGCCTTTACTGATTTTTGAAAGTCGGTCTGCCCCCAAACGCCGACCAAGCCAAAAATCAAAACTAGCAGAAACCATAGTTGCGCCCCAAGCAATGACACCGCCCATTACCGGGCCAAATGTTAAAACCACACCACCGTGAAGCATCCACTGCGGCGCGTTAACAAAAGCGGCCAGTAAATAAATGCCGATAACGGCAGGGATTGCAAACGGCGATTGCGCAAATGCCCCGAACCAGCTTGCAACAGATTCTGGCTGAAAATCCACGGAAATAGTGATCGCCGTAAAGACAATCAATTGCACCATGACAATCCAGAATAAAACACTGCGGTTTTTAAAAAATTTGAGGATGATATTCAATTTATGCCTAAATAATAATTTAATTGCCCCATAGGGGAAATCACGGAAATATCAAATGAAATATTGTCCAGTCTTTAACGCAAACCACTAACCACGGGTCGGCGCAGTAGTAATGGCCTCATCACTACCGAGGTAATTGACAATCTGGCGGTAGTGCTAAATGTTTATCCCTGCCTTTTCATGTAATTTCACGACATTAGTCGGCGTAGTTTTTGCTTTTATTCTTAGTTGAATTTTGTTGAGAAAGTCCTGTGTCGCATTTTGCGGCTTGCAATCATGGGCGAGAATATCAGCATATATTTGTTGCTGTATACGTTCTACGAACGGAAAAACGGCTTGCCTTGCATTGATTGCACTTAGGGACAAAGCCTTAACAATTTTACGGCTTTGCTCCCCCAACATATCAGAATCTTCTTGTTTTTCTTGGGCAAATCTCACCATCAATGTACACAATGCTCCTGCCCACATATCTTCAATATCCCCGTGCTTCCGGTTTCGCACCGGGTAGCGCAAATAATGAATTCGCAATTGATCGCGGTAGTGGGTATAAAACTCTTTAGCGAATATTTGCGCTGTTTTTTGTGCTTGAAGCCTAGAATATTGCACAACAAACCAAACTCCGGTCACGGTGGCTAGCGCAAACATAAAACCAGCCAGCATATTACTCACCATAACTGGCACTCTATTATTTGGGTTGCTTTTGATTTCAGGTGTAAGTTTCAAATGCTGAAATTCATTTTTTTTAATATCCACTGTGGGTGCAATCGGTGCCATAATTATTGGCTCTTGCATGGATATTATAGTCGGTTTGGGTGATAAATTTGCCACAATCTCAGGCGTTTGTTCGGTGGTGTTTTCCGCTTTCAAGGTCGATTTTACGGAATAACTAATGGCGGGCTTTTCGGCTCCAAACTCGCGCCAATACTTAACTTTAGCCGCGTCTTTCTCAACGCCCAAACCTAGCTCGTACATCATTGCCAAGTTTTCTTGCGCAGCCTTGTCTCCGTTATTAGCAGCACTTAAGTACCAGTTGCGCGCCTTAGTATAGTTCTGTGCGACGCCTTCGCCCATCGAATACAAATAGCCCAAATTGACACGAGCGTCATTGCTCCCCATACCAGCTGCTTTTAGGTATAATAATCGTGCTTTGGAAAAATCTTGTTTAACGCCATCACCATCATGAAACTTTTTGGCCTGGATAAACACTGCCCGCGATTCCGTTCCTCCAGCCAATTTAAGCTCCTCGGTGCTGGAAGCCGTCTGCGCATTAGCAGTATCAACTGGCAAGACTAAACAGGCTAAGCACAGCACGCATACAACGAGTATGTTTTTTACCAGAGTTATTTTAGTGTTTTCAATCATATGTCCCGAATTAAACTACCTACGTTCACTCTATGCAATACTCAGGCCATTTACCCTGATTAACCTAAATTAGCGTCCAGTCCGACATTTGCCCGCGCAACCAAGTGTATTGGCGTTTGGCAAAGCGGCGGGTTTGGCGCATAGCAAGCTCTATGGCTTCGTCCAAACTGATTTCTCCGTTCAAATGGGCCGCGAGTTCACGAAGCCCAATAGCCTTCATGGCAGGGAGGTCAGAGGCTAGGCCTAGGGAAAGGACATGTTTAGCCTCGGCTAGCCCCCCTTCCCTGATCATATCAGCGAACCGCGTATTAATCTTGTCGTAGAGGTTTTCGCGCTTGGGCAATATAACCATACCTTTCCATGTCCCTGTGGGTAGAACGGCATGGGTTTCTTTTTGCCAGACGCTCAGGGGTTTGCCTGTGCCCAGAGCGACGCTAACAATCCGCAACAGACGTTGCGGGTCATTACCAAGAACTTTAGCGGTTGCTTGTGGGTCGAGATTATCTGCCCGTGTGCGTAGTGCTAAAATGCCGTCCGTGTCCAGCAAGGATTGTGCTTGTTCCATTGCGTTATCAGGAAGTTTCGGGATTTGTGCCAACCCTTGGGTCAGAGCTTTGAAATATAGACCCGTACCGCCAACCAATATGGGGGTTTTACCGCGCGCCAAAATATCAATAATCAAAGGATCAATTTCGCGCAGCCAGTGCCCCGTAGAATAACGCACACTCGGGTCAATATGGCCAAACATATGGTGCGGGATACCCTGCATCTCTGCATCAGTTGGGCGCGCTGACAATATCTGTAATTCAGCATAGACCTGTAGCGCATCAGCATTGATAATTTCTCCGCCAAAACCCTTTTGGCTCTGTAGACTTTGCGCGAGTTTTACCGCATAAGCACTTTTCCCGCTCGCCGTAGGGCCTGCAATACAGTGAATAATTTTCATAAAGAGCTTTTAACCATGCCAGATCCAAATAGCTACAGTTTAACTTTTGTTTTAAAGCAAAAAAATATGGCGGATTTCAAGCAATTGGCCAGTTTTTGCGTCGAGACCCCTGATGTTCACATACAAAACGTCAACGTTTTATCCGAGGACAAAGCCGTCGATGTCATCATCTCTGATGCACCGGACAATCTACGTGGCCGCATTGCCAAAGCATTAACGGGCAAAAAACTGGAAGCCGATTTTTGCCTGCAACCCGCAGACAACCGCAAGAAAAAACTTCTGATATGCGATATGGACAGCACGCTAATCGGACAAGAGTGTATTGACGAATTGGCAGATTTTGCGGGTGTGAAAGATCAAGTTTCAGAGATTACCGAACGCGCAATGCGCGGCGATCTTAACTTTGAATCTGCCCTTATTGAACGAGTCGGGCTGTTGAAAGGACTTCCACTGCAAGCCCTAAGTGATTGTTATAGCAGCAATATTACATTAAATGCGGGCGCAAAAACTTTGGCGGCAACTATGAAATCCCATGGGGCAAAGACTGTCATTGTGTCGGGTGGCTTCACATTCTTTACAGGCCGTATCGCAGAGGCCGCTGGTTTTGATGTTCACCAAGCCAACATATTGCATGATGATGGTAAAGCCTTGCTCGGCACAGTCGGCTTGCCAATTTTAGGGCGTGATGCCAAGAAGCAAGCCTTAGAAGCGCACAGCAAATCCTTGGGCGGCCCCAAGGCTGCTCTAGCGATTGGCGACGGAGCCAATGACCTTGCTATGATTGCGGCGTCAGGGTTGGGCATAGCCTACCGCGCTAAACCGATAGTTGCGGATGCAGCCCACTGCGCCATTAATCACACGGATTTAACCACGGCGCTCTATTTTCAGGGTTATAGGGAGAGTGACTTCGTAAGCTAAATAGGCACTTTATAAGACAGTCGCCACAGCATTTCCAGCAATAAAACCTGATATATTTCAAATGTTTAGGTTAGTTATCATCGCGGATAAACGTCCTCTAGCACTAGGCATATCCCTATTTTGCGTATGAAATACGCGCGTTTTCAAGAAAACACCGCTTAGCAATAAACCATCCGCAATATCACCATTTTCAACCGAATTCTGTCCTCTTAAAAATGGTGGCAACCGTAGTAGTTTATCCAGATACGGCTCTGCTGCACCTGCGCAGACCGCCCGTCCTGAACGGGGGCTGACATGGGTTAGGTTATGTGTCGTCCCTGTTGCGGCACAAGTGGATAAATCCAAGCCGTAGCCTAGCGCCTCTAACAATGCCATCTCGAAACGCACATAAAGGGCTGGCCACACATCAATATCGTGTAACTGCGTCATAAGGATTTCAAACACATCATAGAGATTTGCGTGCGGTTCGCGTTCCGGCAAAGCTTGCATGCACAATGCCGAAATCGCGTTTAGACCCGCAAGCGATGCCCTGTCTTGCATCAAGATAGCCGCGCGAGCATCTATAGCCTCGACCATGAACATACCTAAATGTTCGGACAAACGGGCATTCCAGTTAACTGTGACTTTATTGCCGGGCTGTAACACCGGGCGCATTCTGCGGGAGCGGCCACCGCGCACCATACCCGCGTGGCGACCATGTTGTTTGGATAGCACATTTATGATAGCCGAAGTTTCGCCGTGGGGTCTGACCGACAATATATATCCGTCATCATTCCATTTCATTTAAGAGGCCACTTCATTAGATTTTAAGTTCCATTAAACGTCAAACTCAAGGCCGCTTTCGAGATATTTACTGCGGTCTTCACTCCAATTTTCGCGCACTTTGACAAACAAAAACAAATGCACTTTCTTGCCAAAACTTTCGGTCATATCGCGGCGTGCCATTTGACCGATTTGTTTGATGGTTTGACCGCCCTTGCCCAGCACAATTGGCTTTTGTGATTTGCGGCGCACATAGATGATTTGCTCAATCTTAATATCGCCGTTCTTCATAGAAGTCCATTTTTCGGTCTCTACATGGGACGCATAGGGCAGTTCATTATGCAAGCGCATAAATAGTTTCTCACGAGTTATTTCTGCCGCCATCAAGCGCGAAGGAATATCCGCAGCTTGATCGGCGGGATACAGATATGCCCCTACTGGCATATTCTCAGCAAGCTTATTCGCCAACTGCTTGATACCATGGCCTTTTAACGCTGAAATCATTAGTATATCCGTATAAGCGTTTGTTTTTTCAAATATTGTTATCAACTCTAACAAATGCTCTTTTTCCATTCCGTCGATTTTATTAAGCGCCAAATATACGGGGCGATCGCCAGAACGCTTGACGAGACCTTTAACCACCCGGTCTGTGTCCTGCGCTGCTTTTTTATCCTGTGCGCTCGGCTCTGAACCACGGCGCACATCGGAATAAGACGGGGCATCAACCACATGAACTATAACATCAGCGTCTGCAACACCGCTCCAGGCTGCGTGTACCATAGAACGGTCAAGGCGTTGGCGTGGCTCGAAAATACCAGGTGTGTCCACCAAGACGATTTGCGCATTACCGTGCATGGCAATACCGCGCACTTGAAAGCGCGTGGTTTGGATTTTGTGGGTGACGATAGATATTTTCTCGCCGACCAATGCATTTACCAGTGTAGATTTACCAGCATTTGGTGCGCCAATAATGGCGGTAAAGCCTGCTCTTGTATTCATTTCGTTCATTTATTTTGGCCAGTTTTCCAAGAGATGCTGGGCGGCATAGCGCTCCGCATCTTTTTTAGATTTTCCTGTGCCCTTTGCGGCACCAAGACCCGGTACGTCAACCTCTATCACAAATAAAGGCCTGTGATCGGGGCCAGTTCGTCCGGCAACGGAATATTCAGGCAATCCGTAGCCACTTGCAGATGCTTTTTCTTGCAGCTCTGTTTTTGGATCTTTGTTATTTTTCTTGAAGACATTTTCCAATTCTTCGCGCCAAAACTCGTCATAAAATTTATCTGCAGCCTCCAAACCGCCGTCCAGATAAATTGCGGCCAAGAGTGCCTCGCAAGCATCCCCCAAGATAGATGTTTTATCCCGACCACCTTGGCGCACTTCGGACGGTGACATCAACAAATAAGAACCAAGATCAATCCGCCGGGCTACCCGGGCGCAAGCCTCTTTACGCACCAAAGCATTCAGACGCCGCGCCATACTGCCCTCATTGCTTGTATCTAGGACGAACAATCTTTCGGCAGTAAGCAAGCCCAGAACCCGATCGCCAAGAAATTCCAACCGTTCATAATTGGGATCCTTGCTACGACCGTCCCCATAAGAGGGGTGGGTCAAGGCTTTAACGATGAGATGTTTGTCCTTAAAAACAAGCCGAATTTCTGTTTCCAATCCGGCAAGCCGCATTAGCATTTGCGGCGATATATCGTTTTTATTATTCTCGTTCGCAGCCATTTATCGCAATCCTTTAAAGAAACGGTCGCCGCGCAATTTTCCCCACGTCCATGGTTTTTTGATACTAAAACCATCCTCGACAGACAAGAGAATAAATTCGGCACGACCAACCAAGTGACTAGCCGGGACATAGCCAACCCCACCAACTCTGGTTGGGTAACGACTGTCCAAAGAACGATCCCGGTTGTCGCCCATGAAAAAATAATTGCCAGCAGGTACGTGGTAGACGCCCGTACTGTCCACTTCGCTCCCTACTTGTTTATCAATAGTCATATGTGGCTTATCATTGTTGTCGAAAAATTCTTTATATTGGCGGTACTTAAAAGGGTTCCCTACCTGATCGGTTTGGGTTGTTACAGAGATTTCTGTCGTTCTTTGCTGTATACCATTGATATACAAAAACCCGCCTTTCATTTGCAGTTCGTCCCCTGGCAAGCCTGCCAAACGTTTAATAAAATACAAAGAGCTGCCTATAGGTTTAAAGACAATAACATCCCCTCGCTTGGGTATCCGCTCAAATACACGCCTTTTCTTGATTGGTAAGCTCAAAGGCGAAGCCGCGTATTTACCATAGCCCAATGAGTATTTCGTCGTAATTATATAATCACCTTTATATAGGGTCGGCTCCATAGACGAAGACGGGATATGAAATGGTTGAAACAAGAATGTACGCAGTAAAAACGCGATAGACAAAGCAATCGCCACTGTTTTTATGGCCTCGACTATAAAACCCATTTTTCTCTGTTTCTGTGTTTCTGTCATAATATTTCGAAAATCACAAAGGCTTGGGCATAAGGATAATCATCGCTCAAACTTAGATGTATCTTCCAGTTTTGACCTTGCTGTAATTGCGCTTCTACCCGCTCCAAAGCTTCCCCGTATAGACGGATTTCCGGCTTGCCCGAAGAGTGGTTAATGACCTCAACATCTTGCCAAGACAGCGCCCCTGAATGAGACCCTGCAAGCGCTTTGGCGGTTGCTTCCTTGGCTGCAAAGCGTTTGGCATAGGAACTGGCACGGCTAGAGCTAGCGTCGGAACGTGCGCGTTCACCCTCGGTAAAAACCTTAAGCGGAAACCACTCACCAAACTTATCCAACAAAGCAGAAATACGCCGAATATCACAAAGGTCTGTACCTATACCGATTATCATTTGGGGACAATCCGCGATTCACTAATCAACCGCCGCATTTCTTGGATCGCAGGTTTTAGGCCCATTGTTATGGCTTCGCCTATTATGAAATGGCCTATATTTAGCTCCTTGGCTTCAGAGATAGCGGCGACGGGCGTTACATTGTCGAACGTTAGGCCGTGGCCGAAATGGACTTCTAGGCCGAGTGCATCCGCCTGTTTTGCGCCTTTGCGCATGGCGGACAACAAAGCTTCGGCCTTGTCCGCATCGCCCGCATCCAGTGCATGGGCATAGGCTCCGGTATGAAATTCTACCACTTGGGCGCCGCAGGCTTCGCTGGCGGTTATTTGGTGGGGGACGGCCTCTATGAATAGAGATACACGGCTACCGTTTTCAGAGAGCGCGCGGGCTATGGGTGTGATTTGGTTGTGAAGGCCAGCCGCATCTAGCCCGCCTTCTGTGGTGCGTTCTTCGCGTTTTTCTGGCACTAGACAGACGGCGTGTGGTTTGGTCGCCAAGGCTATTTCAGCCATATCATCGACAGCGGCCATTTCAAAATTTAGCGGTTTACCCAGTTCTAAACATAATGCCTGCAACCGCGCCATATCATCGTCATTTATATGGCGGCGATCTTCGCGCAAATGGGCAGTTATGCCGTCCGCACCCGCTTCAATAGCCAGTCGTGCGGCACCTACGGGATCTGGATGTATACCGCCGCGAGCATTGCGCAAAGTGGCCACATGGTCAATATTTACGCCCAAACGTATCACTATTTTAGCCCTCGGCTACCCGGTTTTATCGCAGGCATTGCCGCAAGTTCTGGCGGTAAATCATCTTTATCGTAAGACGGGAATACTTTCGACGCTAAGCTGATAAGCGGCACACCAATATCTGCCTTGCCGCCTGAACGGTCAAACAAACATGCGCCCGCAATCACCTTTGCGCCCGTCGCATTAATGGCTTCGATGCACTCGCGCGAGCTTAGGCCTGTGGAAATAATATCTTCCATCATCAAAACTTTTTGGCCTTGCTCCAGCGTAAAGCCGCGCCGCAAGGTAAACTCGCCGTTCTCGCGCTCCACGAATATAGATTCCAATCCCATCTGCCGCGCCATTTCATAACCAGGTATTACCCCCCCCATGGCAGGCGCAACGATAATGTCCGGCATAACTTCCAATGTTGACCTTATTTTATTCGCTAAAGCCGCACACAATGTTGCCGTCAGCACCGGGTTTTTAAACACGAATGCTTTTTGCAAAAACACTGGGCTTCGCCGCCCGCTGGATAAAATAAAATGCCCCTCAAGCAAAGCACCTGCTTGCTTAAACACATCTAAGACGTCATCTGTATTCATGCTACTATCCTAAAACCCTCATTACACATCTGCTCTGGCGCGGCGCACATCTACTACATAGGCACTAGCGTGCATGGCTGCAACAATTTGTGAGAGATGGCGTGTGTCGGTCACTTCAATGTCCATGACCATGTCGAAGAAAGACGGCGAGCGTTTTAGGGTCTTAATATTGGTCACATTACCCCCCGCCTCGCCGATAATCGCTGTGACTGCCGCTAACGCGCCTGGCACATGCTCTAATGTCGTCGTTACTTGACCAACGGATGCGGTTTTCTCTACGGATTTACGCCATGCCAAATCAATCCAAAGTTCCGGTTTTTCTTCTAAGGTCGCTAAAAGATCGCAATCAATTGTGTGAATAACGATTCCCTTATCTTTCGTTAAAATGCCGACAATGCGGTCTCCGGGAATTGGGTAGCAACATTCACCAATGTGCAGACCAACACCTTCGTGAAAGCCGTCGCCTTTAACATATAATTTTGCCGTATTGTCATCAATCAAATCCCGGTTGACCACAGCACCTGAGGGTACATGTTCACTACGACCCGGAAATACGCCGTTCATAAAATCGCTAATGGCCAAGTTTCCGCTGCCGAGCGCCACATATAAATCGTCTACACTGTCATATTGTAGCCGGGTCAAAGCATCGATCAGCGCACTTTCACTAAAGGTCTTGTCTTCCCGGGCAAAGGCATGGTCGGCGAGCTTGAACCCGATTTCTCGGTGTTCCGCGCTTTCCCCCTTTCTCGTTAGCCGCCGAAGCGCAGAGCGGGCTTTGCCTGTGACAACCATGCTTTCCCAACCCGGATTAGGTTCAGGCGTACCGCCGCGAATAATCTTGACCACATCACCGTTCTTAAGGCGCGTCCGCAAAGGCTTTTCTTGGCGGTTTATGAGCGCACCAATACAGGTATCCCCGACATTTGTATGCACGGCATAAGCAAAATCCAGCGGGG
The DNA here is from genome assembly GCA_026982415.1 of Robiginitomaculum sp. Taxonomy (GTDB): domain Bacteria; phylum Pseudomonadota; class Alphaproteobacteria; order Caulobacterales; family Maricaulaceae; genus Robiginitomaculum_A. The sequence goes on from JALSHE010000108.1 coordinate 53,204, forward strand.
TCGCCCCTTGCGGCAAGGCGATAAGTTCGCCTTTGGGTGTAAAGGTGAAAACTTGATCTGCGAACATTTCCAGTTTGGCATATTCCAAAAATTCGCCCGCATCGCCGCCGTGTTCCATCATTTCCACCAAATGACGGATACGGTTTAGCGGGTCATATTCTCCGGATTTAGAGCTGTCATATTCATAGCTATTGTCTTTATAGCTCCAATGGGCGGCAATACCGCGCTCAGCCAAATCGTTCATGGCTTCGGTGCGTATCTGAATTTCCACGCGCTGGTTATCCGGCCCGAGAATAGTCGTGTGGACGCTTTGATAGCCGTTTTGCTTAGGCACAGAAATAAAATCGCGGAACCTGTCGGGGACGCACCTGAATTTTATGTGCAGCAAACCAAGTACTTCATAGCAGTCTTCAACACTGTCTACGATGACACGAAAGGCATAAATGTCGGCAACATCTTCAAAGCTAATACCTTGGCGTTGCAGTTTGCGCCAAATGGCATAGGGGCGCTTTTCACGGCCAAACACGCGTGCGGTTTTCTTATGTTCACTAAGCAAGTCCCGTAACATAATAGACAGGTGAGAAATGGCGGTTTTTTGACTGTCGCGCCATTCTATTAAGCGGGCTTCTATGCCTTCAAATGCCGACGTATTTATATATTTAAACGCCAAATCTTCTAATTCCGCACATATGCGCTCAACCCCGATTTTACGGGCAAGCGGCGCGTAAATTTCCATAGTTTCACGAGCAATGCGTTCCCTTGAGGCTTGTTTGGGGTGATGCCCTAATGTGCGCATATTATGAAGTCGGTCGCAGAGTTTTACGATAAGCACCCGTACATCTTTGCTCATGGCGAGCACAAATTTTTGGAAGTTTTCTGCTTGCTGCCCCTCGCGGGTAAGCTCTTTGCTGGACAGTTCCAACTGACCCAATTTCGTCACCCCGACCACGAGGTCTGTAATCTCGTCACCGAACTCGGCGCGCATATCGTCTTCGGTGATTTCCGTATCTTCAATCACATCATGCATTAAGGCCGTACAAATAGAGCGGGTATCCATGCGTAGATTAACCAAAATTTCCGCAACCGCTATGGGGTGGCCTGCATATAGCTCGCCTGAATGGCGCTTTTGATTGCGGTGCGCCCACACACAAGTATCATAAGCCCGCCCGAGCAAGTCCTCTAATACGGACGGGTTATAGGCGCGCACACGGGCAATCAGCTCGGATTTTGGGAGAAAATCAGCCTTTTTATCCTTTTGGGGAACAGGTTCCATATGTGCAGCAACATTCATACTCATATGCTACGCTTGCATTTTTACATGTGCAATAGTTTATGAGTGGCTTGCCCAACAATGACCCTAGGCCTGCAAATTACGCTTGTGTGTCTTCCAGCACGCCTCTTCGGATTTGGTCTTGTTCAAGGCTTTCGAATAATGCCTGAAAATTGCCCTCTCCGAAGCCCTCATTCCCCTTGCGCTGTATCAACTCAATGAATATTGGACCGATCAGGTTTTCGGTGAAAATTTGCAACAAAAGCCCCTGCCCTTCTGTCGGCGCGCCGTCTATGAGAATATTGCGTTTACGCATTTCTTCAACGGATTCGCCGTGCCCAGGCAAGCGTTTATCTATAAGATCAAAATAAGTATCTATTGTCGTTTGCAATGGCACACCATTTTCCGTGAATTGATCTACAGTGGCAAATATATCGTTAGAGCCGAGCGCAATATGTTGAATGCCTTCACCATTATAATCAGCGAGAAACTCCTCAATCTGGCTTTTATCATCACGACTTTCATTAATCGGTATGCGTATCTTGCCGCACGGGCTAGTCATGGCTTTGGAGATTAGGCCAGTTAACTTGCCTTCAATATCAAAATAACGAATTTCCCGGAAGTTGAAAATATCCTCATAAAAACTCCCCCACTTTTCCATCTCGCCCCTGTGTACATTATGGGTAAGATGATCCAAATAAGTCAGCCCTGTTGACTTTTCCGCCATTGAGTCCTGCCAACCATCAATAAATTTGAAATCAACATCATAAATCGTGTCATCACCATAGCGGTCAACAAAATACAGGCGGCTACCGCCAATACCTTCAATGGCTGGGATATTTAGCTCCATAGGATTAGCCGAACTCGGGCACGGAACAGCACCCTGCTCCAAAGCTTTTTTGTAAGCAAATGCCGCATCCTTAACCCGAAATGCCATCGCACAAGCGCTTGAACCATGTTCACGAGCAAAATTTTGCGCAAAACTGTCAGGCTCCGAATTTATAATGAAATGGATGTCGCCCTGCTTCATCAGAACAATGTCTTTAGATCTGTGAACCGCGACTTTAACAAAGCCCATTTTCTCAAATAGTTTTATCATTTTCTGCGGCTCTGTTGTTGCGTATTCCACAAATTCAAATCCGTCTGTGCCTAAAGGGTTGTCAAATAAATCTGCCAAAATGTTCTCCATAATTACTTTGTTGTACTATTAGTAACATATGTTACTAATAGTACAAGTCATAATAAAGAAAAGAGAAATCATGTTCGACCTAGAGACGTTCCTGCCTTATCGGCTTTCAATTCTATCCCAAACTATCTCGGGGCTGGTTGCCCGGGAATATGAAAGCAAATTTGGCCTAAGTATGAACCAATGGCGGTGTTTGGTCATTATCCATGCCCATCAACCCGTTACGGCAAAAGAAATTGCCCCCCTGACTTTGCTCGACAAAATGGCAATCTCGCGAGCCATAAAGATACTGGAAAAACGAAAGTTGATAAAAACATCCAAAGGCAAAGACGCCCGTAGTCGTATGTTGAATTTGACCCATGTGGGCAATAAAATCTACGAGGAAGTCATCCCGATTGCTCAAAAGTACGAAACCTCTCTTTTAAGCAGTCTTACGGATAAACAACAAAGTGCACTAAAAGCGATAATTAATCAGCTCTTACAAGAGGCACGGGAATTATCAGTAAAATAACAGTTTTTGTTTGTAAAAATATAAGCAGTGAACCGCCAAGGGTTTGCCGGAGGCTCCTAATCTATAGTAGAAAGAGCTATTATGAGCAACACAGGACATACATTTTCACTAGAAGTGCGCGCGCGAGCCGTTCGGATGGTGCTAGAGAACGAGAGCGATTACTCGTCTCGTTGGGCGGCAATCACATCTATATTGGCGAAGATTGGATGTGTACCACAAACGTTAAGCAGCTGGATTAAGCGCACGGAAATTGACAGCGGCACACGGGCTGGCGTCCCGTCCGATATGACTGCCAAGATGAAAGCCTTGGAACGTGAGAACCGCGAACTTCGCCAAGCTAATGAGATACTGCGCAAAGATTCTGCGTATTTTGCCCATTTTTAACTTATTATGGCGGAGCTCGACTGCTCGTTCAAACGATGACAAAGTGTATTGATAATCACCGAAATTGCAACCCTAGACACACGATTGACATAAAGCAATTAATTCGGTTGCTGTCAACGTAGTTTTAAAACTAAACAGCCTCCGGCAAACCCGGCGCGGTTCAGCAGATACAATTTGTTAAGGGTAATAATACTTATTTGGCACTCTGAGCAAAGTTTTACTCCACAAATAAATAAACTCGGTACATAATGGACATGTTATACCAATGGTATGACAGGCGGGTTGAAACGTTGCCCCACATCAACCGGACAATCCGCCACTGTTTTGTTTTGGGTTATCATTTTGTGGGGTGTTATTATCAGTAAAATAAACGTCTTTGGGGGCTACATAAACCCACTTGTTAATTGGCTACTTGCCTGAAAAATAACATTAATTTTATTGTCCGTATCTGCCGAAGTTTGCCAACCGCTGAGTAAATGCTGTTTGGTGATTGTTGCTAAAGCATCGATATGGATATTTTGGTCATTTAGACACGGCACCAATGATAATACTTCACCACCCGCCTCTATAAACGCCTGCCGAGCCTGGATAGACAACTCTTCCAGAGTTTCAAGACTGTCCGCAGAAAAACCCGGCGTAATGATAAGGACTTTCTTTTTGCCCTGTGCTGCCAGAGCTTTCAACGTAGCCAACGTATAGGGCTGCAACCACTCCTTGGGGCCAAAACGGGACTGGAAAGTAATTTGTTTTTCGATTTTTATATCTGCAAGTTCAGTACACAAAAGGTCATAAGTACGGCGACATTCTTTCTCATATGGGTCACCTTTTTCAACATTAGATACAGGCAGTCCGTGAAACGAAACCAAAATATGATCTGGCTGCCAGTCAAGACCACGTAAATGTTGTCTCATGCTTTGGGTAACCGCCTCTATATACGCCGGATTATCATGATAATCGCGCAGGAACCTGATGGCAGGTAAATCCGCCCGTTTACGAATTATCCGAGATAATTCGTCGTAAACCGTGGCCACGGTCGCACCAGCATATTGAGGGTAAAGTGGGAGTACACCAATTTTCTTGCACCCTTTGTCCTCCAATTTAGCTAACGCCAGTTCTATAGACGGCTGACCGTAGCGCATAGCAGGCTCTACATACACATCATCCGGAAGAGCGGCTTGTAATTTATCCGCCTGTGCGCGGGTGATTTCCACCAAGGGTGCTTCTGGTGAAAATGCGCCATTGTCATCGCGTCCCCAAATTTTCTGGTAAGCTTGGGCAGAACGAGCTGGACGTGTGCGCAAAATAATACCGTGTAAAATTGGCCGCCACAATAATGGGTGTAATTCAATCACACGTCTGTCCGTCAAAAACTGCGCCAAATATTTGCGCAATGCCTTTGGTGTCGGCGCGGCGGGTGAACCAAGATTTGCTATTATTATACCGTAGCGTTCTGTCACGAAAAACCATTCTATACAACTGCGTCAAATTTTCATATACCCTTGACGTTTACCGCCAGTTCCTTACCAATAGTTTCCATATAAATAAAGCGTCGTTTTGTCACATTTAGAGAAAGTAATGTTCATGAAAAAGTTTTTATACCTCGCTGTAGCCGGAACTGCACTGTTAACCGCCGCCTGCCAACCAGACACCAAGACCGAAGCGCCAGAAAGCACACCCGCTAATGTATCTACCACTACCCCCGTTGTGGCCGACGTTAAATCTACGGAACCAACCGTGCAGGACGCGAAAGAGTTTTTGGAAACATCTGCGGCGGAACTTGAGGCTAGTTTGTTAAGGCAAAACAAAGCAGGTTGGGTGAAAGCAAATTTCATTACCACAGACACAGGCTGGTTGGAATCCCAAGCCAACGCCGCAGCGGCAAAGCTATCAACCCGCCAATCAAATGAAGCCAAAAAATTTAACGACCTCAAAAGCCTGCCAGCCGATATGCTGCGCAAATTGGATGCCATCAAGCGCGGCAGCAATTTTCCGGCTCCGGATAAGCCCGGTGCGGCTGACGAGCTTGCAAAAATCATGTCAGATTTAGACACACAATACGGTGAAGGTAAGTTTTCGCTCAACGGCAAAGTGCTAAATTTGGGCGAATTGTCCAAAATAATTGCCACCTCACGTGACCCCGAAGAATTACAGGCCGTTTGGGAAGGGTGGCGCACAATCTCCCCGCCCATGCAAAAAGATTATGCCCGCATGGTCGAAATCGTCAATGAAGGCTCCAAAGAGCTGGGCTATGCCGATACGGGTGTGTTATGGAAAGCGGGCTACGACATGCCTGCCGACGATTTCACCAAAGAAGCTGATCGTTTGTGGACGCAAGTGAAACCTCTATACGACGATCTTCACTGTCATGTACGCGCCAAGTTGAACGAACAGTACGGCGATAAAGTCGTGCCCCTCGACCAGCCTATCCGTGCCGATTTACTCGGTAATATGTGGGCGCAAAGCTGGGGTAATGTTTATGATTTGGTCAAGCCGGAAAGCGATGCACCGACCGTAGATATAACTGAACTTTTGAAGAAAGCTGATTACAGCGAGCTTAAAATGGTTAAAACTGGTGAGAATTTCTTCACCAGTCTGGGCTTTGATCCACTACCCGACACATTTTGGGAACGCTCACTTTTTGTCAAGCCCGCCGACCGCGAAGTACAATGCCACGCATCCGCATGGGACATTGACGATAGAGACGATATCCGCATTAAAATGTGTATCGTGAAAACTGGTGAGGACTTCAAAACCATTCACCATGAGCTTGGCCACAGTTTCTATCAACGCGCCTATAAGAACCAGCCCGTATTTTATAAAGACGGTGCCAATGACGGTTTCCACGAAGCTATTGGTGATATGATTTCCCTCTCGATCACCCCGGATTATCTGGTGCAAATCGGGTTGCTTGATGCGGCGGATGTACCTGATGCGAGCGCTGATATTAATTTACTGATGCAACAGGCTCTTGATAAAGTCGCTTTCTTGCCCTTCGGTATCATGATCGACAAATGGCGCTGGAATGTGTTTAACGGCGAATATACCCCGTCCGAATATAATTCTGGCTGGTGGGAATTACGGGATTTCTACCAAGGTGTACGACCGCCAGCCGAGCGCCCAACCGATGCCTTTGATCCGGGGGCAAAATTCCATATTCCGGGCAATACACCCTATATGCGCTATTTCCTCGCCCATATCCTACAGTTTCAGTTCCACAAAGCCGCTTGCGATATGGCTGGCAATGAAAGCCCGTTGCACCGTTGTTCGATTTACGGGAATAAAGAAATCGGCAAGCGTTTTGACGATATGATGCGTATGGGTTCCTCAAAACCCTGGCCCGAAGCCCTAGAAGCTTTTACAGGCACCCCTAATATGGACGGCTCGGCAATCATAGAATATTTCGCGCCGCTGCAAACATACCTCAAAGAGCAAAACAAAGACCGGAAATGCGGTTGGTAATTGATTGGCTTCAATTTTAATAAATATATCGGATAAGTTTTTTAAAAAATATTGAGGCGGGCAACAATCTCATCAAATACATCCTCACCCCGCTTGCGGGGGAGGTGCCTGCTCTTGCAGGCGGAGGGGGAAGCAATTATCGGCGCAACAATTCCCTAAGATAATCATCCGGACAGCTTACCAAATTATTGCATCTCACGTCCGGTATTTGTGGAAACTTGCTTCCCCCTCCGCCCCTAAGAAGGGGCACCTCCCCCATTAATGGGGTGAGGATGAGATATTCTAAAGAATCAACGGGGTGAGGATGAGGTATTCTAAATAATCTCAATCAAATACATCCGCCTGCCTGTCACCCCGGACTTGATCCGGGGTCTCGCGCTCACCGTAAGCTATGAGATCCCGGGGCAAGCCCGGGATGACAATATAGGTAATTGTGAACCTAATTAATCGCGAAGTGCTATAGAGCCTTAACTTACAAACGCCCCCTCCCTCTTACTCCGGGTCGGCCAAAACGCTTTTCACTTTTTCCGCAAGCTGGATTAAGGTGAATGGCTTTGGCAGAAAAGTGACGTCTGGTTCTTCTGCAAGTAGCTCTGAAAATTCTTCTTCAGCATAGCCCGAGATAAATACAATAGCCGCACCGCCCAATAAATCCCGGCCTTTCTTGAGCAATGTTGGGCCGTCCATACCCGGCATGACCACATCTGAAATCATCAGATCAAATTTTTCCTCACCAGCCTCAAGAATTTCGTAAGCTATTTCGCCGTCCTCAGCCTCAACAACAGTATAACCGCGTTTGCGTAAAGTCTTGGCGGCGATGACCCGTACAGAAGCTTCGTCTTCAACAAACAAAATATTGCCCTGCCCTGCCAAATCAGATGGCTTGATACGGGCAGCGGCTATTTGTGGTTTGGGACTTGGCGCGGCTTGCACATCGCCTGTGGCGGTCGGGATATAGACGCTAAATGTTGTGCCAACGCCAAGCTCGCTTTGGACACGTAAATGCCCACCGGATTGTTGGACAATACCGTAGACTGTAGCCAGACCAAGCCCCGTACCTTTGCCTTGGGCTTTAGTGGTAAAGAAAGGCTCGAAAATTTTATCTTGGGTTTTCTTGTCCATACCCGTGCCCGTATCAGCAACATCAAAGCGGACATAGCTTCCCTTTTTGCGAATCTCTATGCCCTGTTCTCTAAGCTCTTCGTCGGTGACCTTTGACGATTTTAGCGTGATCGTACCGCCTGATTTTTCCAACATGGCATCTCGGGCATTGACGCATAAATTCATCAACACGGTCTCAAGCTGGCCTTTATCGGCCTGAATAGGCAGCAACCCCCGACCGTGAATAACCTTAAGCTGAACCCGTTCAACCAAAACGTCTTGTAATAAATGCGTTAAATCAGACAGAGTATTTGTTACATCCAGCACCACCGCGCGCAAGGTTTGCTTGCGCGAAAACGCGAGTAATTTTCGAACCAACCCAGTTGCTCGCGATACCGTTTGGTTGATTTTTTGCAGCTCTGGATAAGACGGATCACCAATAGGGTGCCGCCCCAACAACTCGTCAGTATTCAGGCGAATAGCCGTCAAAAGATTGTTGAAATCATGAGCAACACCGCCAGCTAACTGGCCAATCGCTTGCATTTTTTGCGACTGGCCTAGCTTGTCTTCGAGCATTTTACGGCTAGTGACATCAATAATATAAACGGTACATCCAGCCTCATCAGGGGCGGCAAAATACACATCAACTGGCCGTGCCTGTTTGCCGCGCAAGTTAACATCTACGGGTCCGTCCTGAACATTTATACCCCCGGCGAAAAACTCTTCAGCGGCTGTATTTTCGACGAACAGAGATTTGAAACTTGTTGTCTTGCTGATTTCGCCGTCCACCATGTTCCGCATTGCTTCATTGGCCTGTAGAATTTTTGCAGAATTAAGATCAGTGCTATCTAACATAACCATGCCGAATGGGGCATTTTGTATATCGAGCATTTCCATATTGTTATCGGCATTCTCAGACGCCTGATTACTTACCGAAATTTGCGCGGGGCTGCCTACTATATCTGTTGCGGCCTCCTGCTCCGTTTTCCCAGTACCAAGTCCTGAATGGCCATAAACGGCAACGCTAGCATAAACATCGCCAGAGTCCATTTCGTGCCAACTTCCCATCAATACGATCGGAGAAACAACACCTTTTTTCGTCAACAATCTAGTATCGGTGCGCACGGTACGCCCCGGTATTGGTGCGCTATCCAATAATGCGCCAGGGCTTTCAATAAACTCTTTCATATGTTCTGGTACGGTCTCGGCATTAAACCCGACCCATGCTTGTAAAACCGCATTGGTTTTCAAAACCGTGCCGTCAGTCGTGACAGAGAACAAACCAATCGGTGCCTGTGCCAATATAGAGGTGTCGTTGGCTTCAGCATTTATATCGTCCTGAATTTGCCAAAGTTGCCCATCTTTTATTGCGGATACTCGTACTTTAAACGAACGGTAGTCACCATCGGTATCTAGTGTGCGGATAACTTCTTCACCTATATCATTGGCATTATTGGTATGATGTAAACGGAAAATAGCCGCAGAAGCAGATTTCTCTTGCCGGGAAAACAAACGCTCTACCGACGGCGGAACACCTTCGAGGGCTTCAACACCCAAGCTGCGAGCCAATTCCAAATATGCTGTATTTGCCATAAAAGGCTTGCCGCCAAGGACGATTAGGCTGGGCACGGGTAGAACGCGGAAGGAGGCGAACAGGATATTTGCATCAGTACTATTTTGTGTAACCGCTGTGGAGAGGTTCTGGCGATTAAAGAAAATCGTTAATATTGCCAACATGGACACTACAGAAATTCCGGCCAATAAAATGAATGCAGGCCATCCAAGTGCCTTGCCCTGCCATGAAGCAATCAGTGTCGCGCCAATGGCAAGGGCAGAAAAAAACCAGAGCCACCAGACATTATGCACCAAACCTGGTGTGGGCACATCTGTGGTGTCTGCTTTATGAGCGATAAGATTATTCTGAATTAAGTGCTCCATTGCGCCAATCTATTTGTGAACCTGTTTAAATTTAGATTCGCAAACCAAAATCACAAAGGCAAGCCCAATTATCAAAGAACGCGGTATTTGTTCAAATGCTATACCTACCCTATTTCTCAGGTGCGTCTTTCACCAATTTCAATTGTGGTGTGACAGTTTTTGTCCGCGTGGATTTACCCCGAGATATACCTTCACTATTGCCAAAAAAGCTTTGCCCTACGGCGACACCGCTAATGGACGAATATTCTTCTAACTTTTGTGATTGTAATTTGTGTGCATTGCGCAGGCTTTCCATATCAGACAACAAGGTAAGGTATTTCGTGTTTAACTGGTCATAATTAGCTTTAGCGCGGGCGAGCGCCGAATGGCCTTCTTCTTGTTCCTTGGCGCGAATATCTAACCTTGATGTTAGCTCCTTGACACGGCGGTTTTCAAGTTCGGCTTCAATTTTCAACTTGGCTTTTTCCTGTTCGTCGTAGCGAGCCATATCTTCGTTGATTTTCTGCTGAGCTTTCATGCCATCAATAGCCGATGTCAGTGCGAAAATTCTGTCTTCGCTACGTTGGCGAAATTCAGCCAACGCATTTTCATTGGATTGTGCATTATGGCGAGCCTTGTCAAATTTGGACAATGTTTCCATATGGTTTGCCTTCAGTTCAGCAAAATCGAGGCGTAAATTTTTAATGTCAGAAGTTGCGACCTCTCTTAACCGGCGTTCATCTTCAATTTTAGCCGATAAAACCTCAGCTCTTTTAATCAGTTCTGTTTTCTGACGCAGCAGATCATTTTCGCTTACAGTTAATCTGCCAATCGTATCTTGCAATACAGTGTTTTCAGTTTGAACATCTCCGACCATACTGCGTAATTCGCGGCGTTCTTCGCGAATAATTTCCAAGGAATCATTGGCTTCACTAAGATGTTTACGCTCTACATTGAGCGTTTCAACGATTTTGGCGAGTTCGGTCTGACTATGTTCTAATTCGCCGTGGGTTTCTTCGAAACGAGTTTTATAGGCCTGAGATTTGCTTTCAAGCTCGCTGGCCCACAACTGCTTCTTGGCAAGCTCGTTGCGCATATTTTCCAAATCAGCTTTCAGTTCCATATTTTCAGGCTGCAAACGCTCAAGGTTAATTGTGTTAACCTCGGCTATTTTCAAAAAGTTGGCGAATTTCTGCATTTCGCCAACTGTGTCTTGGTTAAGGCGCATACTTTCTCGCAAGGCATCGCCCATACGTGATACGTCTTGTTTCAGCGCATTAATATCTCGCACTTGTTCTGACGCCCTAAGAGATGGTTGTTCAGCGTTTAACGGCACCATGGCTTCGGTCTGATTATTGGTATTGGTGAATGCGGTATCTTGTAGTTTGACAGATTGAATTTTAACATCCGATACATTTGATTTCCGCTTAGTTTTATTAAAAATTCCCACATTTAGCTCCTGCTTTAATTTTGAGTTATCCAATTTTGTTATCCCCCAAGAATAACAAACAAAAAATAACGCGTTAGTTTGTGCCCTCTGAAAGAAACCCCAAAGCCACGAATCAACACTTGTTAATCAAAGTAAATCTTTACTAATTCTTTGTTAATATCCGCGAGGGTAATGATTGGTCATGAGCGCAAACACAAACATAGGCACAAAATACATTGCCCAAACGACACCGGATATAGTCTTGGCCAAGTTTTGCGCCCACTTGGCGGGTGAACGAAGGTTGTCCGACAAAACTGTTGAAGCATACCAAAGGGACATATCGACATTTCTTGGATTCATCGCCAGGCATATAGGTCGCCCCGTATCTTTGGGCGATTTAGCCGCGCTTAACGTGCGAGATTTTCGCAGCTATCTTGCCCATAGACGGCGCGGCACGAACGGACTGAGCGCCAGTTCCCTCGCCCGCAATCTATCGTCCTTGCGCATGTTCTTTCGGTATATTGAACGCAATTGGAGCCTGAAAAACAACGCACTGGATTTAATCCGTGGCCCCAAGGTCACTAAACCTTTGCCCAAACCAATCAGCGTCGAGGCTAGCCAAGACCTGATTAAAACCGTTGATACTATGAATCCAAAGCCGTGGATTTCGGCGCGAGATATGTCGGTGATTTTACTGATGTACGGTGCAGGTCTGCGTATATCCGAAGCCTTATCTTTACGTGTTTCCGATGTGCCGCTTGGTGATAGCATAAGCATTCTTGGTAAGGGCAACAAAACAAGATTGATCCCGTTACTCCCAATCATCAAACAGGCGGTCGACACCTATGCCGACCTTTGTCCTTTTATATTGGAACCTCAAGATAGCCTGTTTCGGGGTGTACGCGGCGGCGCACTTGGCGCGCGCAGTGTCCAAAAAAACATTGTACTTTTACGCGGCGCTCTGGGCTTACCTGAAAGCATGACACCCCATGCTTTGCGGCATTCATTTGCCACCCATTTGCTCGCAGGCGGCGGTGATCTGCGTACCATCCAAGAATTGCTCGGCCATGCCAGCCTGTCCAGCACCCAAGTCTATACGGATGTTGATGCGACCAGCCTGATGAAAATTCACGCAGGCGCTCACCCCAGAGCATAGTGACACCTAAAAAATCAATCTGGCCAGAGTTTATGTCTACGCCTAGGTGCTATCACCAATTTGCGCAGCCAGACTTGCGGCCATAAATTGGTCTAGGTCGCCGTCCAGGACGCCGTTTATGTCTGAGGTTTCTACGCCTGTTCTGAGATCTTTTATCATTTGGTAGGGTTGCAGGACATATGAGCGGATTTGCCTGCCCCAGCCGATTTCGGATTTACTATCGGCGGTTTCCTGAGCTTCGGCTTCGCGTTTTTGCATCTCGGCTTCGTAGAGACGCGCGCGCAGCATGTCCCATGCACGGGCGCGGTTTTTGTGTTGGGAGCGGTCGCTCTGGCACTGCACGACAATGCCGCTTGGCTCGTGGGTAATGCGCACGGCGCTATCGGTTTTGTTGATATGCTGACCGCCTGCACCAGAGGCGCGGTAGGTATCGACGCGGCATTCGCTTTCGTTGATCTCGATTTCTATGGTATCGTCAATTTCCGGGAACACCCAGACACTGGCAAAACTGGTATGGCGGCGGGCGGAGCTGTCGAAGGGCGATATTCGCACCAATCTATGGACACCGCTTTCGGTTTTAAGCCAGCCAAAGGCATTCGGACCTTTAACCAGAATAGTCGCAGATTTTAGCCCGGCTTCCTCGCCAGATTGTTCCTCCAAAACCTCAACCTTCATGCCGTGTGCATTTGCCCAGCGCACATACATGCGCAAAAGCATTTGCGCCCAGTCCTGAGCTTCGGTACCGCCTGCCCCGGGGTGGATCTCCACGAATGCATTCAGCCCGTCCGCTTCGCCTGATAATAAAGCCTCAATTTCTGCCTGCCCGGCTTGTTTCTTTAGGTGTATCAGCAAGTTAGTGGCTTCTTCTAATACATCCGCATCGTCTTCCGCCTCGGCCATTTCGACCAATTCAAGCGCGTCTGCGGTCTCAGTTTGCAGGCTCGCGACTTGCTCTATGGCTGTCTCTAGCCGTCCGCGTTCCCGCATCATGGATTGCGCGGCACTGGCATTGTCCCAAAAATCTGGGCGCTCTATGAGGGCGCCCAACTCCGCCAGGCGGCGTTCGGATTCTTCGGGGTCAAAGACGCCTCCTCAGCAGTGCGATTGACTGCTCTATATCCTTGGCTAATTGGTCGTGTTCGGCTGCCATAGCGTCACCCTTTTTTGGTCATTTATGAGATTGTTATTTGAGACTTAATACAGCCCGTCGTCCAAGTCCACCTCATCTTCTGCGGGCGGTTCTTTGTCTTTGGGGGCTGATTTTGGTGTTGGCTTTAACACAGCAACAGGTTGCTTCGGCACCAATTTAGGTGTGACAATGATTTCATCTTCCAATTTCTCCGGAGCAGGCTTTTTATCCAAAGCCCCGTCCGCAACTAAAGGTCTTTGCAATGGCGCGTCAGTCGGCGTTTCCGCCGTTCCGCCAAATCCGAAATCATAATCATCCAAATCACCCGTCCCGCCGCCAATGCTGATCTTGGAAGAATTACCGCCAATGCGCGGTTCTGTGCCAGGTTTGAACGCTTCGTAAATAAAGTCCGGCGCACCGATAAAGGACGGTTCGCCCGTTTCCCGGTTGACCGGAGCCAGTAGCACACCGTCCGGAATACGGAAGGATACTTTGGGTTTGTCCTTAAGCACATCACCCATAAAGAAGCGGAAAATTGGCCCGGCGGCCTTGGCTCCGGTTTCTGTGCCGAGCGAGCGCGGGGTGTCATACCCCACATAAACGCCCGTGACCAAATCCGGCGAGAACCCCATAAACCAAGCGTCTTTATAATCATTTGTGGTGCCAGTTTTCCCGGCAATCGGACGACCAAGCCGCAACATTTGCCGCCCAGTACCGTTTTTGACCACGCCCTCAAGCATTGAGGTCATTTGGTAAGCCGTAACTGGGCTAACCACGACTTCGCGCTCATCGGGGAGTTCTGGCGGCAATAGCCCGTCCGTCCATTTTTCTATAACGCATTCAGGACAGCCGCGTTTGTCGTGCATATAGACGGTTTCGCCTTTGTTATTTTGCACACGGTCGAGCAAGGTCGGTGTGACTTTCTTGCCGCCATTGACAATTGTAGCATAGGCTGACGCCATCTTAAGCAAAGTGGTTTCCCCTGCCCCCAACGCCCAGGCCAGTTCGTGTTTGGTCTCGTCGTAAATACCAAAATTTCGTCCATATCGCCCGATAACACCCATGCCAATATCATTGGCAAGGCGTACAGTCATGGCGTTACGGGATTTCTCAATGCCGAGACGTAATGTTGAAAGCCCGTACCATTGCCCCGCATTGAAGTTAGCTGGTTTATAAAACACAGGTCCGCATTCTTTTCCATCATCGCCGCCAGATGATCCACGTAACGTTATGTCTCTCGGCACTGGTGCAGACGCAGTTTGCTGTTCTCCCTGCTGTCCGAACCGCAATTTACTTTGTCCCTGCCGCACTATTTCTTTGCAACTTTCGTCGCGGTCATTGTGTTCAATAACAAAAGGTGCATCCAAGACTTGGCTAACCGGGGTCATACCACTATCAAGGGCAGCCTGATAAACGAAAGGTTTAAAGGCGGAACCTGGCTGGCGGTAGGCTTGAGTGGAGCGGTTAAACTGGCTTTGGGAAAAACTATAGCCGCCGACCAATGCCAGCACACGGCCCGTATGAGGATCCATAGCGATAATACCGCCATTAACCTCAGGTACTTGGCGCAGATTGTATTCATTGCCAGATTTTGATTGAGGTTTGATCTCGACCAATATGACATCACCCTTGGAGAAAACTTCTGTTACGGTCTTTGGCTCTGCGCCCAACCTAAACCCTGGCAATATTTTTTTTGCCCAAGCTATGTCCTCTATATCTATCGTACCGTTCTCACCTTCAACAAACCCGATTTCCGCGACCTTACCTTCGGCTTTCAAAACCACGGCCAAACGCCAAGGTGCCGCGTCAGGTGGGCCTTTGTATTCGGTAAGGAATTCTCTCCACTGGGCGCCATCCGCAACGGTCGCCAAAGGCCCTCGGTAGCCATGGCGACGGTCATACATCTCCAGCCCGCGCCGCAATGCCTTGCGTGCCGCCAACTGCATTTTGGTGTCCAGGGTGGTGCGAATAGATAATCCGCCCTCATTCAACTGCTGCTCGCCGTATAGGCCGTTAATTTCCTTGCGTACCTCAGAGACAAAATACTCCGCCGCCAGATATTCATCCCCGTGCATGCGCTCGGCTATAACCAGTTCTTCTTGCTTGGCCTCTACGGCTTGTTCTTCGGTGATATAACCATCCTCGGTCATGCGCCCGAGCACATAATTACGGCGGTTAATGGCGCGTTCCATATTGTTTTCAGGCTGGTAATTATTTGGCCCTTTAACCAATCCGGCCAAATAGGCCATTTGCCCAAGGGTTAGCTTATCTAGAGGCTTATCAAAGTAATTAAGCGATGCGCCCGCAATACCGTAAGCCCGGCGACCAAAAAACACATCGTTCAAATACAATTCTAATATCTCATCTTTACTAATGGCCTTTTCGATGCGCCTGGCAATAAATATATCCCGCACTTTTCGCGCAATATTTCGCTCATCCCCGACAAGAAAATGCTTGGCCACTTGCTGGGTCAGGGTCGACCCGCCCTCTAGACGTTCGCCTTTGAGTTTGTGCTTAACATTAGCGACCATGGCACGAGCAAAGCCTCTGGGGTCGAACCCGTCATGGGTGTAGAAACGCTGATCTTCCGAAGCCACCAAAGCGTGTTGAATTTGTATGGGAATAGACTCGATCGGTACAAATACCCTCTTTTCTATACCATATTCCGCGATCAGTTTACCGTCACCCGCATGAACACGCGACATAACGGACGGTGAATATTCCTGCACGGCTTCTAATGTGGGCAAATCACGGGTCGAGCGGATAATGAAGACGCCGACAAATATTACAGCAAATATCCCCAGTACAAAGCCTGTGGCAAATAAATATTTAACGATCTTCCAAAATTTGCGCGGCGGTTTCTTCGACGTCGTTTCGGGTAATGTTTCGGGATTATGTGTTTCTATGTCGCTCATGCAGGCCTTTATGGGACTAATTTAGGCACAATTAAGGCTGCACCTGATTCCGTATACTATAAAGCCTATTCGCGCTATTGTAAGCGGGTTTGTACATTAAAGTACTTATTGATTGCTACGACCACACTTTTCATCAGCTTCTTACGGTGAGTGGTAGATTTTAATAATTTTTCGTCCTGAGCGTTCGAAATGAACCCCATTTCTAGCAAGACCGCAGGCACGTCGGGGGCTAACAAGACATAATAGCCAGCGCGGCGGTGGGAATTGCCGACCATGCGGGTTTGTTTTTTGAGTTCTGGAATGAGAATATCGGCGAATTGACCTGATTTTGTTAAAGTTTTCCTCTGCGCCAAGTCGACAAGAATATTACTGACCGGAGCGGATTTGCGAGTTAAATCTACATCTAACACCCAATTTTGTTGGCTAACGACTTTATGTGTACGGGCTTCGGCGCGGCTGGCAAGGGTATAAACCGACGCGCCCCGCGTCGTAGCGCTAGCTGTGGCGTCGGCGTGGATGGAGATGAATAAATCTGCCCCTGCTTTGCGGGCAATCAGGACGCGTTTGTCGTGATCAATGTATTTATCTGTCGATCGTGTCATAACCACTTTATACTTGCCGCTCGCGCGCAATTGTCGGCGTAATTCCAATGCGGCCTTTAAAGTCACGGTTTCTTCATGAACTTTGGCACTGCCAATAGCACCAGGGTCATGTCCGCCGTGCCCCGGATCAATGACGATTACCGGTTTTTTCACAGCTTTTTTCACGGCTTTAGTGCGGCGCGACGCCTTTAAACGTGGCACCGGTATGCTGTTGTTAATACCACTGTTAATGCTAATATCAGGCTTTAGGCGCGGAATAGGTGTACCGTCATCCGATATGCGGACAAATGTTTGCCCAATAGCACGGCCTAAAATCAGCACCGTCAATACGCCATCCTCATAATTATGCGACATATATTTAGAATCAGGCTTAAGGTCGGCGACAAAACGCAAGCCATTTTGCTCCTGCTGGGCAAAGCGGAGCTTGGAAATTGCGCCCTCCCCGGTGAAATAGTTATTCCCACCCGTTTTTTGCAAGGCATCAGCACTTAAATTTGCCTTAGCTAAATCCACCACAATGCGCGGCTTGCCACCACCTATAGTAAATACCTTTGGTGATTGTTCACTACCAATGCGAATAAATAGTCGGGTTTGGTTGTCGTGGACGGATATACCGATGTCGGAAATATCCGCAGCCATAGCCGCCCGACCAAAGGCCATCAGGAAAATTAACAGGACTACCCTTGTAAATACCAGTTTTAACGTCATATGAACCATAATGGGCGCAGACTTTTGACGAAAGGTTACGATTTAAAAAAAATCACATTTAACCTTTGTTACTTTTCTCTTGGCAATTTAGAGACTTATGTGCCACATACACAAACAGGTTTTGACGCGACTCGTCAAACCATACTTTTAAAGCCCCATTTTAGTGTTTATCTAGGCTGGTGCTTGCCTAAGGATTTTTATGCGCAATGCTGGAAACATCAACACCTCAATAGTTAAGAGGCAAAAGCATGTGAGCACTCTCACATCGTTGATTGTAGCTCATTTCACTGCGCTTTTTCACAAATTTACAACAATTATTAAGCCGCTTAACTTCACGAAACTTCACTTAAATAAGCAATTGGCGCTGATTCCTATCCGAAATACGGTAGAGAAAGACCGCGCCCCTAATGTGGGTTTCGAAGGCAGAGTATGCGGCTCTGGAGAATATTATGTCACGAACAATGTTAATCGACGCCTCTCACCCGGAAGAAACCCGGGTCGCAGTGGTCGACGGAACCCGCCTAGAAGAACTTGATTTTGAGAGCGCCGCAAAGCGCCAAATTCGCGGGAATGTCTATCTCGCCCGGGTTACCCGGGTTGAACCATCCCTACAAGCTGCATTCGTAGAGTTTGGCGGTAACCGCCACGGTTTCCTCGCATTTTCTGAAATCCACCCGGATTACTACCAAATCCCGGTTGAAGACAGAAAAGCGCTGATCGAAGCTGAACAGGCCGAGACCTTGAAGGACGAGGCCGAAGAAGAGGAAGAAAAAGATACCAAGAAAAAGCCTGTCGCGAAGAAGCGAAAAAGAGGCAAATCAGTCATCAAGAAAGATGATGCGAATGACGCAGAAATTGATGATGATGATGATAACGACGATGATGACGATAACGACGATGATGATAACGGCGACGAAGATACGTCTAGCAAGAAATCCAAGAAGAAAAAAGACAACGACGATGTCGCCGATGCTGTTGACGAAGAAGTAGAAGAAGAGCAAGCCCAGCAAAAAGATAAGCGCCGCAAACGTATGTCTAAACGTCGCTATAAAATCCAAGAAGTGATTAAGCGCGGCCAAATCTTGCTCATCCAAGCGGTCAAAGAAGAACGCGGCAATAAAGGCGCCGCCGTCACGACATATATGTCTTTAGCTGGCCGTTATTGTGTACTTATGCCCAACACACCACGCGGCGGCGGCATTTCGCGTAAAATTGCCAATGGTTCCGACCGTAAGCGTCTAAAATCCATCATGAGCGAGCTTGAAGTGCCCAAAGGCATGGGCTTGATTGTCCGCACGGCAGGTGCCAAGCGTACCAAGAGCGAGATTAAACGCGACTTTACTTATCTTTCAAAATTGTGGGATACCATACGCGATACCACCCTTAAAAGCGTCGCACCTTGCCTGATACACGAAGAAGCCAATTTGGTTAAGCGTTCTATCCGCGATCTTTACGGCAAAGACATCGACAAGGTTTATGTTCAGGGCGATGAGGGTTATCGCCTTGCCAAAGATTTCATCAAATTACTGATGCCGAGCCACGCCAAGAATGTACAGCCCTATACGGACGACATTCCGCTGTTCTTGCGCTATGAGGTCGAAAGCCAAATCGAAGGCTGTTTAGAGCCAATTGCACAACTTAAATCCGGTGGTTATCTGGTTATTCACCCAACCGAAGCGCTTGTCTCAGTTGATGTCAACTCTGGACGTTCGACCAAGGAACGTAATGTTGAGCGCACCGCGTTCAAGACGAACCTAGAAGCGGCTGATGAAGTAGCGCGGCAAATGCGCCTGCGCGATTTGGCCGGGCTGGTGGTGATCGATTTTATCGACATGGATCAAAACCGCAACAACCGTGCCGTTGAAAAGCGCATGCGCGACGCCCTCACCCAAGACCGGGCGCGAGTGCAAATGGGCCGGATTTCCCAATTTGGTTTGATGGAACTTTCCCGCCAACGCCGTCGCCGCAGCCTGCTTGAAGGCTCTAGCGCCTCATGTGAGCATTGCCACGGCGTTGGTCGTAAACGCTCGGTAGAATCCAGTGCGCTAAAAGCCGTTCGCGCTGTTGAAGAAGAAGGTGTACGTGGTCGCGCCGCCCGTATCCGCTTGACCGTCACACCCAACGTAGCCGCTTATCTGTTCAACGAAAAGCGTGATTTAATCAATGCAATAGAAACTGAGAACGCGATGTTTACGGAAATCGTGCCTGACGACAGTTTAATCCGCCCGGCTTTCGAAATTACCGTTCTTGCGAAAAAATCTGGCTCCGGCTCAGACCCTTTGGAGGAAATTGCAAAAGAACACCGTAAATCTGCCCAATCCAAACGCAACAACTCCAATAGAAGCCAAAATAAACAACAAAACAAATCGCAAAATAAATCCAGCACCGACACAGAAAGCAATGAAGATAAACCGGAAACAGCGGATACAGGCGAAACCAATAAACCATCCCGAAGCAAACGCAGGCGCGGCAGACGCGGTGGTAAAAATCGGCGCTCTAACCGTGATAACAACACGGACAATGCCGAGAACAAAAACGCAGAAAATGCAGCAAAAAGCGATGGGCAAACTAAAGACGTTAGTGATGTCTCAGAGACTAACGAAAAGGCCGAGGCCAAGAAACCAGCTCGTAGAAGGCGCACTTCTGCCAAAAAACCTGCGAGCAAGATGGTCGAAGAAACTGGTGAGCCGGCAGCAAAAAAATCTAGCCCTAAAAAGAAAATTAGAAGACGCAAACCTGCCGCTAAGAAAACTGAAGAAGCTTCTGTTAAAAGTGACGTGGCTAAAGGTAATAATACCAAAGATGATGTTAAAAAATCAAAAGCCAAAAAACCATCGGCAAAGAAGACTACAACAAAAACCGCTTCTAAGAATGCTGAATCTGTAAAGGTAGAGCCAAAGAAAATAGTCAAAAAACTGACAAAACCCAAAGCAGAAAAACCTACTGCCAAGGCAAGAAAAACATCAGAAAAACCTGAGGACAAGTCCAAAAGTTCAGAACCAAAAAAGGATGGTCCGAAGAAGACAGGATGGTGGCAAAAACGCAACCCATTTGGCTAGTCTTACACTATATTTGTCTGAATTTGGTGCAGCGCTAATCACAATATATTGCTGCACCAAACAAATCCCAGTTTTGTTTACAGACAAGTAACGCTCGCCGCCTATTTAAGAGGTGAAATGATTCGTATTGGGTGCGCACCATGAATGAACGTATGAAATCTGTATTGATCCTGTCCGATGTGCCAGAAGCACAGGCGGAGATAGAACGTGCGTTTGAAGAACGAGGATTTACACCGATCAGTCTAGCCTTAGGCTACCGTGAGAGCGAAAAACTACCCGAGCGACCACCGCTAGCCATATTGGTTAGAACTAAAAATTTCTCTGACCAAATCCAGAAAATTATCACAATTGTCAAGGCATGTTATGTGGGTATAAATATTCCCGTATTGGCGGTTATGGCTTCAAAGTCTCCATCGGTAGAGCATAATTTTGACTCTGTATTAATGGAGCCATGCCACCCGGCGCAAATTGCCTTGCGTACAATTGGTCTTGTTCGCCTAGCGAATATGGAGCAAGAAATAGGCCTACGCCTCCAAACCCTTGAGGATGATTTTGGCATTGTTCATGCCAGACCAGAAACAAATAAACCTGACCCGTTTAATATATTATTTGTCGGGAAAGCCTCCCCGGAATTTATGATTATTATCAATGCCTTACAGCGCAAAAATGTACGGGTCGTTGCGGCTTTCACATCTTTCACGGCTTTCGATTATCTCTATGAGCAAACATTTGATGCCGTTGTCATGAACGGATTATCTACAATGGACTCTGCGTTATCCGTCACCCAAACTATGCGGAAGAACGCCAAGCTTTATCATGTACCAGCCTTGCTCTTGGCCGGAAATTTAAGCACACAAAAACAAGATGCGGTTTATCAGTCCGGCATGAACGACATATTAGATGCACGTGCAAGTTTGGACGATGTGAGTGCGCGCGTTTTGGAACAAGCCAACTTCCACCGCATGCACCAGACCCTCAAGCACGAATTTGGAATGCTTGGTGGTGATCTATGCACGGATACGGCGACAAGCCTCTATAATAAATCGTTTTTCAATGCTCACCTGACAAGGGTATTCAAATTTTATGACGCTCAGGACTTGCCTGTATCATTGTGTCTCATCCGTGTGTCACCGGAAGATGGAAATAAAACGGATGATGCTATCGCTGCATCTTACCAACAAATCGGTACGATGATTAAAAACCTTGTGCGTTTACAGGATATTACGGCCAGGCTTGCACCTAATCTATACGCTATAGCTTTTCCGGGTCAATCGGCGGGCCAGCTGCAACCTGTTATTAACCGTATAGAATCTATCTTACAATGCGCCACACTAACCGACCCAATGACAGGTGTGACCCTTAAGATAAAATTAGAACTGACCATGACAACTCTGAATGTGAGCGGTGCGTCGGCATCGGCGGCTTAGTCCCCTTTTATACCCTAAATATCCACCCTAAACGGCTTCTTGTCATACCCGATATAAAGTGGGTGCGCCGGGTGCCCTGATGCGTTGATCTTTAGGGCGTGCAGGCGACCATTCTCAGCTTTGAAAATATCGCGGACAGCTTGTCCACGTTCCATGTGTTTGCCGTGTTCGCCCCAGCCGCCTATGACAGTGACATGATTGCTCATGGTCGCCAACTCTCTGATCCATTTATCATTTTCAGGGCCTATTGGGTCGGGGCTGGCGCGCATGTCTTTGGGGTCTGTCGCGCGGTAGGCGAAGATATTGAGTACGACCGAGCCGCCGTAATCCCACATCCGGGCGCGGCGCTCACAGCGCTCCACCGTCGGGTCGTTCTGTACTTCGTCTGCCGTAGATGGGTTGAGCATCAGCCAATAGAGCGGATCAATGCTCTCGTCCCAGATTTGCGCAAGCCTATAGCGCCATGTCCGGCAATCGGAAAACACAGCCGTGCGGGTTTCGTTTTGTTTAAACAGGTCGGTCATAATATTTTCTTGTTATAAACCGAACGCCCCATAACGAACGTCTCTTGGATCATCCGGTCATCACCTAATATCATGATTGCGAATAACAGGGCTTTTAGGCGCTTGGTGATCTTAAGTCTGCGAGCGATCAAAGGCGTGGACTTCAAATCCATGACCACAAAATCCGCCTCCTTGCCCGGCTCGAAATTCCCGACATATTTTTCCATACCGAGTACTTCGGCCGCACCCAATGTTGCCATATAAAAAGCGTCCAGAGACGACAGCGATAAATCCCGTAACTGACAGACCGAATAAGCTGCATTCATTGTGGTCAAGAGCGAGAAACTGGTGCCACCACCTATGTCTGTGCCCAAGGCATGGCGGACTTTGTGGCGTCGTAATTGCGATAAATTAAACAGGCCGGAGCCAATAAACATATTGGATGTCGGGCACAGGGATATGCTTGCGCCGGAGGCAGAAATCCGCTTACACATGGACGCCGACATATGCACACCATGCGCCAATACGGTTTTATCGCCTACCAGTCCGTGTTTTTCGTAGACGCCCAAATAATCCACCGCGTCCGGGAACAGCTCGCCCACATATTTTATCTCGTCCTTGTTTTCACACATATGGGTGTGGACGTGGACACTAGGGTTTTCCGCCTTAAGTTCCCCTGCCATGGCGAGTTGCGCAGGCGTCGAAGTAGGCGCAAATCTGGGCGTAATCGCATAGCCGAGCCTGTCCGTACCGTGCCATTTCTTGATGAGCCGCTTGGTCGCCGCCCGCCCAAAATCTTTACCGTCCAGCAAACCCTTGGGTGCGCCCCTATCCATTAAAACTTTACCGGCAATCAGGCGCATATTTTTCTTTTGCGCCTCTAGGAATAAAGCATCAGCGGAGCCTTCGTGGACAGTGCCGAACACCAATGCGCTGGTTGTGCCGTTTCGTAGGAGTTCACGCACGAAAAATCGTGCCGCCTCTTTGCAAACTTTCGGGTCTTTAAAAGCCATCTCGGCGGGAAAGGTATAATCCTGGAGCCAGTCCATGAGCTGGCGCCCATATGATCCGATAATATCAACTTGCGGGAAATGGATGTGGGTGTCGATAAATCCTGGCATGATTAGGTGATTTTTATAGTGGTTGATTTTTGTGGACGCTCGTAATGTCTTGGCCAATGTGCGGTAATGACCCACGGCTTTGACATGGCCGTCTTCCACAATGAGCAAGCCGTCCTTGAAATATTGGTAAGCCTCCGCATCGCTTTGCGGGTCATCCAGCAGGTGGAATATTCTGGCTCTATACGCTTGCTGTCTCATACAAACCCGCTTACAGGAAATTCCTTACTTCTTTGTATCCAATTCTGGGGCGCATAATCACACGCCGCATCGGTCACGTGAAGAGTATAGGCATGACGGGCTTTATCCGAGATATTGGCGGCACTACAATGGGGCAAAAATCCGTGAAAGCAAACCAGCGTTCCTGCCTTAACCTCGACCGGAATTGCGCAGTCCGTATCCGGCCACGGCGTATCGTCTAGGTCAATTAATTTTGTTTGGCGGCCATCTCGGATAAATTTCTGCCGTAGGGGTGATTTATGCCCACCCGGTTCGACCCACAAACAGCCATTTTTCAAAGTCGCATCATCTATTGCAAACCAAAATGTAGTAACGGATTGGGGTGTAGTTTTGAAAAAACTGGCGTCCTGGTGCCAATCCACCTGCCCGCCGATACGGGGCTGTTTGAAAATATACATGGACTGCCAGATTTGCGTCTGCCCAAGGCCAACATCTGCGGCCAATTCTGCCAATTTTTCGCTGTGAGAGAAATCAGAAAACACATCATCCAGGTCGTGCATGGCGTGGCCAATTTTATTGATAGATTGTGCTAGAGGTTGGACAAGTGCGCCGTCCGCACCAAACGCTTTCTCCTCAAAAAAACACCTTATTTCATTGGCAGACCCGAGGAAATAATTTTGTTCTCTATCGGCTTGCGGCCCGCGTTGCGCATGTGTGGAAAACACGTCTTTGCTCGCATCAAAATCATGGCCGGCGGCAATTGTATTGGCGCGGGCTTTGAGGGCGGCAAGTTCCGTATGAGATTTAAAATCCGGCAGAACGACATAGCCATTGTCCTCAAATTGTTTTTTTTGCTCAGCAGTTAACATAAGATGATACTACGCTTGTTTATGACTTGGTCAAAGAAAAAGCCCCGTAGAAAACTACAGGGCTTTAACAATTTTATATGGTTATATTTTAGTTCCGGGCGCTAAACATAATACCAATTATCCGTGGTTCGGTAACGAAACCGGTATTATTGTTAAAATCGATACCCCCGGCCAGATTAACTTCGTCGGTCAAATTGCGGGCAAAGGCGGCAATTTCGTATTTGTCGTCCTGGAACCCAAGGCCAATTCTGGCACCAAGCTCAAAATTACCAGAAGTGTTAAATTCAACAGATTCGTACAAGAACAAATTTGTTTGACCTTGAATAGACCCGTCAACAGAGATGTTCAAAGTCATATCATCACTCAAAGGCGCATGATAATCAGCAATGAAATTCGCCGTAATCTTCGGTGCATTCGGGAATGGGTTACCATCAATGAGAGCAAATCCACGGGCATCAATCGGGTCGGTTGGCGTACAGTTGAACGAGCCAGAACCCGGCAATCCTGCAAAATTAGCAGACCCACATGTTGAAACCGCCAATGCACTATCTTGGATTTCTGTATCATTATAAGCGAAGCCACCCGAAATATCAAAATTTTCACTAATAGCCCAAGTCGCATCAAATTCGAATCCTTTACCAACACCTTTGTCTGCATTGATAAGGCCAATCAGATTGCCTGTACCGCCAACCGCCGTAAATTGCTGATCGCTCACAACATAGTAGAATGCGGCTGCATTGAAACGAAGATTACCCCCAGCGAGAATGGACTTAAAGCCAAGCTCATAAGATTGGATAGTTTCAGGGTCAGCCGTGGAAACGCCGCCAAAGAAAGCTACATTCCGACCTTGAATAGAGGGGCCGCGAAAACCTTTTGCTATACGCGCATAGACATTCATATCGTCATTTAGCTCATGATTAACACTGAGATCCCAACTTACTTCTTGAGCGCTCACATTTGTGTCAGGGACAGGAGCGCCGGGCTGATTAAATACAATCAAATCTGCGGCGTCATCCGTAAACCGGATGCCGCCCGTTACTGTTGTTAAATCCGAAACCTCGAAAGACGCTTGGCCAAATAATGCAACCGCTTCTTTATGGTCAACCAATGTAGACGGTGGGACGAAGCCTGGGTCGGTTAAAGCTTTGAGTTTTGAGCGGAAGAAAAATCCACCGATTTGCCAATCAATCACCTCATCACCATTACTAGCGAGCCGAATTTCTTGGGTATATTGGCTGGTGAAATATTCATTACCCGTATCTGAGCCAAATGGAATAAAACCTGGACCAGAGGCTTGACCTGCAAAGAAGCCGCCAAAACCACCATCAATATCACCGCGAGACAAACCGGTAGCTTGATCAAATGCAGAGATAGATGTCAGTGTCATATCACCAAAATCATAGTTCATATTCAACGAGATGCCTGAAGAGTTAATAGCTTGCGGATTACCAGCACCACCATCATAAGAGACTTCATCCTTGACAAAATTGCTATTGATCTCGTTAGAACCTGTGGTCAAAATATTAGCACGGAACAAAGTCGCAGTACCTTTTTCCTCACGCCCCTTAACTTCCAAAAGTGCGTCAAAGTTATCACCCGGCGTCCAAAGAAATTGTGCGCGTCCAGCCAGATCATAAAACCCGCCAAGCGCATTTTTTTCGCCCGTGAAAGTATTGTCCACATAATCATTACGGCGAATATACGCGCCAGAAATACGTGCAGACAAAGTCTCGCCCATGCTACCACCAAATGCAGCTTGGGTATTCGAAGATCCATATGTGCCGTAGCTAGTTGAGAAATTCCAATCCGCATCTTGCGAAGGTCTAACCGAAGAAAACTTAACGATCCCCGCTGGCGTATTACGACCAAACAATGTGCCCTGCGGGCCGCGCAGAACTTCAATCTGTTGCACGTCGAAGATTGGGAATGATTTAAGAAGCGTGTTCTCCAAAATCACATCATTCATAATCACGGATACGGGCTGTGTGGCTTGTAAGGCGAAATCGGAATTGCCAAGACCGCGAATATAGAGACGCGGTGCGGTACGACCATTGGAGCTTTCAGCGTATAGACCCGGGGTGCGGTTGGCTAGGCTGAGAATGTCACCGCCGCCTTGCAAGATGACATTGACCTCTTTTGCCGGGATTGCCGTAATCGAGATTGGCACGTCCTGTATATTTTCCTCACGCTTTTGTGCGGTGACGATAATTTCGTCCAACTGGGCGAATGCGGAGCCGCTATATAATAGCGTGCTGGCGGTGATGGCGCTGGCGCTCAAAAGCAGTGCGCGTTTTATGGTTTTAATCGGTGCAGACATATGCATCCCCTTTGGGTTAAAATGATTCCTTTTATAATAGTAAAGTCGGATGCCAAAATTACCACCTGTTTTGTGCCGACATACCACCATCTACAATGAGAGTGTTGCCCGAAATCCACACTGCGGCAGGACTTAGCAAGAACAAAACGGCGTTGGCCACATCCTCGCCCGTGCCGAGACGCGTAAGCGGGGCGCGCTCTTGCCAGCGTTCTACACCCTCCGGCCAGTCTGTTTCGATGTCTGGCCGAGAGATTAGCCCCGGTGCAACTGCGTTGACACGGATATTATGTTGCCCAAGTTCAAGCGCACTGGCGCGGGTGTACATCAAAACTGCCGATTTGGACGCCGCATAATGGGCGTGATCTTGCGCCGGGTCGAGACCCTCGATAGAGGCAATATTGACGATAGCCCCACCGCGCTTTTCTGCGATGAGCGCGCTCGCCACATATTTGGTCAGAGCATAAATACCGCCAAGGTTGACCTTGTTAATATCCTGCCAAACATGCTCGTCCGCCTCCAAAATACTACCGAGTGTTTGCACGCCCGCATTGTTAACCAGCAAATCCGGTAAGCGGCCTTCGGCCACCAATGTGCTGATCATGGCTTTTATTTTTTGCGGTTCTGTAAGGTCGCTAGCAATGACCCGCTCAGCATTGATTGCGCGCGCCAAGGCCTCCGCGCCCGTTTTGCTACGGTTATAATGCAAAATAACCCGCGCACCCGCATCCGATAATTTACGGGCAACAGCCGACCCTATACCACCGCTAGCCCCCGTAACCAAAGCCGTGCGGCCTGTCAAATCTAGTAAATCAGAGACCACCATAACTCCCTACAACAAACGCCCAAGCATCCCCCTCCAACCAAAGATTTTTCATGCTATGTCCTTTTTCACTTAAAAGGTAAATGCCATGGATTGCAGGTTTTGGGAAGTAGGGAATTTCGCCACCCGCTCATACCCGCGCAGGCGGGTAGGAGCGGGTGAGTTGAGAACTTTGTTATTGGTGATCAAAACCTCTCGCCTCACGCCCCATAGACTGCAGTGCATTCTTTGATAGATTTGGGAAATACCTTGTGATAGCCTGTGCGCAAATGTCTATATAGGGGATATGATTATGACAGATAAAACACCGGAACCGAAACCAGAAACGGATGTCACCAAGGCGTGGCAGGCCTCACAAGACCAAAAATCTAGCGCCAAGAAATTGCGCACCTTTGCCTCTTTGGCTTGGGTTGTTGCTATTGGCACGGAGATTGCGGCGATCGTTTTGCTGCTGAAAGACACGTTTAATGATGGCAATCTGGCGCTGCTCATCGGGCTATTGGTAGTCATCGCGGTGTTTGCGATTGGCGGTAGCTTGATGTGGAAAGCGGCCAATAAGCACGATCCGGCCAGCAAGGAAGAGGCGTTTAAATTCTTTGTACAAAACCAGCTTGGTGCGATTATAACGGTCATTGCCTTTCTACCGCTGCTGGCCTTAATCTTTCTCGACAAAGATATGGACCCCAAGAATAAAAAAATCGCCGGCGGAATTGGTCTTGGTTTGGCGGCGTTGGCCACAGTGATGGGGGTCGACTTTAATCCGCCTTCAACCGAGCAATACACCCAAGATATGAATGCCTGTGCGGCGCAGATTAAAGCCCAAGAGCCTACGACAGCCTGCTCACCCGCCGTTGCCGCCCAAGCACAGGAAATCGCCAAGGATTCTGCGGCAGTGGCCGCCGCAACAAATGGCCAAGATGTGGTATACTGGATCGCGCCTAAGGCCGGGGCCAAGAAATCCAGCTCCAAACTAGTGTTCCATTTATGCGAAAACGTCAGCACATTGCGGGGCAAGACCGTGAATAAAGGCTCGGTCACAGAGGCCTATTCACAAAACGCGGTGCGCCTAACCAAGCAAATTAAAATGGAACAAAACCAGTGCGGATTTGCGTCGGCTGAATAAAGGCGGGGCGGACTTCCAAACGCCAAACTATCTGTGTTCCAGAAGTACCGAGCAGTGCGAGGCAAGGCCAAAGGTCGCCGCGCCTCATGGCGCGCCCTCGCGGAGCGTATTGGCATTAGCCCGTTAGCGTGAGCGATATAAAACTCAATGCCGCTCGAATAGTTGCTCGCTGTCCTCGCCCCATGTGCGGTTGACCATGCGGCCTCGCTGCACGGCGGGGCGGGCATTGATTGTTTCTGCCCATCTTGTGACATGTTTATAGCTTTTGACGTCGAGGAATTCCTGGGCATCGTAAAGATCGCCAATAACCAGCACGCCGTACCACGGCCAGATGGCCATGTCGGCTATGGTGTACTCGCTGCCCGCGATAAATTCATTGTCGGCCAGGCGTTGGTCGAGCACGTCGAGTTCGCGTTTGACCTCCATGGCGAAACGGTCAATGCAGTATTCTATTTTCATGGGCGCGTAGGCGTAGAAATGGCCAAAGCCGCCGCCCAGATAAGGCGCACTGCCCATTTGCCAGAACAACCAAGACAGTGTTTCTGTGCGAGCGGCATGGTCTGTAGGCAGGAATTCCCCGAATTTTTCTGCCAGATAGAGCAACATTGCGCCGCTCTCGAAAATCCGTTGTGGCGTTTTGGGATTGCTCCAATCCATCAAGGCCGGGATTTTAGAATTGGGATTAATTTCGACAAAGCCCGAACCAAATTGATCGCCGTCTAATATATTTATCAACCACGCATCATATTCCGCGCCCGTGTGGCCTGCTGCCAACAGTTCTTCAAACATCACCGTGACCTTGACGCCGTTGGGGGTGCCGAGGGAGTAAAGCTGAAACGGATGCGCGCCCACAGGCAAGTCCTTGTCATGGGTCGCACCTGCGACCGGGCGATTAATACTGGCGAATTTACCGCCGCTTTCTGTATCCCATTTCCAAACTTTTGGCGGTTCATATTCTGTATTTTTACCCATTATCTTAATTCTCCAATATCTAAATTTCTTATTCTCATACGCTAACACAAAGACAGCAGTCTCAACAATTCGTGATAAATGTTTGGCCTAATGCTTGCACGGGTATAGAAATTATTGCAAACCAGTTTTCAATGACCAACAAACCAAACATTTTCCGCTCACCTAACCCTGATGAGTATTGGATGGGTGAGCGTATTTATGTGCGCGAGATTATGAACAGTACGGACGAGCCGGAACTGTCCATTGCCGTCTGCCGTGTACCTCCCGGCGTGACCACACAATTGCACAGCCTGTCTATTTTAGAGTGGTATATCATAGAGAGCGGCGGCGGGTTGATGGAAATAGACGGCGTCAGCACGCTCATGGGCATCGGTGATTGTGTGCGCATAGAAGCTGGACAAAGCCAACGCATTACCAATACCGGAGAGAGCGATCTGATTTTTAAATCCATCTGCCGCCCGCGCTTTACCCCCGACACCTATACAAATTTAGAGAAATGAGAGTATTATACTCATTAGCTTATTTGGAATTGCTACGATTTGGCAAACTTAGCTTCTCCCATAGGGAGAGGCGCGCGACAGTGGGTGAGGGGATGGGATTAATTGGCTTGGCATTTTCCAAAAAACATCTTACCCCCTCACCTTGTTCCTCTCCCTATGGGAGAGGAGACGTACACTTAGCATACAGTACACAACGAACTGAAAGATGAAATTCAAAAGGGATGAAACATGAGAGTTAACGGCAAAGACATGCGCACAATTTGGGATAAAAATGGCGTGGTTGAAATCATAGACCAACGCTATCTGCCCCACGAGCTTAAAATCATCGTGATAGAAACCCTCGATGATGCCCGCGCCGCCATTGCCGACATGAAAGTGCGCGGCGCACCCTGTATCGGGGCGACTGCTATGTACGGCATGGCGGTGGCCCTGCGCAATGATCCGTCCGACGCCAGCTTGGCGCAGGCGCAGAAAATTCTGAATGGGTCTCGACCAACCGCCGTTAATCTGGAATGGGCTACCCGCGAATGTGTCGAAGCGGCCTCTGGTATAGCCGAAAACAAACGTGCTGACACACTGTTTGAACTGGCGCGACAAAACTGCGACGCGGATGCGGAGATGTGTTCTAATATCGGCGATTACGGCAAAACATTGCTCGTCGAGATCGCAAAACAAAAGAATGGTGAAACGATAAATATCCTAACCCATTGCAATGCGGGCTGGGTGGCGACCGTTGATTGGGGCACGGCAATTTCGCCCATATACAAAGCCTTCAATGCGGGCATGGATGTGCATGTCTGGGTCGACGAGACCCGTCCCCGCAGCCAAGGCGCACGCCTAACCGCGTGGGAATTAGAGCAACACGGCGTCCCCTATACCGTCATCACCGACAACTCGGGCGGGCATCTCATGCAGCACGGCCTTGTTGATATTTGCTTTGTCGGCACGGATAGAACCACAGCCACGGGAGATGTCTGCAACAAAATCGGGACATATCTAAAAGCCCTCGCCGCGTTCGATAACGATGTTCCGTTCTATGTCTGCGCCCCGTCCAATTCTATAGACTGGGACATGCAAGACGGCCTCAAGGAAATCCCCATTGAAGTCCGCTCCGGCGAGCAAGAGGTCGGCTGGATTACGGGCCGCGATGAGGACGGCATCATCCGCCGCGTCACAACAATGCCTGACCCCAAGAAAACCCGTAACGACGCCTTCGACGTCACCCCACGTAAATACATAACCGGCCTAATCACCGAACGCGGCATCGCCAATGCGTCGCGCGCCGGGTTGTTACAGTTGTTTCCTGAAAAAGCTTAGGCTCAGCGCCCAAGACGGCCAAATGGTCTGGGGACTTTGCCGTTTCGCTTTTTAACTTCTGGTGCGGAACGACGTTTGGGGCGGCTTTCGGTGTCGTCGCGGCCACCAGCAAATTCTACCAGAGCGGCTATACGCTTTTCTATGGGCGGATGGGTGGCGAACATATCGGATATGCCAACTCGCGGGTTCTCGAAAGCCATTTCGCGGACTTCAGCGGGGGCATCCAATTTGGCACGGCCAGAGATTTTTTGCAAAGCCCTTATCATAGCGTCCGGGTTTTTGGTTAGCTCCACCGCCCCAGCGTCGGCCAAATATTCCCGTTTGCGCGACAAAGCAAACCGGATAAGCATGGCCAACCCGTAAGCAATAATGATGATGATAATCGCTATCACGATTAGAACGGCGGCATTGCCCTCACCGCTGCGGCGCGAGCGTGTGGTGCGGCTCATATTGGTGCGGAACATGCCGCGCACTACACCTTCGCCGAAAAATGATATAATCCCGACAAAAATAACTGCGATAATAAGCAGGCGTACATCCTTGTTTTTTATATGGGAAAGCTCGTGGGCAATGACGGCTTCCAGCTCTTCATCATCCAGATTATTTAGCAAACCACGTGTCAGGGTTATGGTATAATTCTTGGTGCGGATACCGCTAGCAAAGGCATTCATCACATCGGTTTCAATGATTTTCAGACGCGGCATTGTGATGCCGCGCGAGATACACAGATTTTCCAAAAGCTTATAAGGCCGTGGCTCGTCGCTCTCACTAATGGACTTGGACTTGGTCGCCATATCAATGAGCGCCTGATGCCCCATAAAGGCAATACCAAACCAAGCCCCTACCCCGGCCAAAGTAAACGGGATAGCCGTTGGCAAGCTGTTGGCGGCGAAGTTTAAACCGGCTTGTGCGGAGCGGCCTTCAACAAAACCCGCCCAGAGCAAAAGCCCGGCATACACCATTGCCAATACGAGGATTGGAAACAGGATAAGCAACAATATGCTCTTGAGGTTATTATTCCATATGTGGGTTTTTAGCCCGTAAGCACCCATGGTTATGTCTTAATCGAAACTAACGTCCGGTGCTACTTCCAGAGCCTCGCGTCCTTCGCTACTTTCAAAGAAATCACGCGGTCCGAAATTGAACGGCCCGGCCAGCATATTGGCAGGAAATTGCTCACGGCCCGTATTATACTCTTGGGTGGCATTGTTATAGAAACGGCGCGCGGCGGAAATTTTATTCTCTACATCGCTCAGTTCGTCTTGCAATTGCAGGAAATTGGTGTTGGCTTTAAGGTCTGGATAAGCTTCGCCGAGGGCAAACAATTTACCGAGAGCCTGCGTCAGCATACCTTCGCTCTTTACAGTGTCGCCAACGCTTTTAGCCGCAACAGCGGCATTGCGAGCAGCGACGACTTCATTGAAAGTTTCCTTCTCGTGCTTGGCATATCCTTTCACGACATTGACCAGGTTCGGCACCAAGTCTTGGCGCTGTTTCAATTGCACCTCAATATCCGACCAAGCCTGATTACAAGTCTGCCGCAATCCAACCAAACGGTTATAAATACCAATGATTAAAACGGCCAGCGCTACAATAACGCCAAGTATTACAAGTAACATAGTCATGGAAAACCCCTTTTAACAAAATTTGTATAGGCTCAACATAGCGACTAATTAAATATTTGCAAGACAAGAGCTTTTTTATAACAGCGTGGTTGTCACTTTATACTATTGCCCTGACTGCTGTTTGATGTGCCCCTAGATTTGTAGACACCTTGTACCTTCATTTTGTTGCCATCTCAAACTGCGCGGGTGACAACATCCCGCACTTAGCATGTTTTCTCCGCGAGTTATAGAACATTTCGATATAATCGAACACGTCTTGGCGTGCAAGCTGGCGTGTTTTATAGGCCTTGCGCCTGATCCGCTCGGTCTTGAGTAAATGGAAGAAGCTTTCGGCTACCGCATTATCATAACAATTTCCACGCCAGCTCATACTTGTTTCCAGATTGTGAGCGGCTAGGAATGATAGCCACTCCGTGCTTGTAAATTGGCTGCCCTGGTCGGAATGAACAATCACCTTGCTCTTTGGTTTGCGCCGCCACACGGCCATCAATAAAGCATTCAATGCAAGGCTAGTTTGCATCCGCGCGTCCATTGACCAACCGACGACACGGCGTGAGTAAAGGTCAATCTTGCCAACCAAGTGGATGAGGTAACCTAAACAGTCGGAAAAAATCCGCGATTCCATTCTCCGCCTACGAAATATGGCGCTAAATCTACAAACGCATCAAGAAGTCTGTCATCCAAATAGTCCCGAGAATAAACCCAAATATAGCTAAACTCAATGCACCACTCCTCATCCATGATATGGCGCCTCCATTACGAAAGAACCAAAAATATACCCAGATGACATAGCCAATTGTCGGAATGAGGAGTTTTGAATATATCGCGGATTGTATTGCTTTATTTCCAGTAGAAACAACTATCAAATCTATCACTGCACTGGATAAAATCATCCACGAAACCAATACGGCAACCACATAAAAAGCGGCTCTAAGACTTACCCTCAACGTCCAATTTGGATATGCCCATGGCTTCAAAAGCACCCCGAGAACTCCTATTAAAATCGCATTACCATAAATCGGCATAATTGTTGCTATGATTTTCCATATATTCCCTTCTGAAGCGGCTGATTTCACGGCTAAAGCAAGGCCGGGGCCAATAAATGCGCCGTTATTGCTGAGTGTTTCTGGTGTTGCGAGCAAACCCGCCACCATAAATGACAGCAATAACGATAAGGGGAAAAATGCGCCTGGTGCCAGCAACATGCCCTTGCGCCCATCAGGCTCATCTCGGTCTAATAATTCTCTCACGCGCCACGGCATGAATATACAAATCAAAAATGTCGGGAGGACTGCAATAGCCGATATGGCAAAATTGGTTACCAGCTTATCCAGCCCCCCTATGGCATTTGGTTTTTCAAGTTCTAAGCTAGGTCCGGACATATTGCTTTACTTTCCCATTCAGATATCAACCCCGAAGAAAAACACTATCATATAATTTACCAGCATTTGCAAGTGAATGACCGACATGCCCGCTATAGCTTCTTCTCCACTGCAAACACGCCTGCTCTGGAAAATCCGCGTGGGGCCATGCGGCCTGCTTGGGCACGTTTGCCTTGGTGGATTTCCCAATCGGGGACGCTATTGCGGCGTCCGGATGCGTCTACGAAGGCTAGGCCGTCTTCGGCTTTGAATACCGCAATATCTTTTAGGCCGCCGTCTTTGAAGTTCTGTAGTTTTACGCCTTTGCCCCGCCCTAAAATGGGGAGTTCTTCCACATCATAAATCAGGATTTTGCGGTTATCGCCGATAGTGGCGATTTTTTCACCGTTTACAGCGATACAGCGCAGGGCTTCTACATCACCTTTGACATTAAGTACCTGTTTGCCGCCGCGTTTGGAAGCAATAATACCTTCTTCCTTTACACGGAAACCATATCCGGCGGAGCTAGCTACGATAAGCTCGCGCTTTGGGTCGTGAACGAATAGTCCTATGGGCATGTGGTCGTCTTCTAGGTCAATCATCAAGCGAATAGGTTCGCCGTTGCCGCGACCGCCTGGTAATTTGTCTGCACCGAGCGTATAGAATTTACCGTTACTGGCGAACATAATGATGTTATCCGTGGTGTGGGCAGACACAGCGAAGCATGGACCGTCGCCGTCTTTGAATTTAATGCTGGATAGGTCTTCAATTTTACCTTTCAGCGCCCGTATCCAGCCCATTTTAGACAGCACGATGGTCACAGGTTCTTTGGTGATAAACGCCGTGGACATATCTAGTTCCACATCCGGCTCGTCCGCGAATGTCGTGCGGCGTTTGCCAAGCTCGGTTTTGGGGCCGTAAATATCGCGGATTTCGCGGACTTGCTCAGCGATGCGTGCCCATTGCAGTTTTTCGGAAGCCAGCAATTCTTCGATCTGTCTTTTCTCTTCGGACAATTTGTCATATTCTGCCTGAATTTCGATTTCTTGTAATTTATTCAGTGCCCGCAAGCGCATGTTGAGGATAGCATCGGCTTGCCGTTCGGTTAGCTTGAAAGCTTTAATCAATTCGTCCTTAGGCTTGTCTTCAAAGCGGACAATACGGATAACTTCGTCAATGTTCAGATAGGCAATCTTGAAGCCCTCAAGTAGCTCCATACGGTCTTCGATTTTACCAAGGCGTTGCCGTGAACGGCGGCCAAGTACATCGCGGCGGTGGTCGAGAAATGCCTGAATAACTTCGCGCAAGCCCAAGACACGAGGCGTACCCGTCGCATCAAGCACATTCATGTTGAGGCTAAAACGGCTCTCTAACTGGCTGGATTTAAACAGACTTTCCATCAGCATTTCAGGGTCGATATTTTTGTTTTTCGGCTCTAGCACAACGCGAATATCTTCGGCGCTTTCATCTCGGACATCGGCAAGCCATGGATTTTTCTTACCGTCAATAAGCTCGGCCAATTTTTCAATTAAACGGGATTTTTGTACTTGGTACGGAATTTCGGTAACGACAATTTGCCATTGCCCGCGCGGTAATTCTTCTACCGCCCAGCGCGACCTTACTTTAAAACCGCCCCGTCCAGTGGCATAGGCTTCGACAATGTTTTCATGAGGCTCGACAATGATACCGCCTGTAGGAAAATCGGGGCCTTTTACGTGGTCTAACAGGGTATCAATGCGGGCCTTGGGAGATTTGATCAGGTGCAGAGCCGCATTGCAAATTTCGGCGGCATTATGGGGCGGGATAGATGTAGCCATGCCCACGGCAATCCCCATAGAGCCGTTAGCCAATAAATTTGGGAAACCTGCGGGCAGAACAACCGGTTCTTCGTCTTCTTCGTTATAGGTATCGCGAAAATCTACGGCGTCTTCTTCCAAGCCCTCAAGCAATGCTTTACCCGCTTCGGTCATGCGGGCTTCGGTATAGCGCATGGCCGCCGCACCGTCGCCGTCAATATTTCCGAAATTGCCCTGCCCGTTAATCAGGGGGTATCTGGAGGCAAAGGTTTGAGACAACTTAACCAAAGCATCATAAATCGACGCATCGCCGTGGGGGTGATATTGCCCCATAACATCGCCGACAATCCGCGCACATTTCTTGGGGGCGTTTTCCGGGTTGAGCTTAAGCTGGCGCATAGCATAGAGAATGCGCCGATGCACAGGTTTCAAACCATCGCGCACATCCGGCAATGCCCGCATGGTAATTGTCGTCATTGCATAGGCGAGGTAGCGCGAACCCAAAGCGTCGTCGATATTCTCTTCAATAATATTGATGCCGGGGCTTTTCCCGTTTTTGGTACCGTTTTTATCCGTAGTGTCGCTCATGAGAATTCCAAATAATGATTCGCACCCAGCATACAGAATATTGAGTGAACGGGATATTACTGGTTTTCAGAATTTTGGATAGCATTCCAACTTTTCGACAAACCAAACGCCGGGAAAACTATAAAGGGGAAAACTATAAAGGGACGCGGTTGATTTAAGCCTCAGGTTCCAAAGAATAAAACCTAGGGCCGCCGCCTCTGTTGACCAATATCAATATCGCATCTTCACTTTCAGCGGCAGCTTTCATTTTTTTGGTGAAGTCCTCGGTGTCTTCCACTTGTTCTTGGGCCACTTCCATAATGATGTCGCCTTTGCGTAGCTTGCCTTGGGCTATGGATTTTAAACTGACCTTGGTGATGCGCACACCTTTAACTTCATCGTCGAGGCGCATTCGAGCGCGGAGTTTTTCGGATATTTCCTCAACCGTAATACCCATGACACGGCCTGTGACCGCTTTGTTATCGTCTTTGGCCTTATCCCCGCCTTGCTTAGCGACTTTTTCTTCTAGGCGCTCAATAACCACGTCTAGGGATTTGCGTTTCTTGCGGCGAATGAAATCGACTTTTAAGGGCGCATCTATCTCTGCTTCGGCAATTATGCGGGCTAATTTTCCGGAGTTTTCCAGCTTCACGCCCCCCAGTGCCGTGATGAGGTCACCACGTTTTAGGCCAGCTTTTTCGGCAGGGCTATCTTCGTTAACCGAGCGGACGAGCGCACCATATGGTTCTTTAAGTTTGTAAGATTTGGCGATGGATTTATTGACTTTTTGTACCCTAACCCCAAGGAAACCCCGCCGTGTTTCGCCGTATTCGCGGAGTTGGTCAACAACGCTACTTGCGAGATCTGCCGGAATGGAAAAACTAAGACCCACACTGTATCCAGTCGGCGATACGATGGCCGTGTTTACCCCAACCACATCTCCGTCCATATTAAACAACGGGCCTCCAGAATTGCCTTTGTTAATGGCGACATCGGTCTGGATAAAGTCGTCATAATTAGTCATGGACATTTGGCGGTGGCGGGCAGAGACGATACCCGCAGCCACAGACGATGAATAACCGAGCGGGTTACCAATGGCTATCACCCACTCGCCGACTCTAGCCGAATCCGTACCTGCAAAACTAACGAAAGGAATGTCTTTGCCTGCTTCTATTTTGAGGAGCGCAATATCGGTGGACGGGTCGCGGCCAATAAGTTTAGCCTCATATGTTGAGCCGTTTGGGAAAGCCACTTCGATCTCGTCCGCGCCCTCAATCACATGGTTATTGGTGACAATATATCCGCTCTTATCTATGACAAAGCCGGAGCCGAGCGAGCGGGCAATACGGTTTTGGTCGCCGCTATCACCGAAAAAATCGTTGAATTTTTCCAAGGGCGAACCTTTTGGGAAAGCCCGGTTGCCCGTATCAATTTCAATGGTTTGCGCAGTGGAAATATTGACCACGGCTGGAGACAGCCGCTTGGACAGCGCGACAAAATCGTGCGGGCGGGTTTGCACGGTGTTCTTGGACAGTGCTTCTTGTGCCAATGCCGTAGCTGGTAATACACTGATTGCCGTAGTTACCCATAATGAGGCAACGAATAGTGGACGTAAAATCATAATTTTCTCCGGTATGCTTGCACGATAGCGGAAAACAAACGCAAAGAAAGCTTAAATTATGCTCATAATCCCAGCTTAAAGCTTCTGCAAAATAACGACAATGAGGGTTAAACCTATTGCGGCGACAATCAAGCCGCCGCTTCGGAGCTGCGCTTCAGGCATATCCATTATCTCGCGCATAGCCCGCTTCATACCGTTTGGGAACAGTGCATACACCGCCCCCTCAAGCAACATTGCGCCGCCGAGAGCGATGATAAGGACAGTGGCCCAAGACGGCATAGTTTATCTACGACCCTTTTGGTTGTCCATATAGCCTAAGAAATCACTGTTAGGCGAAAGCACATATGTCGTACCTTTAGACAGGCCTTTTTTATAAGCTTCCATGGAGCGGTAAAATGCAAAGAACTCAGGATCCAAATTAAAGGCATCCGCAAAAATCTTGTTGCGCTCGCCGTCGGCAAGACCCTTAATTCTCAGGGACTTTTCCTCAGCCTCGGCAACAGTAATCGCCGCTGTTTTATCGGCAGTCGCCCGAATTTCACGGGATTTCTTTTCGCCTTCAGCACGTTTCTGCGCGGCCTCCTGGTTTCTCTCAGTGATCATTCTAGCAAAGACCCGTTCGGCATTCTGTTTGGGTAAGTCGGCCCGCATAATCCGCACATCAATAATCTCAACACCAAAATCATTCTCCGGCGCATTTGCCGTTGCATTTGTAATATTCTGGATTTCGGTCATCAATTGCGCCCGTTTACCGGAAATAATTTCTTGGGTATTCACACGGCCAAGCACATCACGGAGGGTCGAGTCCATAATAGACTGCAATTTCAGTGTAGCACCGCGCTCGTCTTTGAGGGCTTCATAGAATTTTGTGGCATCAACAATCCGGTAACGCACAAATGCGTCAACCAACATAGGCTGTTGGTCGGCTGCAAGAAGCTCAACCGGCTGGAGATCAATCTCCAAATTACGGCGATCAAGAATGACGACTTTTTCCCATGGTTTTTTAAATTTCAGACCCGCATCGGCTTCTTGACCCCAAGGGTTGGAGATTTTTTTAGCTTCACCAAATTCAAGAATGAGCGCCTGATCCCACTGTTTTACAGTGAATGTACTCGATACAAGAACAGCAATGGCAATTGCTATTATAACAAATAATGTTGTAAGATTTTTCATTATTTTCCTCCTTTGCGTTTCAGTTCGTCAAGAGACAGATATGGTACTACGCCCGAATTTTGCCCGTCTAGTACCATCTTGTCAGCGTTCTCATATACATCTTCCATGGTTTCCAAATACATACGTTGGCGGGTCACGCGCGGTGCGGCTTTGTATTCTTTGTAAACCAAACGAAAGCGTTCAGCTTCACCCCTTGCTTCCGCGACTTCTTTACCTCGGTATGCTTCGGCGTCTTGTATAATTCTGAGCGCCGTACCTTCTGCTTCGGGAATAACTTTGTTAGCATATTCCGTTGCCTTATTGATAACGGCTTCTGCGTCTTGCGAGGCGTTCACAACATCGCGGTACGATTCGACAACCGCAGGCGGCACATAGGCTTTCTGGAGCTGCACTTCGACGACTTGTACACCAGCCTTATATTCGTCCAGAGTTTCCTGCATAAGCTTTTTTACGGCTGTGGTCACAGTCAGACGCTCTGTTGTCGTAATCCCCTCAAGGGCATGGTTACCGATAACTTCGCGCATGGCACTTTCGGCTACGGCTTGCACGGCTTTTTCGGGATCATTGACCTCGAACAAATATTCTTCAAGATTGTTAATCCGCCAAAGAACAGAAAAATCTATCTCGACAATGTTTTCATCACCTGTGAGCATTTCGCTTTGCTTGACATTACCGCCAATATTTATCTGCTTAATCTCGCGGGTTTTTTCTTTGATATAGGTTTCGATCGGGATTGGGAATTTGAAATTCAAACCAGCCGCCACTGTGCGCTGATATTCGCCAAACCGAAGAACCACAGCTTCTTCTTGTTGGTCAATGGTAAAAAACGTACTTTTACCGACCAAAAGCACTGCGCCAATGGCAATTAACAAGGGAATACCGCCTAGGCCGCTTCCTTTGCCACCGCCAGAGCCGCCCGAGCCACCGCCGAATTTATCTTTAAATCCGCGAATGACATTATCCAGATCGGGTGCTTGTTGTTGTGGTCTGCGCGGTGGTTTACGTCCACCACCATTACCACCACTGGCGCCCCAAGGACTATTGCCCTTACCGCCATTATTACCGCCAGAACTTCCCCCGGAACTACCCCATGGACTTTTTCCTTCAGACATATCGTCTCCATTTTTACATTGACCCTATATGTGGCGGCAATGATAGAGAATTTCAAGTGTTATCGGTCTTGTTATGTATAGTTATATACAACTATCGACGTTCAAACACTTTCACTGTGAACGGATAATCATCTTTTGGGCCTTTGGCGTGGGGAGTTTCGGATATTTGCTGCCAGTCCGCCGCCTGCACCGCCGGAAAATGGGCATCACCTTCAATCATTACGTCTACCTCGGTTATATACATGCGGTTGACGTATTTTTGCGCCTCAAGATATACTTTCGCGCCGCCAATCAGCATGATTTCGTTTGCCCCCATAGCCCCTGCTAATTCATAGCCGCGCCCGATCATATTAGGCAAGCTGTGAAACACTTCCGCACCCTTTGCTTTATAAGCTTTATCCCGGGTCAGCACCAAATTAGGGCGTCCCGGCAAAGGGAACGGTAATCCCTCCCACGTCACCCGCCCCATGAGGACAGGCTTGCCGAAAGTCGTGCGCTTGAAATACTGCAAATCCGAAGACAAATGCCACGGCAACCCACCGTCCACACCAATCACCCCATTACGAGACTTGGCGACGATTAGGCTTAGATGCGGATTGATGGACATTTTGGGGACTTCCTATTGAAATAATGTAATATGTACATATATATAATTACATATACGAGATAGGGGGAATATTTAACATGCCAAAAAAACAAATTTTTACGCGCTATAAGGATCATGACATCCGCGTTGATAATACTTGGCTTTCCGGTGCTAGGCTTTATGTCAATAATAAATGTGTAGACGAAGCCGAACAATTATTGGCCTTGAACCCGGCAGAATCTTTATTGAACACGACCATTACGACAGATGAAGGTATCGAAACCATCGAGGTTTTCTTCTTGGCTCTTTTCACAACAAAAATCCAAATCCACGCAAACGGCCAGCTAAT
Source organism: Robiginitomaculum sp. (assembly GCA_026982415.1). GTDB lineage: Bacteria > Pseudomonadota > Alphaproteobacteria > Caulobacterales > Maricaulaceae > Robiginitomaculum_A. Next base: position 95,366 of record JALSHE010000108.1, read on the forward strand.
CGCAGGTGAGAATTTCAACAGTTTTTAAACCGCAACCTTGCCCGCAATATGCTTTTGCGGTTTATATCCGGTTATCTTTATATCATCAAAAGTGAAATCATACAAAGATTTAACGGCAGGGCTTAATGTCAATGTCGGCAAGTCGTGCGGCTTCCTACTCAATTGTAACTTCACCTGCTCAAAGTGATTTGAATATATATGGGCGTCGCCGAATGTGTGGACGAAATCGCCGGGTTCAAGGTCGCAAACCTGCGCCATCATATGGGTCAGGAGTGCATAGGAGGCAATATTGAACGGTACACCGAGGAAAATATCGGCGCTACGCTGGTAAAGCTGGCAAGATAGTTTGCCGTCAGCAACATGGAACTGGAACAGGCAATGACAGGGCGGCAGAGCCATGTCGTCAACTTCCGCCGGGTTCCACGCCGAGACTATATGACGGCGGGAATATGGATTGGTTTTGATAGCTTCCACAACTGCGCTCATTTGGTCGATAACATTACCGTCTGCGGTCTCCCACCGACGCCATTGCTTGCCGTACACCGGACCCAAGTCGCCGCTTTCATCCGCCCAAGCATCCCAAATTTTCACACCGTTATCTTGCAGGTATTTAACATTGGTATCGCCCGCAAGGAACCAGATAAGTTCATGGACAATGGATTTAAGGTGTAGTTTCTTGGTGGTCAGCAAAGGAAAGCCGTCCGCCAAATTAAACCGCATTTGATGCCCAAAGACGCCGCGCGTCCCCGTCCCCGTCCGGTCAGAGCGGTCAACCCCCTCGTCCATGACGCGGGATAAGAGTTCAAGATATTGTTTCATGAATACCTTATAGACGATTCTTACGATTCAGTGTATAGCTAAATGAACAGGAAGGACTTTATAATGAGATTTATTCTAGCAATCGTGTTTATCGCTTTCATAGTCGGCGTTACACTGGCCGTATTGGTGAATACTATCCCTGCCCTCGACAATCTGATACCCGACACATGGGAAACCTTCATAATTGCTATTATAGTCGGCGGCGCAGTTAATATATTTTTGATACGGCGCAAGTCTGGCAAAAATAGCTCAAAATAATATTGCGGTCGCAAGACCGTGATTGACTTGTGCAGCTATAAATCATCCACCACGGCCAATATCGCCCCCAGCACATCTGCGCCGAGCCTTGCCGAACGCTCTGGCGACCAACCGTGTTCAGGGTCTGGCAGGTCTGCATTGTCCTTGAACGGCATTTCTAGGGTGACGGCGAGGCAATTATATTCTTCTGCAACATAGTTGGTTGCCAAAGTCAAATTGGCCTTGCCAGAAGGCGTAATACCGTAGCCGATTTTGGTTTGGAAATCCGGGCTAAAGCGTTTGTAGGCTTCTTGAAAATCATCCAGCCATTTTTGCCCTAATTTGGTAAAGCTTGGCACACCCTCCGCGCCAGCAATGAAATTATAAGGCAGAGCTTCGTCGCCGTGAACATCAAGGCAGAAATCAACGCCAGTTTCACGCATCTTGTTCATCACGAGCAGCACTTCGGGCGAACGCTCCATAGTCGCCACACCCCATTCACGATTGAGATTAGCACCACAAGCATTCGTCCGCAAATGCCCTCGGCGGGAGCCGTCCGGGTTCATATTGGGGACAACATAGAACACACATTTTTCGCGCAAAACACGGGCGGTCGGGTCGTCGTCATCAAGCAGGCGACTGAGAAAGCCCTCCATCCACCACTCCGCCATTATTTCGCCGGGATGTTGTCTGGCATCAACCCACATGGATTTCTTGCCCTTGCCCGGCGTACCAATGGTCAAAAGGTCAAGGTCTTGGCCGTCGAGTGTCTGGCCTAGCACAGACGCGTTTACATCCGAGTGCATCTGACATCCCGCGACTAAATCTGCATGGCGCTCCATTGAATAGGGCGCGAAATAGGCATAATAAACCGAACCAAATTCGGGCGTATGCTCTATGATCAAGTGCCCGTTTTCAAAGCGTGTCGGCACCAAAAACCACTCTTCACGGTCATAGCTGGCGCGGGCTTGATAGTTTTCCCATCCCCCCGTAAAGGCTGCGCCTTCTGCGTTCTCAATGGTCATCACACAATCCAATCCTTGGGCACCACTCAGCCGATAATAAAACCATTGGTAAAAATCCGACTGATTGTCCTTGCGGATTTCCAAGCGGATATTGTCCGCCTTGTCCGCAGAGAGTACGACAATATTGCCGCCGTCAAAATTGTGTGTGATTTGCATATTCCCAACCTTTTTTGTTATTATTATTGTTTTTCAAAGTCTTGAGGGGAATTGGTCGCCGCGCGTATAGCATCAGGTATTTCGGGAGCCTCCAGCCCAATCCAAAACACCCGCCAATCCCCACTGACTTGCATGCCTTCGCACATCTTCATGTACCAAGTGTTAAAGGCATTATCATTTCTTGATCTCCAAAAGAAAACGGGCGTTTTATCGCGCAAAGCTTGCCAAATATCGTGGGCTATGCCTTCGCCTTGTGCTTCTTGCGTAACCCAAAACTTACTCAAATATGGCAGCCCACCCAATTCGCTTACAATCGCGCCGCCCCGGTTATTTTCTTCTAGGTAAAGTCTTGTTATTGGCCGCGAAAGAAATTCCGGTAAGAGCTTGCGCCCAAAAGATTTCTCGATGGCCTGCTTAAGCACCAGCGCGTCCAACTCCTCATAATTATCATAGCATTTAATCTGCGCACCGCGTCTTAACATTGTCCCGGCGCCGGAAATTGTAAACAATTCGGACAATAAATTTAACGGCGAGACGATAACATATGTGCAAGCCTGTTGCGTTTCGCCGACCAAATTCTTGACCATATCTACAAATTTTCTCTGCCCATTGCTCAATGTGTCTTTAGCCGGAAAACTGCTGGTCACATCGACATTGACGACCGCTACACGTTTCCCATCGATTCGAAACCCGCCCGAGGGCTGTAAAAATATTATTTTTGCAGGGTTGAGACGTTTGGCTAGTTGTTTTAAATCAAGACCACGATCCGTATCCGTCATTTCCAAAACCACGAACCGACCTGCCTGTACTTTTCTTCGGACATCAGACATGAGTTGATATGAGGCACAATTGAGTTTTGTCGTTCTAATTTTAGCGTTTTCCAACTCCTTACAAAGCCGCTCGGTATGAAAACGAACGCTAGACTTGTCGGTGTGTAAAGCGCCAACAACCAATATTGGCGTCAGCCCAAGAATTGACAATATTTTCAAATCACTGATCAAGGCTTCCAGAAGCGGGTTTTTCAGACATCTTGGGTCAATCGTAATCAGGGCAAATTGTTCTGGCGGTAAATTTTGAAATATATCCGCATAAAACGAAGCTTCACGCTCAGAACCAACCGCAACAAGACTGCGCATTACTGTTTCTCGAACCGAATCGTTATTAGGCATACCGTCCTCTAAATCGCCTTAATTACCTTTTCCTTGTGGGCGTGGTACAACAAAAAGCACGGCGGTTAAAGCCTGAATATGAGGCTGCGCCACATTCCGTTAAGAAAAAGCCAGTTCAAATTATTTCACCATAATAATTCAATTTTTGTCGCGCGGAATCTTGAATATTTGCTGTATTTCAGTTATTTATTACAAGCTTAAATTAACTAAATTGGAGGCCATCATGGCAAAAGCAGCAGACTATATAGACAATGTAAAACAATATGACAGCAGCGCTGATGAAGCCGTTGTACAAAAAATATGCAATTATCTCGGCATTGCCCTGACCAACAGGGACAGCTCGCTGGTATCATGTTCAGACCAGTCAGAACTTGATCGGGTTATCAATGGTTATTGTGCCAAGAAACTTGGTCAGGATGCTGGCACGGCTGCCTCTGCCTGCGCAGATGTTTGTGCAACTATGAAACAAGACCGGATGAAGTCCCGCGTTACATTTTATTATTTACTGGCAAAAAATGCTGGTAAACTTGGCCAGTTCGGCGGTTAATCTCCCGGCTTTAGCAAGAACAACACCCCCTGCCTGCTCGGCTGGGGGTGTTTTTAGTTAGGGTCTGTTCCTGATTTAGGGTTTCGTTAAATCAGGGACAGACCTTAGTTGAGTGTACCATTCAAAAATGACAGGCCAGATTTCCCCCTGTTAGCCCGTTACCCCTCACCTTGAGTAACGCACTCTACTAGAACGCGTACACCCTATCACGCCAATATGGTTTACCAAAGAGCGCCCTAGGGAACCTCTGAACAACTCATGAGCTGTTTTTCCATGGCTGAAAAATCCAGCTTTTCGCGTGAAAATATCGACAATAGCCTTGCTATTCTCTCAATTTCCAAACAAAAATCTGAAATTTTCATCTCATGGAAAATTCAACCCGAGTTAATCAGAGGCTCCCTAAGTAAACTCAGGGTCTGCGTCTGGGTTGTCATTTGCCGGGATACTGGCTTCGCCGTCTCTGCCGGGTATGGCATAGCCGCCTTTGAGCCAGCGGCCTAAGTCTACGTCCGTACAGCGCGGTGAGCAAAATGGTGCGTATTCTGCCGTTTGCGGTTTCTTGCATATTTTACAAACTTTGCTCATTACCATTACGTATTCCCTTTGGTTTCGTCCTTATAAACATCAATCGTGGTGCCGGACACAATACGGAACCGCTCACCGATACGCTCGGCCAAAGCTTTGCGCCAGCCGATTGTATCGGCTTCCAGCCACTGAAATGCCGCCTCAGGCACTTGCAAGACTAGTCTAGCTCCGCCGTCCACATTGGCTTCGGTGGTCAACCTACGCAAACCCCGTAAGGCCACAGTTTCCGTGGTCGGTTCGCCGTCCTTGCCCATCATAATTTGGGCTATGGACGAGCCTGTGCGGGTGCGGGTCATCTCGATAGTGCCGAAGCGTGATAATGGAGCTATTTTCGGCCCGTCAATGTCGCCGTTAAATCCGTCCTTAAAGGTCTGCCAGACATCCGCCTGCACTTTGCGTTTACGGAAATTGGGGAAATCCGCCAAGATCAAACCACCAATACCGCGCTTGCGAATTTGCCGGGCAATCTCGCGGGCTGCCGCAATACCCACGGCATTTTTCTGTCCGGTGCCTGTATCCACATCTATCATAGTCCCCGCGCGGGTATGCTCAATATAAACATAACCACCACCTTGTAAGGCTATTTCGGTCTCCGCAGCTTCGTCGATACCATTGACCAAGCTGTCTTCAAACTTAATGCCGGGATAGCGAGCTGAAATGGTTTCGCGCAGACTGATGGATTTTTCTTTTGTGGGTTTATCGGCACTACTCGGCTCTATGAACCTTACCAGTGGGCCTTTATTGGCCTCCGCCTGGCGCAATACTTCAACCCGAACCATAGCCCCCTCAACAAGGCGCGGGGCATTATTGGACATAGCGAACCGCAAAAGCCCGTTTCGGCCAGCCCCCATATCGACGAATGCCGCCATCATGTCTTTGTCAATACGCAATACGCGCGCACTAAACACTTCGCCCTTGCGGGCAATATCCCGGTCACTCCAACGGCGGACATAGTATTCTACATCTCGTTTATGCACGATAATAGAGGCGCGTTCTTCGCCAATGGCATTTTCAATTCTACACAATTTAGCCATTTAGATACCCTGCTCCGATTAACATATTTCTGGTCTCATAAACTGGCAGCCCAACTACATTGGAATAGGACCCGCTAATATGGGAGATAAAAGCGCCCGCAAGCCCTTGAATACCGTAACCGCCTGCCTTGCCGTCCCATTCACCGCTGTCCAAATATTGCGTCATTTCCAAGTCCGATAACCGCTTCATTTTAAGCCGTGTCTCAACAACCCGTGATATTTCCCGCCCGTCCGGTGTTATCAAACAAACACCCGTAAATACACGGTGCGCCCTGCCCGACAGCAAATCCAGACAGGCTTTCGCCGTCTCTGCATCTTCTGCCTTGGGCAATATACGTCGCCCCACACCAACTACGGTATCCGCCGACAATATATACGAGCCTTTATGAGCAGGCGCGATTTCTTGCGCTTTGCCAATAGCTAGCCGCAGGGAATGAGGTTTGGGGAGTTCGTCTTTGCGGGGGTCTTCATTTATATCCGCCGGAATTATATTACCCGGCACCACACCAATACGTGCCAAAAGCTCTCGCCGACGCGGGGATGCACTTGCTAATATGAGATGGGGTATTTTTGCGCCGCTCATCAGAGCAGTGCTTACTTAAATCTGTAAGTAATGCGCCCTTTGGACAGGTCGTAAGGGGTCATTTCAACAGTGACTTTGTCGCCAGCTAAAACCCGGATTCGGTTTTTACGCATACGGCCAGCCGTGTGGGCAATAATCTCGTGATCATTACCGTCAAGTTTAACGCGAAATGTCGCATTTGGGAGAAGCTCGATCACTTCGCCGTCAAATTCTAATAGTTCTTCTTTTGCCAAAGCAAATCCTTTTAATTACTGGCTATTAACAACAGCCGATTCTTTACAGTTTTTTGTGCAGGCGCGTTTAACCACGTCTTGCCAACAATATATAGGTATTTTTTCACAAATTGCACAGATTTGCCGCAAAATAGCCCAAAAATATCAGTAATTAGCCGAATTTCTTGTCTATACGCATCTCTATCACGTCCCTAACGGCGCGAAAATTGTCCATCATAGCCCGCACATCCATAGCACCTTGGGTTGGGTCGGGCGTCGGCCAAACGCAAATTTCGGTGTCGCTATCGTCGAAAACGGCGCGAACGGCGGCTTCGGCGTCCTTATTAAAAACTATAACCACATCAAAACTGGTATCGGCAATTTCAGCCAAGGTCTTGGATTTATGAGCCGACAAATCCATGCCCTTTTCGCGCATCACTGCCACCATAAGGTCGCTTAACTCGCCAGCTTCCAGGCCGCAAGATTGCACATACACATCCTCGCCGTAACGGGCTTTCATCATGCCTTCCGCCATTGGCGACCGGATGGAATTAAGCGTACAGACAAAAAGTACGGATGCTGGGAGTTCATTTTTATTAGTCATCATGGCCGCCTATGTAGGGCGCAAATCAATGTAAACAAGCGCCGTGATGTGTTGAAATCTAACTCTACAGAGTTCCGCAAACTGTCTTCCAGCAGGCGCGACCCCTCATTATGCAAGCCGCGTCGCCCCATATCTATGGCTTCAATTTGCGCCGTGGTCGCCGTGCGAATAGCATCATGATAGGCTTCGCAAATCATGAAATAGTCTTTAATAATTCGGCTGAAAGGCTTGATAGAAAAGGAAAAATTCCCGCGCGGCGCGCCGTTGGTACGCTGAACATCTAACACCAAACGGCCTTCGGACAGGGATAGATTTATGATATATGGCCCAGATTGCGAATCCTTGGGGTGAAAGCTGTTTTCCTCCAGCAAATCAAATATGGCCACCCGGCGCTCATGCTCCATTTCGGGGCTAGTGACGGCCAGGCTTTCTGCATCAATGTGCAGCTCGCTTATATAATGGTCTTCACTCATGAACCGGATGTAATGGTATGCTCTTGGTAGGCCGCTCGTTTTGTATATCTACAAGCCGGACTTCCAAACATTCAGCATCCAAACTAATCTCGCCGCCGCCCGCAAAAATCAAGGTAATCGCTCCGCCCGGTGGTTCATCAGACGGTACAAAATTAATCGACAGTAACACCAAAAAAGCATCCGGGTCGGCGCGGTTAATGCCTTTCATCTTGGCAAACAAAATATTGTGCAGGCCAAGCCCGGCTTTTATCCGGCTCGGCACATCGGTTTCGTGGCAATAGCGGCTCGCGATTAACACCATTGAATTGCCGGAACGGTCAAAGTGAATATCGCCCACACGCACAATCGCGTCCTGAAGCGCCGCCGATAGTACGGTTAGCCCCTCGGGCGTCTCTGCCAATAATTTCAATCTATTGCTCATATTTATTCTTTTACCCGTTTAATTCTGGCACCGCAATTACCAAGTTTTACTTCAATTTGCTCAAATCCCCGGTCCAAATGATAGACTCTGCCAACTTCGGTCGTGCCCTCAGCAGCCATACCAGCCGCGATTAAACTTGCCGAAGCCCGAAGATCCGTCGCCATAACTTGCGCACCCTTTAACTTGGGCACGCCCCTAATGATAGCTTCGCGTCCGCTAACCGTAATATTAGCCCCCATGCGCGAGAGTTCCGGGCAGTGCATGAAGCGGTTCTCAAAGATATTTTCGCGGATAATAGAAACACCGTCCGCCAAACACATCATCGCCATAAATTGCGCCTGTAAGTCTGTCGGGAAGCCGGGGTAAGCTTGGGTCTCAACATCGACGGGATGGATGGGCGTGCCGTGGCGCTCCACTAACACGGAATTTTCGTCCATAGTCACTTTCGCGCCCGCCTGTGCTATCAATGGCCACAGCGAGCCGAGATGGTCTGAACGCACATTAACCAGCCTGACGGCGCCGCCGACCGTAGCCGCCGCCAATGCATAGGTTCCTGCCTCAATCCGGTCGGGTACTACGGCGAATTTTGTACCGCCGAGCTTTTTAACGCCCTGAATAGTAATTTCCGAGCGCCCTGCCCCGCTAATCTTGGCTCCCATAGCATTAAGGCAATTGGCCAAATCCACAATTTCCGGCTCTCGCGCCGCATTGTTTAAAACCGTTTCGCCCGTGGCCAGAACCGCCGCCAGCATAGCATGTTCGGTCGCACCGACACTGATGAACGGGAAGGTAATATCTGCGCCCTTCAGACCGCCTTTAGCAGATGCGATGACATAGCCCTCGCTCAGCTCTATCTCTGCACCCATGGCTTTCAGCGCGTTTAAATGCAAATCAACGGGGCGCGCACCAATGGCACAACCGCCCGGCAGGGAAACTTTGGCCTTATGCGCCCGTGCCAAAACCGGCCCCAGCACATTAAAGCTGGCCCGCATTTTACGCACCAAATCATAGGGTGCAGTTGTTGAGGTCAAGGTCTTGGCGTGCATAGTCAAATTGCCAACACCATCCGTGACCTTAACCCCGAAATTCTCAAGTAAGTGCCCCAAAAACCGCGTATCACGCAAATTGGGCATATTGGTCAATTCGAGAGGCTCGTCGGTCAACAAGCAAGCCACCATCAATTTCAGCGCCGAATTCTTCGCGCCGCTAATTGAAATTTGACCCGATAGAGGCGTACCGCCTTCAATAACAATTTTATCCATGAATTTTCTCCTGACAGATATTTATGGAATCAACTGTCAACAAAATGTTAGGCGAGATTATGACCGCTTGCTATAGATAATATCTTGAAGGCTTATTTCGGAATTTTAGCTTTTTTTACCGCTACTTTGCGGCGGCGTAAATTATCCCGCAGCGCCTTGGCCACCCGTGCATCACGACGTTCCTGCTGTTTTTGCTTTTCCGTTTTTTCTGCGCTCATATTGGATAGTTACCGTGCCTGACACCGATATGTCAATTCAGTCGTGCATGTGGAAGAAGTGGAGAAATAAACACCCCCTAATACTCCCAGCCCCCATAGTTCTTCGCCAAACGCCGCATTAATCCCGGCCAGACCAGATTGTCGCCCATGCCTTTCATAAAAGCGCCTGCGCCTTGCATATGGACATGTGCGGCCAGTTCATCATCACAGTTATGTAGGTTTTTATTGCCAGCGGCTTGGGCGAGGATTTGGGTTTTGCAGGCTTGCTCCAGGAAATACATGCGCAAGAACGCCAAAGCGCAATTTTCCCCGACCACCATAGTGCCATGATTGCGTAGCATGAGCAGGTTTTTAGTACCCATATCAGCAACTATCCGTTCGCGTTCGTCCAGGTCAATGGCAATGCCTTCATAATCATGGTAGGCGAGGTCGTCGTGTACCACCATGGCGAACTGGGTGTATTTACGCAGGCCTTTTTTCTGGACGGAGACCGCAACGCCGTAAGGTGTATGCACATGCATGACACAACCTGCATCCTCTCGCGCCGCATGGACGGCGGAATGAATGGTGAAGCCCGCCGGATTGATGAAGTAGGGACTATCGCCAATTATATTGCCTTCAAGGTCGATTTTCACCAAGCTTGACGCCGTCATTTCATCAAACAAAACGCCGTAAGGATTGATTAAAAACCGCTCCTCACCGTCCTCGTCCGGGAGTTTGGCAGAGATATGGGTAAACACCAAATCCGTCCAGCCATACAGCGCACACAAACGATACAGCGCCGCCAACTCGACCCGCAACTGCCATTCTATATCTGATACCTTACCCTCCAGTCGTTCGACTTTGGTTGGGTCAACAATATCAAACCCGGCGCTGACGCCCATTACTTGGTGCATGGCTTTGGTCATATTTTCCTCCGTTTTATGTTTTGTAGCCGATTGAGATAATTGTGCAACGGCTATTGGCGCGGTTTAAAGTATAGCGGCATGAAAGTGGCGGCAAAAATTATGAAAGCGGCAATCCAAGCGAGACCCGATAGGGTGACCATGATTTGCGGTGCAAAAAACCCTGCGGCGAGCCTGAGGATTACAGCCAGGCCGATCAATGCATAGACACTGGTCAAAGCCCAGCCCGCTCGCATGGCTAGGCCGGAATGGCCAAAGCTTGCCCTGCTCATCATAGCGGCAATCATAATGCCTATGGCACCTATGGTCAGTCCGTGTATGGCATCGGACACTAAAAACCCGTCCCACAAAATAGCTGTGCCCAAAAGAAAAAGCCCAAGGCCCAGCCATGCATAGGCTATGTGCAATACGACAATGATTGATTGATGCATGACCTGAAAACCTTGCCAGCGTGATAGGCGGAATAATTGCCCCAGCCCTGCCAAACATAGCAATATACCCGTACCGAAATATGTCGGTGCGAAGACCCAAACCAGTAAGGACAGGGCGGAGAACAGCATAACTATTTTATCAATTTTACCGCCGGGTTTTGCTGGCATTTTGGCTGGCTCCTTGAGAGCGGGATTTTGCTTGGCCAGCAGATTGCGCGTAAAGCTCGGCGTGACGCGACCACCTATCAGGCTGAGCAAAGTCAACAAGACTGCTAGGGCAAAGCGCCAACTATGACCATCCATGGCGAACAACCCGACGCGCTCTAAATGGGTCAACAGATTGGCCGTGGCCATTAGCGTTATCATGCCGACTACCACCAGATTACGCTTGTTTCGCCCGCCTATGATTTCCCGTGCCACCACTGCGGATAGTATAAATAAAAACACTACATCCAACAGCATAAGTACGGGCTGCCCAGATAGCATCACCAAGCGTCCGAGCAACCATATTGCCGCTAACCCGCCCAGCGGCCAACCGCGCACGGGTAGCCGCCCCGTCCAGTTAGGTACAGCCGTCAGGATAAATCCGGCCAGTGCCGCACCGCCAAATCCAAACAACATTTCGTGAATATGCCAGTCCCGCCCTGTAATGGCTTCGGGTGTGTCCATCCAGCCATTATATAGGGCGAGCCAATACCCAATTGCGACAACTGCCCAAACACTAGCCCCCAAAAAGAAAGGCCGAAAAGCACCACTAAGGAAGGCCGGGCCAGCATAGTCCCGCCGTGCAAGTATTTTGGCCGCCTTGCCTGGCGACAGAGTTGGTTCGGGTTTGCTTTGTTGTGCCATAAGTTGCGTATAATTCTCATTAACACAAAAGCAAATAGACATTTTGCCGCACCAAAGTGTTCCTTACAAAAACCTAAATGGTCACCACGGCCTAAATAACCTCGCCAGCATCCGGCTCCAATTCCTCAGTGTCTGGAAGGTCGATCTCCAGCTTTTTATGAAGAGCAACACCGTTCTTTTTCTCGGCAGAAAACTCCAAGGTTATACTTCCATCCAGAGCGGATTTTGTAATCGCATAAGTAACACCTAGTTCCTTAACTGAAATGCTAACCTTCTTTTTATCGGAGTAAATATTGGTCATTAAATTAACAGGCACCCACCCTGCGCCAGTCGGATCACGCGGTGCATCTTTACCATCATGCCAGCCGAGTTGGAAGGTTCCAATCATGAAAGTGAACTTTCCATTATCATTCAGCGCCCCCCGAACAGCTCCGTCAAAAATCACGCCCAAATTTTGTTCGGCGACAACCTGTTCAGAGATCACGGCTTTAAAACCAATCGGTGCATCCATTTCTTTCGGATTGGTTGCGGCCAGGACAACGATAGGACGCCTTGAAGTAGGGCGTGCATTCCAGACGGTATCAAAACGAGCATCCCCGTTCCGATCTTCATAACAAGTGTCCGTTTTCATACCGCCCGTACAATAAATATTACCGTATTTTGTTTCGGCCAGGACAAGTGGCACAGTTTCACCATTCAAATTCATGCTGTGTGTTGCCTTTGCAGTCGCTTCCCAAGTAAAGAAAACATCCCCCGTCTCTACATCCAGTATTTGCTCTGACCTAGTTTCCGGCTTAATATCCCAGCTAAAATTTACGCGTCTTGATACGTCCTCTGGCGCAGTTGCACATGCAGTGAGCCAAAGAAATGGGAAACGAGTATGAAAAACTTCTTCATGACATTGCCTGTTTTTTTAACATTGGTCTAATAATAGATATATTGAGTGGTGGTAGTTCTCTTGGCTGGCACAAGATAGTAGTTCCGTTTAGTACCGTTCTTGATTTGATAAGTAAGCTTGTCAGTCTGCCCATCATACCCAATCACTTCAAATTTAGCACCAAATTGGCTGTGTTCAATCGGCTCAGCGCCAAGTGCAGGTACCGGAATACTTTTCTTCTGAATGGTCATACCGCCAGCTTGTGTCATGAATGTCAAAACGCCAGTTTTCGCATTTTTTGTCCAGTTGACTTCAACTGGCATAATTGGCCCCTTGGTATACTCTACTCTCTTATAACCTGTCGGTGAGGACATGGGTGTTTTAGTGAGCGAAAAAGCGACCATAGCATTATCAGATTCAGCAAGCCCGCCAGTCCAGGCACTTTCAAACGTCCCATCATTATTTCCATCGTGAAGACATTTGATTTCCGTATCTTCATAACCTGTCAACAAGGACAAGCCTCCTGTTAAAACACCCAAGACAACCGTATTAATCGCCTTACTTGATGCGTTGTGGACTGCAATTCCGCAATAAGTCCAAACGGTGTCATCATAGCGCCCAAATAAAACAGAACCCTTACTGAATTTCACACCCGAATCGATACCGCCTACCGTTATATCCGATAACAGTTCTACCGCCCTCGGTGAGTACGCATCCGCAACAAACACAGGTTCGTCAGAGCCAATTGTCAATGTCTCACCAACAACTGTAGTGTTTGGCTCAACGACCATAAGAATATCGGTTCTTTGTATGGATGTTTGCGCCGAAGCACTTACACATAATAAAACCGCTATAACTCCGCTACAAATTGCTATTGATTGTTTGATCATATTCTCCCCCAAGCGCGACAATCTTAATCCAGCCGCAATAACTTTACCCTATTCTAATTACCGTTATATAAGCCGCTTTGTCTAGTATTTTTCATTTTGCAATTAATTCTGAAATTCTTTATAGCCACAGACAAGGTTTTTCCGTGGCGAATCCGCAAATAGACAGAGGCTTGATTCCCCTCGCTCTTGACCCGTTTGCCACCACGCCCCATATTCTCATTAACACTTAGCCTTAAAACAACTGGGATACTATTATGAACCATGATTACGCAGATGCGAGCCGGTGGCGCGGTACGACTATTTTAACTGTGCGCAAAGGCGGCAAAGTTGTTGTTATTGGCGATGGGCAGGTTTCGGCTGGAAATACGGTGATGAAATCTACAGCCCGTAAGGTCCGCCGCATCATAGACGGCAATGTTATAATTGGTTTTGCTGGTGCTACAGCGGACGCATTCGCGCTCATGGAACGGCTTGAGATTAAATTGGAGCAATATCCGACCCAACTTGCGAGGGCTTGCGTAGAACTGGCCAAAGACTGGCGCACCGACAAGGTTCTGCGACAGCTACAAGCTATGATGATTGTGGCTGATAAAAAAGAAACCTTCGTCCTTACTGGCAATGGCGACGTGGTTGAACCTGACGGGGGTATCACCGCCATCGGTAGCGGCGGCAATTACGCCTTGTCCGCCGCCCGCGCCCTAGACGATTACGAAGAGGACGCAGAGACATTAGCCCGTAAAGCCATGGGCATAGCCGCAGATATTTGTGTATTTACGAACAATAACTTTGTCGTGGAGACCTTGGAAGAATAAGTGACCCCGTCACACGTTTTGACTAGGATTAAATCCAGTAACTCCTAGCTCTCTGGCATTTTCGGCATGTAGTTTTCGTCGTGTTTGGCGAGGACATTGCTGGCGATAAATGTGCCGTCCGGGGCTAATTTTCCTGTCATGACCACGCCCTGCCCCTCAGCGAATAAATCCGGTAGCACGTCATAATAGACAACATTTAGTGCGGGTACATTTGGGTCTGGATCGTCAAAATTTATCACCGAGAAACTGGTGTTTAGGCCGTCCGTTTTAACCACACTCCCCTCGACCACCATGCCGCCGATTTTAATCTTATTTACGCCTTGCACATAGGTACGATCAACCACGACAGACGGGTTTACGAAGAGTTGCTTGTTATCGCCGAGCGCTCTGAGCAATAAGTAGGCACCGCCAACCACTGCCAGAGCGACAATAGCCATGGTGATTAGGCGTTTGTTTTGATGTTTTGGTTTCATTGTTCTGGTTTATCCAAATATTGCATGTTAGGGAATGCGCCAAGATAGCGCATGTTCATATCAGTACATGCTTATAAACACATCGAGTAAATGAGTACAGACTAAATAATCATGACAACAGCGACCAAAACATCCAGCCAACTTGTGGTCACAGATCTCGCCGTCTCACGCGGGGATAATTTGCTAATTGATGGCTTGTCATTTTCAATGGATGCGGGCGATACGCTCTGGGTTGCGGGCAGTAACGGGATTGGCAAAACATCTTTGCTAAAATGTATTGCCGGCCTCTTACGCCCGGACAGCGGCCACGTGGTATGGGGCGAACAGGATGTGCATAAATACATATCCTCAGACACCGGATACCAAGGTCACCACGATGGCCATAAACCAAATCTAACGGTGTTGGAAAATTTGCGGTTTTGGCAATCTGTGTTCGCCTCGCCTATAGCCCCCGAATATGCGCTGGAACAAGTTGGCCTATCAGCGCAAATTAATCTGCGCGCCAAAGGTTTATCGGCTGGGCAGTCTAGGCGGCTGTCTCTGGCGCGGCTATTAATCAAGCGGGCAAGCCTGTGGATATTGGACGAGCCAGCTGCTGCTATGGATGCAAAAGGGCGTTCGGTTATACACGCATTGGTCGGCGAGCATGTGGCCTCTGGTGGCTGCGCCCTCATTGCATCCCATACACCGCCGGAAAAGATCGGCAATAATACCCGCGTGCTTACGTTGAGCGGAGCGGAACATGAATAGCATAGGCGGTCTTATAGTACGCGATATACGCATTGCCCTGCGCTCTGGCGGCGCTTGGCTCCTGGGCTTGGTGTTTTTTGCGGTGTTCTTGTCCATGTCGGCTATTGCACTGGGCGGTGAATTTAAAACTCTGCGCCCCTTAGCCCCTGCCCTAATATGGTTGGCCGTGGTGTTTTCATTGTTGTTCTCGTTCGAGCATTTATTCTCAGATGATGCTGAGGACGGCAGTTTAGAACACATAAAGTTATCCGGCATGTCCATGAACGCCTATGTATTGGCCAAGGTGTGCGCCCATTGGCTTCTCGCTATCTTGCCGCTCATCATCGCCCTGCCCTTGGCGGTGCTGTTGTTTGATTTACCGACAGACATATTGCTTGGATTATTTGTCTCCATGGTAATCGCCAGCCCGGCGCTGGTTTGCTACGGTGCGTTTTCCGGGGCGTGCTTGGTCGGGTTCAAGGGGGGGGGCTTTTTGCTTGTGCTGTTGACCATCCCGCTTGTGATACCAGTTTTGATCTTTTCCGTTAGCGGCGCGGTGTCATTCCAAAATGCCTCTTTATTTCAGGTCTTGGAATTTCAGGCTTTGGCGGGTATAAGCCTCATCGCGGCGGCCATCGGGATACCCGCCGCTGCCGCCGCACTTAACACGGTAATGGAGTAAAGGGACATGATCAGTTTTCTAGCAAACCCTTTGCGGTTTAAAAAATTCGCCAATGTCGCCGCGCCGATTTTCGGACTATTGGCGTTGTTCCTAATTGGCAGCGGCCTGTATTTTGGCTTGTACAATTCCCCTGAAGACCAATTACAAGGCCATAGTGTCCGCATTATGTATGTGCATGTCCCCGCAGTTTGGACAGGCATGGCGGCTTATGCTGGCATGGCATTTGCTAGCTTGCTGGCCTATATATGGCGGCACCCTTTATCAGACGAATTAGCCCGCGCCCTTGCTTTGCCTGGTGCCGCTTTTACGGCGCTTGGCCTGATAACAGGCGCATTGTGGGGCAAGACCAGCTGGGGCACTTATTGGCAATGGGACGGGCGAATGACCTCCACTCTGATTTTACTATTTCTATTCATAGGTTATATGGCTGTTTGGGCAGGTATAGACGATAAGCGCCGGGCCGCACGTATCGCTGGCTTGGTAGCTATGGTCGGGTCGATTAATCTACCGATTATCAAGTTTTCTGTGGATTGGTGGAATACATTGCACCAAACGTCTTCGGTATCCATGCCGGACGCTCCGGGATTGCCAGGCAGTATATTATTACCCCTTATGCTCATGACCTTTGGCTATACTTTCTTCCTTGGCTGGTTGGTATTGAGTAAGATGCTCAACAAAATCGCCAGTGCCAAAACAAGGCGTAAACGCCCGGCTGCTGCCACAACTACTTTGGAGAAACTGTGATGGACTTACTCCCGGATTTTGGTCGCTATAATTTTTATGTCTGGACCTGTTACGGTATATCTATAGCCGTCATATTGGTGTTCACCGTCCATACTTTGTTGCAAAACTCTAAGCGCCCCAAATGAATATAAAAAAGATTGCCAACAGTTTGGGAGCTACGCCGCAACAGCGATTGCTCATTATGATGGCGCGACTGCGCGATCCTGAAACCGGGTGCCCGTGGGATATAGAACAAACCTTTGAAACGGTAGCGCCCTACACCATCGAAGAAGCATACGAAGTCAACGACGCCATAGAGCGCGGTAATATGGCTGATCTCAAAGAAGAACTCGGGGATTTATTGTTACAAGTGGTTTTCCACGCACAAATGGCCGACGAGCAGGACGAATTTGATTTCGCCGCCGTCTGCGACGGCTTGGTCGAAAAAATGATTGCCCGCCACCCCCATGTATTCGGCGATGAAAACGAGCGCGATAGCGACACGCAAACTCTAGCTTGGGAAGCGTTGAAAGCGAAGGAACGGAGCCAAAAATCAGAGAATACTTCTGTTTTGGACGGCATTGCCTTCGCCCTACCCGCCCTTACTCGCGCAGATAAATTGCAAAAGCGTGCCGCCCGCGTTGGGTTTGACTGGGCTGAACCCGAACAGGTGATTGCTAAAATCATTGAGGAATCTGTGGAAATCGCCGAAGCCGTCAACAACGACGAAGGCCAAGCCCGTATCCACGAAGAAGTCGGAGATTTAATCTTCGCCGTATCTAACCTAGCCCGAAAACTAGGCGTAGACCCCGAACACGCCCTGCGCGACTGCAACAAAAAATTCACCCGCCGCTTTCAATATATAGAGAAGCATGCAGATGCTGAATTGGAAAGCATGGAATTAGACGCCCTAGAAGCCTTATATCTTGAAGCGAAGAAGTCTGGGCTTTAGGCAAAAACCTGCGGATGATGGGTATGGAGTTTCCCCGCGTCTACTTGCGTTAGACGCACGCGCATTTGGCATTGGCCTTGCTCTAAAATTATCTCATCCAGAACATTGCCGTGCTGGTATAGCCATGCGCGGACTTGCATATCTTTGGGTTCTATCGTGACATCAACCACATGATCGGCCTTGGAAAGCTCGTTTTCTATACCTTCCAACAAAGCTTCCAGCCCCATCTTCTTGGTGCAAGAAATCATGAAAGAGCGTTGTTTCTGTTTAGTGTTTCCAGTGAGAGACGCTTTCAATTCATCACTAATCAAATCGACTTTATTCAGAACTTCAATCATGGCTTGTTCATGATTGGGGCCTGCGTCTATGGAATCTAAAATTTTCAAGACATCTAGCTTGTGTTGCTCGCTGAGCGGGTCGGACATATCGCGGACATGTATCAGCAAATCCGCTTCTTTGACTTCTTCCAGTGTAGCACGAAATGCATCTACTAGGTCGGTCGGTAGGTCAGATATAAAGCCAACCGTGTCGGACATAACGGCGTTCTGGCCGCTGGGTAATGGCAAAATCCTGTGTGTGGTGTCGAGCGTTGCGAACAGCATGTCTTTTTCGAGCACACCGCCTGTGGTCAAGCGGTTAAACAGCGACGATTTGCCAGCATTGGTATAGCCAACAAGCGCAACGACCCGTTCCGGTGCCCGCTTGCGCTTTGTGCGTTGGAGGGCGCGCGTGCGGCGGACTTGGCGTAAGTCCCCTTGTAGCTTGCCAATTTTATCTGCCAGCATCCGACGATCAGATTCGATTTGTGTTTCGCCCGGCCCGGACATTAAGCCCTGCCCACCTCTTTGTCGCTCCAAATGCGTCCATGTCCGCACAAGGCGCGAGCGTTCATAACCAAGCCGCGCGAGTTCCACCTGTAAACGCCCCTCTTTGGTAGCCGCACGCAAAGCGAATATCTCTAATATCAAGCCTGTGCGGTCAATGACTTTAACATCCCAGAGCTTCTCTAAATTACGTTGCTGAATAGGCGCGAGAGCCGTGTTAACGACAACCAAATTAATATCATGCTCGGCAATAAGAGCAGATATTTCGTCAATTTTTCCGATACCAAAATAGTTATTAGCCTTAATATCACGCACAGTAACCGCTAGGCTATTGCGTACATCAACACCGAGTGCATCGGCCAGAAGTGCCGCTTCTTCTAACTTAAGCCGGGCATGTTCTGCGCCCTCACGCCCTAGCACTGGATGCAATACCAGTGCTAATTGCGGGCTAGATTCAATCTCTATCATAGGCGGAAATATCTAGTCATCATCGGCTTCGGCCTCGGCATCAAATAAAGAAACAGGCTCGGACGGCATAATTGTTGATATGGCATGTTTATAAACCATTTGCACTTGACCATCACGCCGTAGAAGCACGCAGAAGTTGTCAAACCAAGTAACAACCCCGCCAAGCTTGACGCCGTTCATTAAAAATATTGTCAATGGCGTCTTGGATTTACGCACTGAATTTAAAAATGCATCTTGCAGGTTTTGTTTTTTCTCGCCGGCCATGTTTTACCCTATTGTATTTGTATTGTTTTGCGCACCATACCCTTTCCTAATGCCACCACCTGCAAGATAGCAATAGTCAATATTGGCGCACTGCGTATTTTTTACCCTAGAAGTTTTAATTCCGCCAAAAAGACGGCGCGACAACGGCAAATACCGCCAAAACTTCTATACGGCCAACCAACATTATGACCGTAAGGACTGATAGGGATAAAACGTTCATATCGCCGTAAGTCGTTTCGGGATTAGTCGCCGCTAATAAAGGCCCTGTATTGGATAAAGCGGACGCGGCGGCGGACACGGCTTGGGTGAATTCCAAGCCCGACGCCCCCAGTGCCGCAATCCCCAAAGCAAAGACCAATGTATAACCAAAGAAATACATCCAGATAGATAAAAATGCTTTGTCGTCAATGGTACGGCCTTGAAATTTCACGGGCATCACCCTTGAGGGATGGCTCATACGGTCAAGGTCTGTGCGCAAATGGCGAAATAAAAGCAGCATGCGAATAATCTTTAACCCCCCTGCCGTTGACAAAGCTGACCCACCAATTAACACCAATGCGATGAGCAATGCGGAAGGCACCATATCAATGCCAATGACATGATAATCAAATCCAGTGGAACTGGCCATAAAGGCCGCTTCAACCACTACGGTATACAGATGCGCTGCACCCGTAGACAAAAACCCTGCCACAATCAGAATAATGATAATGGCAAAAATGCCCCGGTGTTCAATATTGAGAAAGACTTCTCGTAAAGCCATAGCATTACGCCGCCGCAATACATCCCAAAGCACGGATACATTAGCAGCACCAAATAAACAAGTCACCGCCAACACCAAACCACCAAAGCCCGAAACATAATCCGCCAAAAGCCCGCTTCTTGGTGCTAGCCCCCCTGTGGATATTGCACTTAACGCCAAACACAATGCTTCAAACGCTGGTGTTCCTGAAATGACTAAAAAGGAAAAGCAAACAAATGCAATCAGCGTATATAAAAGGGCAATCAGCCGGCCTATACCCAAAAGCCTTGAAAATATTTCACCTTTGCGCAGGGTAAACAATGCCGATCTATGCTCCCCAATTCCTGTGAGGTTTAACGCCGCCAAGATGACAACGGCGAATGTGGCAACCATAACTCCGCCGCTCCATTGCAACAAAGATCGCCAGAGTAAAAACGATTTGGGGGTCGTGTCTGGGTTGAGCACCGATGCACCTGTCGTTGTCGTCGCCGAAGCTGCTTCAAAATAAGCAATGGCAAATGTTGGTACCTCTGGCAAAGACAAATACGGCAAACAAGCGATCAATGGCACTAAAAGCCAAAAGAAAACAAGAAACACCAACGCATCGCGGGTGTTTTCATGGGTCGGCGCGTTCTGTCCGATAAACGCTATGATCAAACCAATAATACCAACAATACAGGCCAGTGTAAAAAACAGACTTGCCTGGGCGAACTCTCGAAAAACTAATCCGCAGAGCGCCGAAAGCAACATCAATACGGCATAGGAAACCAGCGCATATCCAAGCCAGAGAAAGATGCGCGAATAGGCCATGAAATACCTTAAAAATAATCAGCACTAACACGGAACAAATGTTCAACATGTGTCAAGGCTGAAATATCAGCCAACAAGACCACATGGTCGCGTGTCTGTATGGTTAAATCCGGCGTGGGTTGCATAACATTCCCGTTCCTGATAACGGCACCTATGACAATCCCGTCGGGAATATCAGCTTCTTCCAGCGTTTTGCCAGATAAGGGCGATGTATCAAGCACCTCGCCCTCCATCACTTCAGCCGAGCCGCCCTCCAACGCAAATACATCAAGGATACGCCCCTTGCGAACATGGCGCAGAATTGACGAAACCGTTGTTGCTCGTGGATCAATGATCATATCAATGTCCAAAGATCTGCGAATGTCCAGTAAGGAAACATCGTTGATAAGGCTAAACACCTGCCCATCACCAATAGACTTTGCCATAATCCCAGCAATAATGTTTGTCTTGTCATCATTGGTCAAACACAAAATACCTTGGGCATCACGAACGCCAGCCTCCTCTTGTACGGCTGCACTCAATGCATCACCGTAGAGTACAACAGTATGCTTTAGCTGTTCCGCCGCTTTTTCTGCGCGGGCTTTGTTAGCTTCAATAATGCGTACCCGCACGCCGGATACTTTTTCCAATTCACGGGCTACATAGGCCCCAACATTGCCGCCGCCAAATATCACTACGTGGCGTGCTTTTTCTTCATTCGTGCCAATAATGTCAAGCAAACGGCTTGCATGTGCCGAATCGACAACGAAATATGCATTATCCCCCACCGACAATTGATCGTCCGGGTCTGGAGCAAAAAATTGTTTGTCGCGAAATACGCCAACAATAGTAGCTTTCAAATTCGGAAATAACTCCCTAATTTGGTGGATAGGCATATTGGTGATAGGGCAATCTTCATCGACCTGAATACCAATAAGTTGCACCAAACCATTAGCAAAGGGCACAACATCAAATGCCCCAGGCGTATTAAGGCGGCGCAAAATAGCTTTGCCAATTTCGATTTCCGGAGAGATGATAATATCAATCGGCATGTTTTGGCGCGTATATAAATCGCGCCATTTTTCCTCAAGATAGTCTTGCGCCCGTACCCGCGCAATTTTTATCGGTGTACCAAATAACGAATGACAGATCTGGCAAGCCACCATATTGACCTCGTCGGAATAAGTCACAGCGATAACCATATCTGCCGTCTCGGCGCCCGCTTTTTTCAAAACACTGGGGTGCGCCCCGTGACCAACAATACCGCGTACATCAAGTTCTGTAGATATACTCTGCACAAGCTCGGCGGAAATATCGACAACAGTCACAGAGTTGTTTTCTGCCGACAAACGCCTGGCAATACCGTAACCAACCCGTCCGGCGCCGCAAATAATGATATCCATGCCCTACTCCTGCTCTCGTTCAGTCGTTTGCGCGTCAGACAGTGTTGCTCCGGAAAGTTTTGAGGACGAATTAATCCCCAAAGACTTAAGTTTACGGTGCAATGCCGAACGTTCCATACCGACAAATGTTGCCGTGCGCGAGATATTACCGCCAAAACGTTCTATTTGCACCTGTAAATACTCCCGCTCAAAATGTTCACGAGCATCGCGCAGCGGCAAGGAGACAATCCGGTCACTATCTTGCGCGTTTGTGGCCTGACGAACCACAGATACTTCTTCGGGAAGAGATTTAAGCGTGATGGGTTCTCCGGGTTTACCGCCAGCCAATATCAACAAACGCTCAACATTGTTTTTCAACTGCCTGACATTGCCGGGCCAATCATGGGCTTGGAGTGCCGCCATAGCGTCGTCGCCAATACTTCTGGCAGGCAAACCCGTGGACCCGGATAATCTGTCGATAAAATACTCGACGAGTTCCGGTATATCTTCACGTCTATCCATAAGCGGTGGTGCGGTTAAAGGCATAACATTGAGGCGGTGATAAAGATCTTCCCGGAAATGGCCCAGTCTTGTTTCTTTTTCCAAATCCCGCGAAGTCGACGTTATAACACGCACATCAACCTGAACATCTTTTTGCCCGCCAACCCGATGAAAACGTTGATTGACAAGCAAACGCAGAAGCTTGCTTTGGGTTTCTCGGGGCATATCCGCGACTTCATCCAGATAAAGTGTACCAAAGTGTGCCCGCTCCAGCAGCCCGATTTTAACCGCATTGCCGTGCGCGTCTTCCACACCGAACAACTCTTCCTCAACCCGTTCCGGCACCATAGATGCAGCATTAACGGCGCGGAATGGCCCATTGGAGCGATCGGATTTGTCGTGCAGTAACCGTGCTATCAATTCTTTGCCTGCCCCCGACGGCCCCGAGATAAGTACACGGCTATTCGTGGGTGCAATACGGTCTATTTTTTGCCGTAACTGACAAATAACGGATGAGCGCCCGATTAAACTTTCCTCCAAAACGGATCGACCTTTGAGATCCGCATTTTCCTGTCGTAACTGCACGGTTTCCAGCGCCCGCTTTGCTGTGATCAAAAGTTTTTCGCTTGGGAATGGTTTGACGATATAATCATAAGCCCCTTTGCGAATAGCCGAAACTGCCGTCTCAACGCTGCCGTGGCCACTTATAATTATCACTGGAATATCTGGATCGGTCTTTTTAAACACGTCCATCAGCTCTATGCCGTCCATGTCCGAACCCTTAAGCCATACATCCATAATGACCAGTGAGGGCTTGCGGGATTTAAACTCTGAAAGTGCCTGTACACTGCCATTTGCTTCGCGGACAGGGTAACCGTCATCGGATAAAATACCGGCAATCAAATTCCTAATATCATCTTCGTCTTCAACAACTAATATCTCAAAACTCATGTTACAGTTTCTCCTGTCGGATTGGTAATTTTATGAGCGGACGGCATTAGAGGTTCAGTAAATTCATCTGTTTTTGGCAAGCAAATACGAACTCGCGCACCTATTTTATCAGCTGACAAGCTAACCAACTCTAAAGACCCGCCGTGATCTTCTGCAATACGCTTGACAATGGCCAAACCTAGGCCGGAACCTTCATCGCGTGTCGTCATATACGGCTCAAGCAAACGATCACGGTCTTGGTCAGGCCACCCCTGGCCATTATCGGTTATATCAATACAGACCAATGCGCCTGCCACGCTAACCTCTGTACTTATCACCCCGTCCAGCTCTTCTTGGCCAGTGTCGTCAATCCGTCTTGATATGGCTTCGCCGGCATTCTTATAGATATTTGTTAAGGCTTGGGAAATGAGGCGCTCATCACATAAAATTTCAATATTTGCGTCCTGGTTTTCATCATATAGAAACTGTATATCTGGAAATGCGACCTGTGCGGCGAACAATGTTTCCTTAATGAGGGTGTGCAAGTTAATTGGCTCCAGTATCGGTGCTGGCATGCGCGCAAATGCGGAAAATTCATCAACCATGCGCCCCAAGTTTGCAACTTGGCGGACAATGGTTTTTGTGCAGTTGGAAAACACCTCTGGATCTGAGGTGATTTCAGGTTTAAATTTCTTCTCTAATCGTTCCGCAGATAATTGAATTGGCGTCAGCGGGTTTTTAATTTCATGGGCAATTCTGCGAGCAACCTCTCGCCAAGCCGAGTGCCTTTGCGCAGCGACCAAGCGCGTAATATCGTCAAAGGTAATCACCCATCCTGTTTCGGGTTGGTGGCCTTTATAGGATGAAATACGAATATCAAGGTTTTTGATGCCGTGCGACGTTTCAAGAACGACCTGATCGTCTGCATGGTTATCAATGTCGTCTTTGGCGCGTGTAAATACAGGCAAGAAGCTTTGTAACACAAGAGACAACGGCGCCCCGACAACATCGGCGGCACGCAAACCCAATAAATTTTCAGCGGATTTATTAATGACCGTAATTTTACCCTCTGGGGTTAAACCGATCACGCCCGCACTGACACCGGAAAGCACCGCTTCTGAAAACTCCCGGCGCTGCTCCGAAATATCATGCTCCATCACCAAGTCTTCGCGCTGTGTATGAAGTTGTCTGGTCATGCGGTTGAAAGCATTGGCTAAATCACCAATTTCGTCCCAAACACCCGTGACATTTACCCGTGCAGCAAGATTACCCGCACGGACTTTTTCTGCCGCATTGACCATCTCGCCCAAGGGTGAAACTATCCTGTTGGCCAATAGAAGAGCAAGCCAAATAGCCGCAAAAAAGATCAATAACGCTACCTCTATATAGGTCAATAAGAACACATTGTTTAGCGCTTTATAGCTGCCCTCATAGCTATCCAGTGACGCGTCTACCTCGTCGATTTTGTCAATATTCGCAAGCACGCCCTCGCGCAGATAACGACCTGTATAAAGATAAGCATCTGCGAAATTTTCAAGCTTGTATAGCGCGACCAGCAAGTCGATTTCGTTGCGGCTAGTGATTGTCATCGAGCCTTCTTTGGCACGGCTCATAGCCTCACTGCTTGGTAAAATGTAAACCGGGGACTGCGGCCCTTCCGCTTGGGATAATATCCTGCCGTCCCCGTCAATCACATAAACAACAGGAAATTCCCGAAACACGGCCTGACTTATGAGGAAAGCGGTAAATGTAATCCTGTTTGGCAAAGTCGATTCTGCACGGTTCAAGTCTTCGGCAATTTCATAAACCCCTTGGGAGATTTCATCTATTTCCTCTCGCAAATATGCATTGGAAACGTCCCGGGAATTTTGCATGGTTTGGCGCACTGTTGGCCCAAAAATATCGCTTAAATTCCGGCTCATAAGAGCCGTAAAAAACAGACCAACCAATATAGCTGGCAACAAAGCCCCCAAGGAAAATATCATAACAAATCGGCGGTGCAAATGCGGCGCACTCTCGTGCGCATCAGAGCTGAACAACACCTTGCGCAGACGGAAAAATAAATAGACGCCAAGAATAAGAATCAACACCAGATTGAGCCATAGCCCCGGCAAAGCATCTGCCGCCTGCCCTTCATCGCCAGACAAAGCCATCAAAGCGCCAATGCCTGTAAGTGTAGCTGCTATTGTAAAAAATACGCCAAACAACGCCGTGCGAAACACTCGTGGTGTCCGGAATTGCCTGTTCCGCGTTTTTTTATCGCCTGTCATTGTCACCTATTTACCACACTGATACCCGGATGCAACAAAAATTGCGGGCGGGCTTTATGTGTCTACTTGTCCTGCCATTTACGCAATTTCGTCCGCAGAGTATTGCGGTGGATACCAAGCAAATCTGCTGCTTTTGAGTTATTGCCGCCTGTCAGCCGCAAGGCTTCTGCGATCAATGGTTTTTCCACCCACTCCAGCGCCTGCTCAAAAGGTGAATTGGTGGAATTATCACCACCCGCATTCACCGCGCTCAACAACTCAGTACAAGCAAGTTTTATATCTTCAAATGGGTTATCCCGTATCTCTATTGTTTGTTGCGGAGCGAGTATACGCTCAACTATATTCTCTGTAATGTCCCTATCTGAAAATTGCAAAGCAACGACGTGCATCAAATTCCGCAGTTCGCGCACATTACCGGGCCAAGTGTGGGCTTTCAGTCTCACTTGTGCCGACTTGTCAATATTCCCGCGTGCGCCTGGCCGTACACTGTTAATGAAGTGTGACGCTAAATCAACGATGTCCCTAGTCCGATCCCGCAAGGGTGGCAAATAAATGCGCCCGCCCATTAAGTGAGATGATAAATCAGCACGAAGCATTTGATTTTGCTGTATTTCTTCCAACGACTCTTCAGCAGTGGCTATCACTCGAAATTTATCGCCACTTGGTCTACTTTCGTTGAATTCTAGTGCTTCAAGCAATTGCGCTTGCCGTTTTGCGCTCAGTTCATGCACGCGGTCAACCAGCAAATCTCCTGCTCCAACCGCCTCAAATAAGTCGGCATTGTTGTCAAAGCTACTGAACAAGACAAAGTTTAAGCTGCTGCGCCCTCCAGCATCATGCACACATTGCGCCGCGAGGCTCTTGCCTGTGCCCGCATCCCCCCAAACAAATACGGGAACCAAACCCGAAGCATAATCGGATATAGCCCGAAATACGGGCTGCATGGCTTTTGATCGGCCAATCATTTGATCCGGTTTTTTTGATATTTTCCGTTCAGGGATTACCTGTGCATCCAAAGCGCGCCTAATTGTGCCCGCCAGCTCCGGCAAATCAAATGGTTTGGGGATATATTCAAACACTCCAGACTGCCTGGATTTAAGCGCCGTGACCATGCGAGTATTGGCGCTGATAATGATAATGGGCAAATTTGGGCGCAATTGCTTCAGCTCGGGAATATAGGAGAAAATTTCGTCCGCCCCCATATGTACATCTGTGAGAATGACATCGCCCTCGCCAGCCTTCGCCCACTTTAACAAGGTTTGCGGGTTGTCAGTAGCTTTCACACCATAGCCCGCTCGGGTCAGGTACTTACTGAGGACAAAACGGATACTTGCATCATCATCTGCTATTAAAATATTGTATTTCATACCTTTTCCTTACGACCACTCGGTAGCAACATGGAAAAAATGGTTTCATCACCATTGGAATGACACGCCACAATCCCTCCATGTTCCTCAATAATTTTTGACACAAGCGCCAAACCAAGGCCGTGCCCATTTGCCTTCCCCGTCACAAATGGCTGGAATATTCTATCTTTAATTTTGTCAGAAACCCCACCACCATTATCAATAATTTTGACCTCTATGGGCAGCGCATGTAGCCCGCCCTGAGGGGCTTGTTTACGCACACCAGCCCGGTACAACGTCTGTATTTCAATCGTGCCAGCCCCCATATGAGCTTTCACAGAATCGGTCGCATTGGCTAAAAAATTAATCACCACCTGCATCAATTTGTCGGCATTGCCATAAACATCCGGCAAAGACGGGTCATAGTTTTCTACAAATTTAATGTCCGCATTATTGGCATTTTGAAACAATAAAAGCGCTTTTCGTAACACTGTATGGATATTGAAATTATCAAACTCCGAAGGCTCACTAATGCTGAAGTCTTCCATTTTATCCGCGAGCCGCCCAATACGCTTCACTTCCGATTTAATCAGTCCTGTGATTTCCAAATCTGCCGCATCCGATATACCCGCCTCCAATAATTGCACAGCCCCATATATTCCCGCTAACGGGTTTTTAAGCTCATGGGCTAACATTTGCCCGAACATGCCGACGGCTTGCCCCTTATCGCTGTCATTGTCTGTACCGACACCGTATCTTTGCGGCGATAACAAAATAGCTATGTTTTGTTTATACGGGAAGATCAAATACGAGACTTCGGCACTACCAGCACCGGGTATATAAACATCAAAATTATGCCCGCGAATTGTGGATCCGTTTTTTGCTGTATCCCCCGCCGCAGTTTCAAGCGCAGCAAAACCGCCTGCAATATGCGCCAAATTGCTACCTATTTTTGATGCGAGTGAGCATTGTAACCAGCTTTCTGCAGCTGAGTTCATCCAGGCTAATGTTAAATCCGCGCTCTTAAACACTAAAACCGGATCAGGCAGGGCTTCCACCAATTCGTTATCTATCTGTGTGGTCGTCATGCCGCTCCGTCCAAACTAAGATTATCTGGTGACAAATACACTTGCTCTAATTTTGCCAGTACGGCGGCTTCATTGTTCAATCTGCAAATGTCGGAACGGGCCTGGCCTCGGGCATCATCCGGCATGTCCACGGGGGCATTACTGATGTATTCTGATAGATGCTTGCGGGCATTGCGGATACCGCGCTCTTGCCCGTAAAACTGGAGTATACCTCGATAATGTTGCTGAGCGGTAAGTAGCATGTCTTCTAGTGATATTGGCACATATTCACGTCCGGCCAAGCGAGCATTGACCTCTGCGATACGCCACGGCGCACCAACCAATCCGCGCCCCAACATAACACCGTCCGCACCGGATTGCGCCATGGCCTGCACAGCATCAGCACCCGTGATAATATCTCCGTTGACAATCACGGGTATGCTCACCGCCTGTTTCACTTTTTTTACCGCCGTCCAGTCCGCACTGCCCTTATACATCTGACAGCGCGTGCGCCCGTGGACAACGACCATCTTGATTCCCGCCGATTCGGCACGCGCCGCCAGTTCCGGAGCGTTCAAACTGTCATCATCCCAACCCAGTCGCATTTTCAAAGTCACAGGCACATCGACCGCATCCACGGTCGCCTCAATCAATGTCAAAGCATGATCCAAGTCCCGCATCAATGCCGACCCCGACAGGCCAGACGTTACCCGCCGCGTCGGACAGCCCATATTTATATCTATCACCTCTGCGCCAACATCTTCTGCCATGCTCGCGCCCTCCCCCATCCACTTGGCTTCGCGGCCAATCAATTGAATGGCTAAAGGTTTAATCTCGCCCGCCCCTTCGGTTTTTATCATGGAGGCTTGATGGCCTCTGCCCAAATATTCGCTAGCCACCATTTCCGACATAACCGAACCCGGCCCGAATTTTTGCGCGGTGCGGCGAAACGGTAAATCGGAAATCCCGGTCATA
The DNA here is from genome assembly GCA_026982415.1 of Robiginitomaculum sp. Lineage (GTDB taxonomy): Bacteria > Pseudomonadota > Alphaproteobacteria > Caulobacterales > Maricaulaceae > Robiginitomaculum_A. The sequence goes on from JALSHE010000108.1 coordinate 124,589, forward strand.
GGCGCGACCAGCACATTTGACTTTAACTTAAGCTTGCCGATATAGATTACATTGTTCATAGTTTCAGGGTTCATAGTTTCGCTTTAAAGGGAAAAAACCAGTTGCACAATAATTCATCACCAAAATATGTAAAAATTGCAGTCCTGATTGTCGCCGCAGGACGGGGGCATAGAGCTGGCGGAGGCTTGCCCAAGCAATACCGTGAGCTTGATGGACAAATGGTGCTGACCAAGACACTTAAATGCTTCGCAGATTACGCGCCTATTATTGTTGCCATTCACCCTGATGATAAAGCATTATTCGACCAAGCTTGTGCGAATAATGACGGCGAAATACTATCTGTATCCGGCGGCGCAACCCGAACGGCATCCGTCAAAGCAGGCTTAGAAAACTTACGAGAGCACAAGCCAGATATTGTACTTATCCATGATGCGGCGCGACCATTCCTGTCACAGACAATAGACAATGTTATCAAAACTTTGACCGAGCACCTCGCAGCGGCCCCTGCCCTCCCCATAGTCGACGCGGTAAAAACCCTGGACGGCACACCTGTTGACCGTGACCAACTCCGCCGTGTGCAAACCCCACAAGGCTTTCATTACAGCGCTATCATGCAAGCCTATGACAACATCCCAGACAGTGCAGATTTTGCCGACGACATAGAAGTGGCACGGCAAGCGGGTATGTCCATCGGGTTTTGCGAGGGCGACCCCAAAAACATCAAGCTAACTTTTGAAGACGATTTTATAGCGGCACAAAACATGATAAGCATTACCGGTTCGGGATATGACGTTCACCAGATTTGCGAGGGCAAGTCTCTATTCCTGTGCGGCGTAGAGATTGAGGCTGGGTTTTCCCTAAAAGGCCATAGCGATGCAGATGTCGGCCTACACGCCCTTACAGATGCCCTGTTAGGTGCCATCAGCGCCGGAGACATAGGCGACCACTTCCCGCCGTCCGACGATAAATGGAAAGGCGTAGCATCGACCATGTTCCTAAAGCATGCCGCCAAATTAGTACGGGCAGAAGGCGCAATCATTGACCATGTAGATGTGACCTTGATCTGCGAAAAACCAAAGGTAAAACCGCACCGCGAAGCCATGCGGTTAATGATTGCGAGAGCGCTGGACCTCACCATGAACCGCGTCAGTGTCAAAGCCACGACCACAGAAGGCCTCGGGTTTACGGGACGGGGCGAAGGCATTGCCGCCAGTGCCACAGCCAGCATTCGCATACCGTCATGAACGAAAATATCTACAAACTCGCGGCGCAAGTCATAGAATCGGCCAGCGAAAAGCACCTAACCATAGCCACAGCAGAAAGCTGCACAGGCGGCGGTATCGCCGC
>JALSHE010000109.1 GCA_026982415.1 Robiginitomaculum sp.
CCCGCGTGGTTCGCTGCTTGTACGCCCAGAAGGGCCATTTATCGTTTGTGATACAGGCCATCACCGCTTGATGATCTGGAATGAAAAACCAACCACCAATAACGCGCCGTGCGACTTTATCATTGGCCAACCCAATTTTGAACATGAAGGCCGCAATGCCAAAGGCGATGCGGGTGCCGCCACACTAAATGTACCGACCGGAATAGCCAGTGACGGCACAGTGTTAGCGGTTGCAGATGCGTGGAACCACCGCGTTCTCATCTGGCATACAATCCCAACCGAGATGAACCAGCCTGCTGATATTGTCATCGGGCAAGAAGATTTTACGGGTGTTCTCGCCAATCGCGGCGAAGAAGCCACGGCCAGCACGACAAATTGGTGTTACGGGGTTGCGATTATCGATGGAAAACTGATTGTAGCGGATACGGGCAATCGCCGCGTGTTGATATGGAATGACATTCCCACAACAAACGGCGCACCTGCTGATATGGTCATGGGCCAAGAAGACATGGTAACCCGCGACGAAAATGCAGGCCGTGATCCAGGGCCTCTCGGTATGCGCTGGCCCCATAGCGTTGTCGCGGTTGGCGAAAAAATATTGGTGTCCGATGCGGGCAATAACCGCATTATGGTCTGGGAAAAATGGCCGACCAAACCCGGCGTGCCGTGCGATTATGTACTTGGCCAAAAAGATAGCGCTTCACTGGAACATAACCGCGCCGCCTATCTTCCAAATGATAAAGCGCTTAATATGCCCTACGGCATGACAGCGATTGGTGACTGGCTGATTGCGGCTGATACTGCCAATTCTAGGCTTGCAGGTTGGCGGCAATCGAGCATTAGCGCTGACGCCCCTCTCGATGGTGTGGGCGCGCAGCCAACTTTCACATCAAAGGGCGATAACCGCTGGGGCATGCCCGTACATGATAGTGTGTGCTGGCCGTATTGGGTGAGTGCTTGCGAAAACACATTGGCCATTTCTGATAGCGGTAATAACCGCGTCATGCTCTGGGAGTTGGCACAGTGAGTGTAGCCCAAGCGCCATCACCGGAGCCTGAACATCACGTAGAAATTCGTGTGCGCGGCACGGTGCAAGGCGTGGGCTTTCGTCCTAATGTTTGGCGGTTGGCGAATGAGTGTAATTTAGTCGGCGAAGTGCTCAATGATGCGAGCGGTGTACTCATTAAAGTGATTGGAGCGCAATCTGATATTGATACGTTCAAAACCAAACTAGAAACAGACGTTCCGCCTCTATCAAAAATTGATAGTATTGAATGTCGGGTAGTTGAACTCACGGCGGGCTATGATAATTTTAAAATATCAAACAGCGCTGGCGGGCAAACCAAGACGCAAATTACCCCCGACGCAGGTGTTTGCGAATCCTGTTTGGAAGACACCTTTAACCCATTTGGTCGGCGTTACCGCTACCCCTTTACAAATTGCACCCATTGCGGGCCGCGTTTTTCCATAGTTAAATCTGTGCCCTATGACCGCGCCAATACCAGCATGGACGCGTTTGCCCTCTGCGATGAATGCACGGCTGAATATGAAAACCCTGCTGACCGCCGTTTTCACGCCCAGCCTAATGCCTGCTACAAATGCGGCCCCAAAGCCTCATTAGAGCATCTAGGCGAAGGTATTGTCACCTATGACATGCATTCTATGCTCGATGATGTGGACGCGATTTGCTCGCTCCTACAAAAGGGCGAAATTGTTGCCATTCGCGGTATAGGCGGGTTTCATCTCGCCTGCGATGCTACCAATGAAGACACGCTTGAGAAACTTCGCGCCCGTAAAAATCGCCCGGCTAAACCCTTTGCCCTGATGGCGCGGGATATGGAAATTATCGAGCAATATTGCCGTGTATCCGAGCAAGAAAAAGAACTGCTCACAAGCCCTGAAGCGCCGATTGTTTTACTGGAAAAATCCGGTGACAAGACCTTTCCCGAAAGCGTTGCGCCCGGTCTTGGCCATGTCGGATTTATGATGCCTCATACGCCCATGCACCATATTATTTTGCGGCGTATGAACCGGCCCATAGTTATGACCAGCGCTAATATTTCTGGTGCGCCGCAAGTCACCAGCAATGAAGATGTCAGAACCAAGCTCTCTGGTATTGCCGATTATGCTCTATTTCATGACCGCGAGATTGAGAACCGTGTTGATGATAGTCTTGTCAGAATAGTCGGTGGTCAACCGCGTATATTGCGCCGCGCACGCGGCTATGCACCCAGCGCTATTGCTCTGCCCAAAGGCTTTGAAAACGCGCCGGATTTGCTGGCTTTTGGCGGCGAACTTAAATCTACGTTCTGCCTGCTCAAAGACGGCGCGGCGATACTGTCGCAGCATCAAGGTGATTTGGAAGAGGCGGAAACCTTTGCGGACTATCAGAAAAATTTAAAATTGTTTACGGACATGTATGACCATGAACCGGAAATTTTGGCGGCTGATAAACATCCAGAATATCTCTCGACTAAATACGCCCATGAGCAGGCACAGGCGTTAAAACTACCACTGGCGCAGATACAGCACCACCACGCCCATATCGCCTCGTGCATGGCTGAGAACGGCGTACCGCTTGATACTGCGCCCATCCTTGGCATTGCGCTTGACGGGCTAGGCTTTGGCGACGATGGCACCATATGGGGCGGCGAATTTATGATTGCCAATTATACCGGCTATCGCCGGGTTGGTACATTTAAGCCTATTGCTATGATCGGCGGGGCGCAGGCGATAAAAGAGCCTTGGCGCAACACATATGCGCACTTAGTTGCCGAAATGGGCTGGGACAGATTTGCCTTGAACTTTGACGAGCTTGAATTGTTTAAATATTTAGAGGCCAAGCCGCGCGAGACATTAGATAAAATGCTAGAAGCAGACATTAATGTGCCGCTCGCATCCTCTTGTGGCCGTTTGTTTGACGCTGTGGCGGCGGCTGTTGGTCTGTGCCGCGACGAGGCGAGCTATGAAGGCCAGGGGGCGATGATGCTCGAAGCGGCTGTGGATTTAGACACGCTTAATGATACGGGCGAGGAAAGCGCATATCCGCTTTCTGCGCCCAACTTACAAACCACATCCATGCCCTATGTAGAACCTCTTGCCATGTGGCAGGCTTTGCTCGGCGATCTTATCTTAAAAACCCCCATACCGATTATGGCGGCGCGTTTCCATAAAGGTCTTGCAAAGGCCATTGTTATGATGGCGGAGAAATGCGTGGTAAAAATAGGCTCAGACGAGCCGCCTATAAAACAAATCGCGCTGTCTGGCGGCGGCTTTCAAAATGCCGTCTTGCTGGAGCTTGTTACAAAACAGCTCAGCGCCCTTGGCTATGAGGTTCTGACCCATGCCCGCGTGCCTGCCAATGACGGCGGGCTTGCCCTCGGCCAAGCGGTTATCGCCGCCGCTACAAGTATGAAAAACAGGAGTTAATCTATGTGCCTAGGGATACCAGGACAAATCGTTGAAATATCAGACCGCGTGCGCAGGTTTGGCATAGTCGATATAAGCGGCGTTAAGCGCGAGATCAATCTCGCCTGCATCGTCAATGAAGACCATTCTCTTGATGATTGCGTCGGCGATTGGGTGCTTGTGCATGTGGGCTTTGCCATGAGCCGCATTGACGAAAAAGAAGCGGAACTCACCATGGAAGTATTGCGCGAGCTTGGCGAGGCGCAAGAAGAAATTGAAGCCATGCGGCTTTCAGGACAAAAATAGGCAGGGCAAAAATAAATCATGAGCAAGAAAAAACATCTTTCTGATCTTTACCCCTTTCTGCACGGCAAGCAGCAAGACACTGAAAGTATGGACAAAGCACTCATGACATCTGTGCGCCAAAAGGCTGCTGATCATGTCAACGTGTTCGAAAGTTATTTTGAAAAAAACCAAGAAGATATTGTCAAAGCCGCCAAAATAGTCGCAAAAATGTACAGCCAAAATGGACGGCTCTTCACAATGGGGAATGGCGGGTCTAGCTGTGATGCCGCCCATGTAGCGGTTGAATTTCTACATCCCGTCACCACGGGCCGCCCAGCACTGACGGCAATCAATCTCACGACGGACATCGCCATGATGACGGCGGTGAGTAATGATGTTGGATATGAGCATGTTTACGCCCGTCAAATTATCGCACAAGGACGCAAAGGCGACTGCCTAATCGGAATATCAACCAGTGGTAATTCCGCTAACCTGATCAAAGCGTTTCAAAAGGCTAGTGACATGGGCCTATCCACTATCGGACTATCGGGGATGAGCGGCGGCGAAATGGCCAATGCGGGCCTTGATGCTTGCCTTACCGTCGAGACCGATAGTATTCACCGCGTCCAAGAATGTCATGTGGCGACTTATCATATCCTCTGGGACCTTGTGCACACATTACTGGCCGATGACAGAGGCGGGCTAAACAATGGAGACACATCATGAAATATGTTGATGAATTTCGCGACCCGGTAAAAGCGAAAATGCTTTTAAAAGAAATCAATGAATTGGTCGAGCAAATCGACATTTGCAAAACCCGCCCGCTGGCAATTATGGAAGTGTGCGGCGGCCATACCCATTCTATTTTCCGCTACGGCCTTGAAGGCATGTTACCCAAAGAAATAGAGCTAGTGCACGGCCCCGGCTGCCCCGTTTGCGTCCTGCCTATGGGGCGGGTTGATGATTGTGTGGCGCTGGCTGAAATGCCCGATACGATATTCACCACATTTGGCGATGCCATGCGCGTGCCAGGTTCCAAGAAAAGCTTGTTGCAAGCCAAGGCGGACGGGGCTGATGTGCGTATGGTTTACTCGCCGCTGGATGCGCTTGACCTCGCGCGTAAAAACCCTGACAAAGAGGTGGTGTTTTTCGGCCTTGGTTTTGAAACCACTATGCCGAGCACAGCATTCACGGTTTTGCAGGCCAAAGAGGACGGGATTAAAAACTTCTCTCTGTTCTGTAACCACATCACCATCATTCCGACAGTTAAAGCCATTCTCGACTCGCCCGATATGCAAATTGATGGCTTTCTTGGCCCCGGACATGTCAGCATGGTTATCGGCATAGAACCTTATGAATTTATCGCCGATCATTATAAACGCCCGCTCGTGGTTGCAGGTTTTGAACCGCTCGATGTTTTACATTCCATCTGGATGGTGCTTAAACAAATCGCGGAAGGCCGCGCCGAAATTGAAAATCAATATTCGCGCATTGTGCCAGATGAGGGCAATGACGAAGCGCTTGCTGCAGTCGCCGAAGTCTTTGAACTGCGAGAGTTTTTTGAATGGCGCGGGCTTGGCTCTATTGATCATTCGGGCGTGCGTATGCGCAAGGAATTCGTGGACTTTGACGCAGAGCGTAAATTTGTCGTGCCAGATATTAAAATCGCTGACCCCAAATCTTGTCAATGCGGCGAAGTGCTTAAAGGCGTGATTAAGCCCTTTGCTTGCAAAGTATTTGGTAAAGCTTGCACACCTGAAACGCCACTAGGCGCGCTCATGGTATCGTCTGAGGGGGCGTGTGCTGCTTATTACCAATACGGCGACCCTGACCGCCTCAGAGAGCTTGAAAAAGGGGAGCTTGAAAAGGCATGAATAAACCCGCCGACATATCCGTACCAAAGCAGCCCCGTAAGCGCGGCAAGGTAAGCATCAAGAAAGTCTCATTGGCTCATGGCGGCGGCGGCAAAGCCATGCGCGATTTAATCGATGATGTATTTGTGTCGCAATTTGATAACCCTTATCTATCACCGTTAGAAGATCAGGCTCGGTTCGACCTAAACGATTTGGCCAAGTTTGGGGATCAACTCGCCTTTACAACCGATAGCTATGTCGTTGACCCTTTGTTTTTCCCCGGCGGCGATATTGGCAAGCTTGCTATTTGCGGAACCGTTAATGACTTGGCCGTGGGCGGTGCAACGCCGCTCTATCTAACCTGCTCGGTGATTATCGAAGAAGGCGTCGAGATTGAAATGTTGCGCACCATAGCCGCGTCGATGGCCAAAGAGGCCGCGAGTGCGGGCGTTAAAATCGTCACAGGCGACACCAAAGTTGTCAACAAAGGCTGCTGTGATAAAATTTTTATCAATACGGCAGGTATTGGCGTTATTCGCAATGGCTATAATCTGGGTGCAGGTAATGCCGTGCCGGGGGATGTTATCCTCGTCAACGGGTTACTTGGTGATCACGGCGCGACCATATTGGCGGCGCGCGGCGACATGGCGCTTGATGCGCCCATTGAAAGCGACTGCGCCTCTTTGCACGGATTGATAAAAACCATTTTGGATATTTGCCCCGAGATACGTTTCATACGCGATGCCACGCGCGGCGGGCTTGCCACTGTGCTCAACGAAATCGCGCAGGCGTCGGGCGTTAGTATTGAGATTGAAGAAGATAAAACGCCCTTGCGAACAGAGGTCAAAGGCTTTTGCGAAATACTTGGGCTTGATCCGCTCTATCTTGCCAATGAGGGTAAAATCGTTGTTGTCGTTCCAGCCGAGCACGCAGAGAAAGTTTTGAGCGCCATGCACGGACACGAACTTGGTACAGGCGCGGCGACTATTGGCGCTGTGGGTGATTGGGACGCTGGCCGCGTTACCATGCGCACGGTCTTTGGCGGGCGGCGCATTGTTGATATGTTGGTGGGCGAGCAATTGCCCAGAATTTGTTAGGGCGGCGCATGCACGAAATGGGCATCACAAAAAGCATCGTCTCGATTGTCGCCGAGCACGCCAAGACGCAAAAGGTTAAACGTGTGCAACTCGAAATTGGCAAGCTGTCTGCGGTCATGCCTGACGCTTTGCAGTTTTGCTTTGATGTGGTTGCTAAGGGAACCGTATTAGAAGGCGCAACACTGGAAATTATTGAAGTTGTCGGGCAGGCAAAGTGCCGGGATTGCGGTAATGAAGTCGAGCTTCATCAAATCGTGACAGCGTGCACTTGCGGCTCTCGCGATTTGGAACGCCTTTCAGGTGAAGAATTAAATATTAAAGAAATGGAATTGGAGGCAGCATAATGTGCGGAACTTGCGGATGTCAGGACGGCAATAAAGCTACCGTCACGAATTTACAAACGGGTGAACATACCCATATTGATGCGGACGGAAATATCACCACCCACACACATGATCATGATGACCATCATCACGACCATGACCACGCGCACGATCATTCTCATGACCACGACCACGCACATACACACGCCAAAGCCCACGGCAATGTCGGTACCACCATCGCGCTCGAACAAGCCATTATGCAAAAAAATGACGCACTCGCCGAGCGCAACCGGGCATGGTTTTCTGGCCGTGAAATCTTGGCGCTAAATTTGGTTAGCTCCCCTGGTTCAGGCAAGACCACTATATTAGAGCGCACGATTATTGACCAAAAAGGCAAGACCGATATTTATGTGATTGAAGGCGACCAGCAAACCGCTAATGATGCCCAGCGCATTAAGGACAGCGGCGCGCCAGCCATTCAGATAAATACGGGCACGGGATGTCACTTAGAGGCTGACATGGTGATGGCGGGCGTCAAATCGCTCCAGCCAAAACCCGGTTCGATTATCATGATTGAAAATGTCGGCAATTTGGTTTGTCCGGCTTTGTTTGATCTCGGCGAAGCGGCAAAAGTGGCCATATTATCGGTCACTGAAGGCGAAGATAAGCCGATTAAATATCCTCATATGTTCGCAGCCTCAGATGTGATGCTCCTCAACAAAACCGACCTGCTGCCGCATCTGGATTTTGACGTTGAAAAATGTCTCGACTATGCGCGGCAAGTCAATCCACACATCAAAGTCATCCAGCTTTCGGCCAAAACGGGAGAAGGTATGGATGAGTGGTATAACTGGCTCAAAGCCCAAAGCAAGCAAGCCAGTGAGCAAGCCTTTGCATAGAGAGGAACACATATGATCTCGATACTTTTTTTCGGGTTTTTGCTTGGTATGCGTCATGCCGTCGAGGCTGACCATATTGCGGCTGTGGCCTCTTTGGCGACAAAAACTACCTCTGCACGCCAAGGCGTCCGCCAAGGCATGGCTTGGGGGCTGGGGCATACATTGACCTTATTTCTCTTTGGCTCACTTGTTCTATTTGCCGTCAATATTATTCCAGATAAAATTGTCAACGGCCTTGAATTTGCGGTGGGCCTCATGCTGATTGTTCTGGGTATAGACGTTCTGCGCCGCGTCTATAAAGAGCGCGTTCACTTTCATGCGCACAGGCACGGCGTAGAAAAAACCCACTTTCACGCCCACTCCCATAAGGGCGAAAACAAGCGCAGTCACAATCCGTCTGCCCATAAACACGAGCATACGCAGGGGTTTCCCATAAGAGCTTTACTCGTTGGCCTTATGCATGGAATGGCCGGATCTGCGGCTTTGATTATCCTGACACTACAAACCATGACATCGCCGTGGTTAGGTCTTATTTATATTGCCTTGTTTGGGCTAGGCTCAATTGCAGGTATGGGATTGTTTTCTCTTGTAATCGTTCTCCCGTTACGTGCCGCCCGTCATATGACATGGCTTTATAACGGCCTGCAAACAAGTGTGGGCGTGGCTACCATCGCTCTAGGAATTTTCACAGT